>JAEUVY010000032.1 GCA_016786565.1 Flavipsychrobacter sp.
TAAGTATCACTTTCAGGGCTTTGGTGTTCTCGCTTCCGGTGGGTAACCTGTTTGCGTTTATGCTGGTGGGGCAGTTTATGGATTTTTTGTATACATCCAATGATAAGGTGCGTTTCGCAAACCTGGCACCGGGGTCGTACACGTTTAAGCTGAAGGTGAGCAATAATGAGGGATTGTGGAATGACGAACCATTGGAGCTGGAGCTGGAGATAGTGCCACCTTATTGGCAAACGTGGTGGTTCAGGGCGTTGATATTTCTTGCGTTGGCGGGTATTGTGGCCGGCGCGGTGCGGATAGATGTTAACAGGAGGGTGCGGCGAAAGACACTGGAGCTGGAGAAACAACATGCGCTGAACATGGAGCGGCTTAGAATATCGAAGGATGTACATGATGACATAGGGTCGGGATTGTCGCGGATATCTTTGCTGAGTGAGATGGCCGCAAGGAAGATAAGGGATAACCAGATGCCGGAGAAGGATCTTGGTAACATATCGACCATCACCAAGGAGCTGGTGGATAATATGCGTGACCTGATTTGGGTGCTGAACCCGGAGAATACCACGCTTGAGAATCTGATAACGAGGATAAGGGAGTACTGCGCAGATTATCTGGATGGGCTGCCGGCAGATACGCAGTTCAGTTTTCCTGATAAGGTGCCGCCGCTGAACATATCGAGGGAGGTGCAGCGAAATATATTTTCGACAGTTAAAGAGGCTGTAAATAACTGTGTGAAGCATTCCGGGGCGACACGGATACTGATAGCGGCACGGGTGGACAAGGAGCAGTTCATTCTGATCATCAGTGATAATGGTAAGGGTTTTGATGAGTGCGAAGCGAGGAAGGAGGGGAACGGCCTGAGGAATATGAAACATAGGATAGATGTGACGGGCGGGATATTTGAGATAGTATCGGGCAAGGGGAGCGGAACACAGATCACGATAAGTGTGCCGTTTGTACTGCTGGGTACGGATCCAGACCCGGAGATACTGTAAAAAAAATGAAAACTAAACTAATGAGCCGAATGGTGATGCGAGGTGTTTTGCTGCAGGCCGCCTGCATTGCTATATGCTGCAGGCTTTTGGCGGGCGCACCGGATACGGCACTTCAACGAGCCATTGATCTATATAATGCAGGAAACTATGCGCAGTCGATAGAGTTATTGAAAAGTCGACTGCCAGCCGCAAAAGATAAGCGCACTGAGGCTGTAGTGTACAACAACCTTGGTAATAATTATTCGCAGGTTGGGAATGTTGTGGAGGCGTTGGCTGCGTACCAGCAGGCGGCTAAAATAGCCTATGCCGCCGGAGACCTGAGAATTTCGGCAAGAGCGGAAAAGAACATAGGGGCGTTGTATTCTGACAGTAAGGATTTTGAGCGTGCGTTGCGCCAGTTTGATAAGGCGGAGGCGATAGCGAGATCGACAGGAGATACGCCGGTGCTGGCAGACTGTGCCAATAACCGTGGGGTGATCTATGAGCAACAAAACAATTTCGAGAAGGCATTGCAGTCTTATGAAGCGGCTATGGAGTTGTATGATGCATTGCGTCAGGAAGACAGGTTGGGGCTGTTGTATAACAATCTGGGTGTGGTGTACAAGCAAATGAAACAGTATGATAAGGCGATAGACTATTACAGTCAGTCGCTGGCGCTGAGCGAGAAGCTGGGCGATAAATACCTGGCCGCAGCCAATCTGGTGAACATGGGGAATGTGTATGAGATGACCGGCGACTATGCCAATGCGATAGCGTTGAACAGGCGCGGGCTACAGTTGGCGCAAGAGTTGCAGGCCACAGAAATAGTGGTGGATGTTTACGCCAATTTAGCTGAGGAATATGCCAAGGCGGGTAAGTATGATTCGGCATACGGGCTGCACAAGTTGCACACGGCGCTGAAGGATAGTGTAATGAATACTGAGCGTGCGAGAATGATGGCGGAGATGCAGGCGAAATATGACACGGAGTTGAGAGAAAAACAGGCGCTTCAGCAACGGCAAAGCAAATTGATGATAGTGGGGTATGGTGCTGGACTTGCATTTACGGCATTGGTGCTTTACCTGACACTGAAAGGTAGGCGCAAATGACAACTCGTTATCTGCCGAAAATGGTCATTTATACAAAATACTACTTTAGTGTAATTGATTGACGGGTTATGCGTGGGTATTTTTACATTCAACTTTTTTTGTAATGGGAGTAATAAGGGTGGCGGTATTGGAAGATCAGATGCAGACGCGTCAGATGCTGTCGGCACTGATAGATGGTGCTGACGGCCTGGAGTGTGTGGCGGTGTATGAGAACGCAGAAGAAGCGCTGAAAGGCATACCTGAGATAAAACCCGATGTGGCATTAATGGATATACACATGGGCGGTGGTATGTCCGGCATAGAATGTGTGCGTGCGTTGAAGGCAGTGTGCCCCGCCACCGAGTTTGTGATGTGTACCTCTCTTGAGGACTCTGATAATATTTTTAACGCACTGCAAGCGGGTGCTACCGGTTATCTGACCAAGGCCACGGCACCGGAAAAGATAGTGGAAGCGATAAAGGATGTGTGTGCCGGCGGGTCGCCGATGAGCAGCCAGATAGCAAGGAAGGTGATAGGGCAGTTTCAGCATCAGGAACCACGTGGCGGCAGTAAGGAATTGGAGAAGCTGTCGCTGCGGGAGCAGGAGATATTGAATTATCTGTCGAAAGGGTACCGCTATAAAGAAATTGCGGCTATGCTGTTTGTGAGTATAGAAACGGTTCGCAAGCACATCCATAATATATACGACAAGCTGCACGTGAACTCGCGAACCGATGCGCTGAATAAGGTCTACGCGCACAAGTAGGCTACAGTAAACTGATACTCTAAATGTGTGTTGTTTTCATAAAAAGGTCCCGGTTTTCGTGCCGGGGCTTTTTGCATATCCGGGGGCAGGCGCAGTCCATGGGTCTACCCCTAACTGTCAAGGTAGCCCGCCCATCTATAGTAAGACTGACACTGATGGATGCAGGAAATAAGAAATTCGAGACTGTAACGGTAATGTTGGCCGAGTAATCTCTGTCTGTCTTTCCAACGGAAAAAACATTCGATACCCCGCAGCAATGCGGGGTATTGTCTTATAGGGAGATAAGATAAAGTGACGGCGGTGGACGGCTGCAATGGTTCCGTTATCCTGTAAGTTGGCTACATTTGCGGTATGTTCAGGGAGGTATTTGACAGCTACGATAGAGGGGAAGTATTGAGCAGGATCTACTCGATGACTGCTGCTGATGTGGAGCGTGCGTTGCATGCAAGGAAGCGCACTACGGAAGACTTTATGGCATTGATCTCGCCGGCGGCGGCTCCGTATCTGGAGCAGATGGCGCAGATGAGTAAGGCGATAACGCAAAAACGATTTGGCAAAACGATCCAGTTGTATGCGCCCATGTACCTGTCCAACGAGTGTCAGAACATCTGTACGTATTGCGGGTTCAGTCTGGACAACAAGCTGCGCCGCCGTACACTGACCGGCACTGAGATATTGCAGGAAGCACTGCATCTGAAGGAGCAGGGTTTCGGGCATGTGCTGCTGGTGACGGGCGAGGCCAACAAGACGGTGGGTGTTGACTACATGGTGGATGCGATAAGGGTGTTGAAACCTCACTTTGACAACATATCTATAGAGGTGCAGCCACTGGAAGAAGACGAGTACAAGCGATTGAAAGACGAGGGGGTATATGCGGTGCTTGTTTATCAGGAGACGTATGACAAAGAGCATTACAAAGACTATCATCCGAAGGGGAAGAAGTCGAATTTCTATTACCGCCTTGATACGCCAGACAGATTGGGCAGGGCCGGGATACACAAGATAGGATTGGGAGTGCTGATAGGGCTGGAGGACTGGCGCGTTGATAACTTCTTCACGGCACTGCACGTAAGCTATCTGGAAAAGAAATACTGGCAGACCAAGTATAGCATTTCGTTCCCGAGGTTGCGGCCAGCTGAGGGATTGATAGAACCTAAGGTGGCGATAAGTGACAGGGAGCTGGTGCAATTGATATGTGCATGGCGGATCTTCAATGAAGAGATAGAATTGTCTGTATCGACGAGGGAGGGAGAATTGTTCAGGGATAATATCATACAGTTGGGTGCCACCACCATAAGCGCGGGATCGAAGACTAACCCGGGCGGATATACGGTAGAGCCTGAGTCGCTGGAGCAATTTGAAATAGATGATAGCCGGTCGGCAGCGGAAGTGAAACAAATGATAGAGCGTAAGGGATACAAGGCGGTGTGGAAGGATTGGGAGCAATGGGGAGTGGGAGTTGGGAATTAGGAATTGGGAATTAGGAATTAGGAATTGGGAATTGGGAATCTTCCTGCCGGCAGGTTAGGATTTGTGATTTGTGATTTGTGATTTGTGATTTGTGATTTGTGATTTGGAATTTGTGATTTGCGATTTAGTGCGTGTTGACAAACGAAGAAATATCAAGATATAGCCGGCAGATAATGTTGCCGGAGATAGGCCGGAACGGACAGGAGCGGCTGAAGGAGGGGCGTGTGTTGGTGGTAGGTGCCGGCGGTCTGGGGTGCCCTGTGCTGCAATACCTTGCCGCGGCAGGTGTTGGTACCATAGGAATTGCCGATGGTGATACGGTGGATGTAAGCAATTTGCAGCGGCAGGTGCTGTATGGCACAGAAGATATAGGCAAGGGCAAGGCGGCTACTGCGGCGGCAAAACTGGGAAGGATGAATCCGCAGGTGCGATTTGTGGTGCATGAGGTGTTTGTGGATAGGGACAATGTGTTGGACCTAGTCCGGGACTACGACATAGTGGTGGACGGGTCGGATAATTTTGCAACACGCTATTTGCTGAATGATGCCTGTGTATTGACGGACAAGGTTTTGGTGTCGGGGGCGATATTCAAATTTGAAGGTCAGGTATCAGTATTCAATTATAAGGGCGGGCCTACGTACAGGTGTCTGTTTCCCGAACCACCGGGCGAGGGGGAATCGCCGAACTGTGCCGACATAGGTGTAGTGGCCACATTGCCCGGCATTGTGGGGGCTATACAGGCAAATGAAGTGATAAAGGTGCTGACAGGTGCAGGCACAGTGCTATCGGGCAAGTTGCTGGTGATGGACGTGCTGACCATGCAGACAAGCATGTTCTCGTTTGCAGCTAATGAAGCTAACAGAAATATAAAGGAGTTGCCGGGCAGCATGCGGGAGCAATGTGCGGTGCCACCGGCGCAGTTGACCTATGACGAGCTGCAGCAGATGATGCGTGCAGGTGAGCTGCAACTGGTGGATGTGCGGCCGGAAGAGGACCATGCACTTGCCAATATTGGTGGGGTGAACATTCCTATCTGGCAACTGGAGGCAGAAGCTGGTCAACTGGACCCTGATAAACATACAGTGGTGTATTGTGCCACAGGCGTGCGCAGCAAACATGCGGTGCTGATGTTGCAGCAGTTGGGCTTTGGCCGTGTGAGCCATCTGCAAGAGGGAATGAACGGAGTGCCCGCTTAGGGCTAATTAATCAAGTTGTTTTAGGGTGTTGGTAAATGCTTGCAGGGGATCTTGTGCCTGCCATATACTGCCGAGCAACGCGGCGCCATCGAACCCTTCGTTTTTCAATGTGCTGATATTGGTGTGGTCGATGCCGCCGAGCGCATAAATCGCGGGCGCTATGCCGGCCGCTTTTTGTTGCGCCTTCACGGTGGGCAATTGTGTGCGATCTATACCCGCCAGGTAGCCAGGTTTGGAGATGCTGTTGAATACGGGGCTTATGAAGACGTAGCGGTAGTGGATGGTGTTGTCAGTGATCTCTTGCCAGCTATGAAATGAGGTAGAGGTAACTTCAGCAGGTATGCCGTGCGTTATTGACGACAGGGTAGGCGACAGGCGGGTAGCGGTATTGAGGTGGATGCCTCCAAGACCCAGGTCGTGCAGCAGATGAAAGTGGCTGTGAATGACGATACGCTGGCGGAATTGCGGATGTATAGCAGAAATGTATTGTGTGAGCTGCGCCTCAGATGCCCCGTATTTGCGCAGATGCAGCCGCTGCAGTCCTGCAGCGAAGAGGCTGTTGGCAATGCCGGTCTCGTGCGGCATTTCATTTTCGGGAGTGAGCAGTACGATCTGCATTTGCCTATGGATGGCTACAAAAATACGGATAGGGAAGCGTTAAGGTTATGCTGCAATAAAAGAAAGATGTGCCGCAGATGGGGTGTGGTCAATATCTTTGTGAGGAAATGAGAACACATATCAGCCGGATCGCCAGAATATTGCTACCCGTTGCCGGAGTACTGCTGCTGCCCGGATGCAAGGAAAAGAAGCAAGCACCTGCCGCGGGCGGACCTAAGGGGCCGAAAGTGCTGCATGCTGAGGGTATAGTGGTGAAGCCGGTAGTTTTTCAGGATAACTACACAACAACCGGTACGTTGCTGCCCAATGAAGAGGTGAGCGTGATGCCTGAGGTATCGGGACGTATCACTTCTATTTCGTTTAAAGAAGGAGCGGAGGTGCGCCAGGGACAAGTGCTGGTGCAGCTATATAATGAGGACCTGAAAGCCCAGCTGCAGAAGTTGCGGGCGCAGCGCGAGTTGCAGGTAAAGATAAAGGGCAGGCAGGCAGCCTTGCTGGAAGTGGGCGGCATTAGTCAGCAGGAGTATGAGACCACTACTACCCAGATACAATCGATAGAGGCCGACATTGCTTATGCCGAGGCGCAATTGCGCAAGACCACTATCAGCGCGCCCTTCTCGGGCCGCACAGGCATCAGGAATGTGAGTGTGGGGGCTGTGGTAACGCAGGCATCGGTGATCACTACGCTGCAGCAGACAGGCCAACTGAAGATGGATATGAATGTGCCGGAGCAATACCGGAGCGAACTGAAACCGGGCAAGCAATTGCGTTTTACGGTGACGGGTCAGACAGATACTTTTGTTGCGACCATTGCAGCTACAGAGCCTACCGCAAATTCAGCGACAAGAACAGTAAAGGTGCGTGCGGTAACGGACAACAGAAATAACAAATTGGGTGCAGGCGCGTTCACGCATATTGTGCTGCCGTTTGAAAATAACGAAAACGCACTGATGGTGCCGTCGCAGGCGGTGATACCAACCAACCGCGAGAAGATGCTGGCTGTGGTGAAAAATGGGAAGGCTGTGATGACGCCTGTGTTGCTAGGGGCCCGCACAAGCGACAAGGTGCAGATATTGCAGGGGCTTGCCGCAGGAGATACTGTGCTGGTAACGGGCATTATGCAGGTGAAGCCTGATATGCAGGTGGAAGTGCGGGTGAATGAGTAATGATCTGAGATGGTCTTATTGGAAATGAGGGGAGTGGATAAGGCAGCATTTACAATATTCATAAACAGTACATCATTGGAGAAAAGACATTATTTCATTGTTGCTGCTGCATTCTTTTTTATAGCATCAGTCCTTTCATTTAAGACTGAAAATGTCAAATATATCCTGTTTGGTGTTGGATGTATTTCTTCGGGTATATATTCCCGTATAGATGACATCCGGCATCCTGCCACACTATCGCATAAAATGACATTTGGAACGGGGAGAATCGCTTGGATCGGGTTGATCGTTGGTGGCATTTTGTTTATTTATCGTTACGGGAAGATGTTTCTGGAATCAGGGGTTTGGTAGGGCATCCATACTCGTTCATTCGGTTCGCGTACGAACTCAAGATGCTAGCAGTAAAGAAGAATGCTTGATTAAAACCGTTACTCAACGCTTCAATACCAATATACAGAAGACTTTAGTCTAATGCATAAAAGGAGAAGCCTGCAAGTTGTCTTGCAGGCTTCTCCTTTTATGGTATCGATCGCTTATTTAGCGAGGTACATTACTTCTTTGATGAGTTTTACTGTGCGTGGAACGTCGGGCAGGTATGCTGCTACGAGGTTTGGTGCATAGTGCATGTTGGCATCGGCAGAACAGATGCGGCGGATAGGTGCATCGAGGTAGTCGAATGCCTCTTTCTGCACGCGGTAGCTGATCTCGGAAGAGATGCTGCCGAATGGCCATTGTTCTTCCACGATAACGAGGCGGTTTGTTTTCTTAACAGACTCAACGATGGTGTGCCAGTCGAGCGGGCGGATAGTGCGCAGGTCTATCACTTCGGCGCTGATGCCTTCGTGAGCCAGTTCTTCTGCTGCAGCCAATGCCACTTTCATCATCTTGTTGTAAGAAACGATGGTAACATCGGTACCGGCGCGCTTTACGTCAGCTTTGCCGATAGGGATGATGTATTCTTCATCAGGCACCTGACCGAGGTCGCCGTAGAATGATTCACTTTCCATGAAGACCACAGGATCTTCGTCGCGGATAGCGGCTTTAAGGAGGCCTTTAGCATCGTATGGGTTGATGGTAGAGATCACTTTAAGGCCCGGAACGTTTGCGTACCAGCTTTCGAACGCCTGTGAGTGCTGTGCCCCGAGCTGACCTGCAGAACCGTTTGGTCCGCGGAATACGATAGGGCAGGTGAACTGTCCACCGCTCATAGAAACTGTTTTAGCGGCGTGGTTCACGATCTGGTCAATTGCCAGTTCAGCAAAGTTCCACGTCATGAACTCGATAATAGGACGAGTGTTGTTCATTGCAGCGCCAACACCGATGGCAGCGAAGCCAAGCTCGGCGATAGGGGTATCGATGACCCTGCGTGCGCCGAATTCATCGAGCATGCCCTGGCTAACCTTGTAGGCGCCATTGTACTGTGCTACTTCTTCGCCCATGAGGAATACGCGCGGGTCGCGACGCATTTCTTCTTCCATTGCTTCCCTGAGTGCCTGACGTAATGGTATTGTACGCATAGTATGTTGCTGTGTATTTATTTTAAAGTTACTTTGAAACCAGTCTAAGAAGTTGCAAATGTACTACGAAACATGTTAATTTTCCTTTCTTCTGAAGGTAACAAATGAAGTATCTGCGAGGTCTTCTTCTATTTGTTTCACGAAGGTGAGTGTCATCTCGTTTTTGTCGATGCGGGCTATCCGGATACGGAGGTGTTCGGTATGGCCCAGTTCGTTGGTTTCCAGCAGGTCCAGCATGCCGTCGTTGTCTATGAACCAGGTGCCTTTTTCGGTTTTGCCGGGAAAGTTGAAGATGACGGTGCTGTCGGCATTAAAGATGATCTCGCTTTGCGTGTCTATGCTCATTTGCGCGGCATAGGCACTGTCGAACTGGATGCGTAGTTCGCGGCGCAGGCTGTCCATGTTCACTACGCCGTATATGGAGCGGTTAACGGCATCTGTATTGCCCTTGCCCATAGTGTCCAGAAATAGGCGGCTGCGGCTGAAGAAGTGGTCGCGATCGCGGTTGACAACGCGGACCGAGCGCCATTTGCCCAGCATTTTGCGGGCATCATCGTCGCGGCAGGAGTGGAGGGTGGCGGTAATAAGCAACAGTAGCAGACCAAATCTGACCGAAAGACGCGATATGTTGTATGCCAGTGCCTTCCCCATTGGGAAAAAGAAAGTTTACTCCAGTTCTATCAAAACCGCGCCTTTTTCCACGGCAGTACGCTCAGAGACTTTTATGGCCTTAACGGTAGCAGGGCCGGTAGCCTTGAGGATATTTTCCATTTTCATGGCCTCAAGTATCACCAGACCATCACCTTTGTTGATCTGCTGACCAGGCTCTACCAATATCTTCAGTACCAGGCCGGGCATAGGTGCTTTCACCGGTTCGGCCTTCTGCATAGACTTGAGGTCGAGCCCCATGTTGCTGAGCAGCAGGTCGATAGGTTCCTGAATGGTAGTGGTGTACAGTTGTCCGTTCACGCGCAGTGAGACCGTTTTTGCTTTAGTATCAACCGACTCAATAATAGCAGTGTAGCTCTTGTTGTTGAGCAGCACACTGATAAGCCCGTTTGGCTGAAATGAAATATCGGGACTGGCGGAGTTGCCGTTGATCTCGATGCTTTCGTTTTTACGGTCGATGTTATATGTTTTCTTTTCGTTTACGGTAACCTGCAACATTGGACAAATATAAAGAGAACAAAAATAGGGATTTAGGAATGGTTTACAGAAAAATATCCATGCCTCGTTTGTATATATAAAAATAAAAAACGAGGCGTTTGCGGCACCTCGTTTTTGCAGTATGGTATATGGTAATTATTTAGCTGATAACTCTTTTACTTTGGCAAAAACTTCGTTCTCGCCACCTTCTTCATAACCTATGTGTTTCCATGCCGCTTTACCTTCTTTGTCTATGATGAGGGTGAAGGGAACCGACTGGAAGTTGAGTGAGCGTTTGAGATCTGCATTGGGGTCGATGAAGTAAGGGAAAGACCAGCCCTGAGAGATGGCGTAGGTGCGCACCAGACCTTCGGCGCGGGCCTCATCAACGGACATGGTAATGAAGTTGAAGTCGCATTCCTTTTTCCACTCGGGGAGCTTCATGGTAATGTTCTTGATCTCTTTTTTGCAGGGAACGCACCAGGTAGCCCAGAAGGACACCACAGTTACCTTGCCTTTTTCAAATATCTGATTGAAAGGGACTTTCTTACCTGTATTCACGTCTTTAACCTGAGTAGTTGGCAGTTCTTGTGCGAAAATGGTCGATGACGCCAGCAGGCAGACGAATGCAAAAAGGATTTTCTTCATAATTTTTTGTTTTTTAAAATAATAGCGAAAACTTTGCCACTTTTACTTCGGGGGCTAATTTCGGAATAAACTTTAACAATTCTCACTTATAGATGAAAAAACAATTCTTATTGGCAATAGCGTTTCTTCTTGGGGGAAACGCCTTTGCGCAAGGTACGTTTTCGGGTGACCTTATGATGAACCTTAACTTCTTTATGAAGGACACCAACATCAAGGCATCCGGCAATCCGTTGTATGATAATGCGCTGAGCGGAAGTGACGCGTGGCTGTCATTGCGGTACGCTATTAACGGGTACACATTTTTTGTGAGAGCAGACGGATTTAACAACTCGAACCTGAAGCAACCTTTGTCTCCCAACACCGATTTTGGTATTGGTGCATGGGCGATAAGCAAAGAAATGGACAATCTGTCATTGACGGTAGGTTCGATCTACGACCAGATAGGTAGCGGTATCCTGTTCCGTTCTTACGAAGACCGGGGATTGCTGATAGACAACGCCCTGATGGGATTTCAGTTGAAGTACAAGTTCGGCGACCATTTTTCCATGAAAGGATTTACCGGTCAGTTGAAAAACAATAATAGCGACAACAACCTGGTGAACAATGTGCGTTATGCGCCTGTCATTAAAGGCGTAGCGGGAGAGGGTGATGCTGCCATAGGCAACGTGCGCCTGATGCCGGGATTCGGTGTGTTGAACAGGACACTCGATGCCGGGTCTATGACATCGGTAGCCGCAGCGATAAACGCGCAGGACACAGCGTTGCGCTTTTTGCCGAAGTACAATATGTACGCTTTCACTGCATACAACACTTTGGTGTATAAAAACCTGTCGTGGTATGTAGAGGGTGCCTATAAGACCGCCGAGGCGATAACAGTTGTGAACCAATATGACGCTTTGTTTGGTAAACTGGCCAACAGGGACGGAAATGTTGTGTACACCTCTCTCAACTATGGACGTAAGGGCCTGGCGGTGAGCCTGACGGGTAAGCGTACTGAAGACTTCACGATGCGTACATCGCCTAATGAGAACGTACTGAAGGGCTTGCTGAACTGGCAGCCGGTTGTAGCCGTGTTGCGCCCTATGCGTCTTATCTCGCGTTACATGCCTGCCTCACAGGATCAGTCGGAGCTGGCCGGAACCGCGCAGGTGAATGTGGCACCGAACGAAGTAACAAACTTTACCGGTACATATACCCACATGAATACACTGACAGGTGAAAAGCTTTACAGGGAGGCGTATATTGAAGGTATTTATCAGGGATTGGATAAGTGGGTACTTGAGGGTGGTGTGCAGTATATGGAGTACAATATAGACGCCTACCAGATCAAGGGCATTCCTTTCCTGACGCTGTATTCTACAACACCATTCGCTGAGATCACTTATAAGTTGACCGATGTGAAATCGTTGAGGCTGGAGTTGCAGTACATGAACGCGGTAAAAGACTACGGTTCGTGGGCGTTCGCGTTGCTGGAGTATAACATAGCGCCGAGGTGGTCGTTCACGGTATCGGATATGTACAATACAAAACCGAATCCGGGTGCCGACAACCCTAACTACAAGAACCCGGGTAATCACTACTATAACTTCTTTGTAGCGCATACACGTGGTGCCAACCGTTTTACGCTGGCCTATGTGAAGCAGGTGGATGGTATGAACTGTTCGGGTGGTGTGTGTCGTTATGAGCCTGCGTTCAGTGGTGTGAGGGCATCTGTGACATCGAGCTTCTAAAGTGAATCCGGTAAATAAGTTGTAGTGACCCTTTTGAAGACCATAACGGTAGCAGCGCTGATGCTTGGCAGTGTTGCGGCGGGCCGCGCGCAGGTAAACAAGAAAGTACTTATGGCACAGCCGGTGGTGTCGCCGGTTGTTATTGACGGGAATCTCTCGGAGCCCGAATGGTCAACTGCTGCCCGTGCAGAAGGATTTATACAGTCGGGACCAAGGCCGGGGCAGCCAAGCACTCAGCCAACAAAGGTGAGCATATTGTATGACGATGAGGCTGTGTATGTGGGGGCAATGCTGCATGAGCAGAGCAAGGACAGCGTGATGCGGCAACTGTCGCCGCGAGATGATTTTGAGAATAGCAATGTGGATGCATTCGGGGTAACGTTCGATACCTATTTTGACAAGCAGAATGCAACACAATTTATAGTTACAGCAGCAGGTGTGCAGGCCGATGGGATTGTGAAGTTTGACGCTACCGACCGGTCGTGGAATGCTGCGTGGTATTCGCGCGTAGCGCATACCGACAGCGGTTGGGCTGTAGAGATGAAGATACCTTATTCGGCACTTCGGTTCCCGAAAAAAGAAGTGCAGCAGTGGGGTGTGAATTTTTTCAGGGTCATAAGACGGTACAGAGAACGGTCTTACTGGAACAAAGTAGACCCGGCGGTGACCAACGTGGTGGGGCAGAGCGGTGTGCTGCAAAATATAACGAACATTAAGGCGCCGCTGCGGCTGGCTTTGCTGCCCTACATTTCTACGTATGGCGAGAACTATAACGGGAATACCGCGCATACCGTGAACGGTGGTATGGACGTGAAGTATGGTGTGAGTGAGAGTTTTACACTGGACATGACACTGGTACCCGATTTCGGGCAGACATTGTTTGATAACAGAGTACTGAATCTGTCGCCGGTGGAGGTGCGGTATGATGAGCGCAGGTACTTCTTTACAGAAGGTGTGGACCTGTTCAATAAGAATGATCTCTTCTACTCGAGAAGGGTGGGTGGAGTACCGGTGAACGTGCAGAAATTGGGCGGTCAACTGGTTACTAATGAAGTGGTGACGGAGAACCCCGCCAATACACGATTGTATAATGCTGCCAAGTTTTCGGGGCGCACCAAGGGGAGAACAGGTATAGGCATATTCAATGCGGTGTCGGCGCCAACTATGGCTACAGTAACAGATACAATAACGGGTAGTCACCGCAAGGTAGAGACATCGCCGCTCACCAACTACAGTGTGCTGGTGCTGGATCAGGCAATGAAGAACAACTCTTACGTGAGCCTGGTGAACACGAATGTGTACCGTGCGGAGAATAGCTACAATGCCAATGTGAGTGCGCTGCTCTTCAAGATAGCAGATAAGAAGAACCGCTATGGTGCAAGCGGAAGCGCGGACGTGAGTCAGCTGATCTATGACACAGGTGTTGTAGTAGGGCACAGGGGCGGGCTAAACTTTGGAAAACAAAGCGGCAACTACACATGGAGTATGAACACCAGAATGGTGACGGACAAATTCAATCCGAATGATCTGGGATATCTGGACCGCAACAACATTATATCGTGCGTGCTGTATAATGTGTACAATACATACAAGCCATTCTGGGTGTTCAATAACACGTACAACAAAATAGGGCTTGAGTATTACCGTTCCTACAATCCGTGGGCTTATGCACGGTCGGCGGTGCATGGCAATCACACATACACGTTCAGGAACTTCCTTACAACAGGTGTGTACTGGGACTGGACCCCTGCCGAGTCGTATGATTATTTTGAGCCAAGGACACCGGGCAGGTATTTCGTTCAGCCGTCCAACAATATGTTCGGTGGGTTCTATTCAACCGACTATCGCAAGAGGTTCGCGTTTGATGTGAGCGGCAGCAAAAGATGGTACAAAGTAGAAGATAGGGAAACACTGGGCTGGAATGTGTCGCCGAGGTATCGTTTCTCCAACAAACTTTCAGCTATCTACAGTTTCTCGCGCAACAATGCGAAGAGCGATGTGGGATTTGTGAACAAAGTGAGTGACAGCATTTATCTGGGTACCCGCGATCTGAAGACGTTCACCAATGCGGTTTCGGCGGCTTACATTTTTAAGCGTACCATGTCTTTGAAGCTGGAGGGCAGGCACTATTGGTCGCAGGCGGAATACTCGAAATACGGTCTGTTGGGCAGCGATGGTCGACTGACGCATGGCGCCGGCTATAGCGGCACTCATAATGTGAACTTCAACTCGTTCAATGTTTTCATGAATTTTGTCTGGCAGTTCAAGCCGGGCAGTGAGATGAGTGTGGTGTATCAGAACAGCATCTATACATCGGGTCAGGCATTGGTGAATAGCTATATGGAGAGTCTGAACGGAACCCTACAGGCACCACAGAGCAACAGCCTGTCTGTAAAAGTGATCTATTTCCTCGACTATCAAACGCTGGAAAAGGTGTGGCACAAGGGGTAGGGGCATAAAAAAACTGGTAAGTTACTCACATCGCACCGCTACAACCAAACGCCCTTGCTACATTCCTGTCCTGGGGGATTCATCGGGAGCTGGCCGTATAAGACTTACCAGTGGCGCAAAGGTAGTAACATTTATTTAATTTTCTGAAGGGTCGGCATATAAAATTCATCCTACTGTGTCCGGTACGGTAAAAGCCGCTACACATCAATATCCATGCGTATGCGCCAGTGTTTGGGCAGGTAGTTATTTACGCGGTTTCCCAGCGATTTTATCCAGCCGAGGCCCTGGCCATTGTAGCGAATAATGTGCCAGCCTTTGGGAATGTCATCGATCCCCATTTCTTCACGTTTCAGAAATTTTAATGCCTGTTCGCGGGTAGTGTCCACAAATGGCAGCCCTGCCGCTGCGTCAATGCTTAGGGCCACATCGTGTGCGGGTAACCATTCTTTCGGCATAGGGGTGCCGGCTTCCGCACCCGTGCGGCGCAACCATGCCGCCTGTTGTATGATGTGCAGGTCGGCCTCGTGTGCAGGGTGTATGGCAAAGAAGTTATTGTCCTTTCCGGGTATGAACAGTGGTTGGTTGCTGAACAGGTGTGCCGCCTGCTCCTGAATGCGCGCATTGCGTGCGGTTTTGAAGCGCGGCTGTTTTACAATCGTTGTTTCTTCTGTTTTTGTCACAGAGGATATGAAGAAACCTTCGCCCCTCACCTTGTGCGGGTAGCAACGGTAGCCAATGATGTTCCCGGGTGCTGAGACTGGTTCAATGCCCCATTGTGCAGGCAGTGGCAGGGCAGGTTGCGACACCGCGTTGAGGTCGGTAGCGAGCCACGAGAGTATCTCTTCGTCTTCCTGCGGCGAGTAGGAGCAGGTAGCGTATATGAGGATGCCGTTGGTCTTTAGTGCCGGCCATATATCGGCCAGGATGCGTTGCTGGCGTTCGCCGCACAACTGCACATTGGCCTCGCTCCATTCGTTGAGCGCGGCAGGGTCTTTGCGCCACAGGCCGGAACCGCTGCAGGGGGCATCGACCACAATAATGTCGAAGTAACCATCCAGCCGGCCTATGTCGCGGGGATCGTTGCTGGTGACCCACGTATTCATGTAACCCCACCGGCTCATGTTCTCTTCGAGTATGGACGCGCGGGTACGGATGGCCTCGTTGGATACAAGCAGACTTTCGGGGTCCAGCATGGAGGCGATGAGCGTACTCTTGCCGCCCGGAGCCGCGCACAGGTCCAGCACGCGCAGGTTGGTGCGGCCCGAAATGGCCTGTTGCAGCAATTGCGCCAGAAACATGGACGACGCCTCCTGTACATAGTAGGCTCCGGCATGGTAGGCGGGATCGAGCGTGAATACCGGTCGCTCGGGCAGGTATCGGCCGCCCGTGCACCAGGGCACTGCTTCTTCATTGGCAAACACGCCGTTTCCTTTTATGGGGTGCAGCCGAACAGATACCGGCGGACGCTGGTCGTGCGCGGCACGGAATGCCTGTTCGTCGAACCCGGCTAAATGGGAAAGGTCGGTTAAAAGCGAAGAAGGAAGGACCATGAACGATGCAATGAATGAGCCAATGAGGTTTCAAAAATAGGCAAAGCAATGCGTATTGTATGCTCAAATGAACTAATGCGGTTGAGTGCAGCGAGGTTGTGTTACATTTGAGGCAATGAAGGTGCTTTCTTCAATACTTACATTCCCGTCGGTAGGGTGGTGGTGCTATGCGGCACAGGCAAGTGAGGTGGTGTTTGAGCTGCACGAACGATCGCAGAAGATGACCGACCGCAACCGGTACCGAATAGGCGGGTCCAACAACAGCATATTGCTCACCGTGCCACTGCTGCATGGCCGCGATCAGGCCGGTGCCATAAACAAGGTGCGTGTGCTGAATGATGACCGCTGGCAGGTGCAGCACTGGCGCACGCTGGTGTCGGTATATAACCGGTCGCCCTATTTTTTTCACTACGAACCCACGCTGAAGGCGCTTTTTGACACCGAGTATGAGTGGCTGTATGAATTGAATATGGCTGCAATAGCCTGGGTGAAGCAGCAACTGAGACTGGACTTTAAGGAGGGCTTCACGACAGCGTATGCGCGTGATGCCGAACCTGGAGTGACCGACCTGAGAGGGCTGAAAAAGCTGCCCGTGCCCGAAGGACGGTACTACCAGGTGTTTGAAGACCGTATTGGGTTTGTGCCGGGTCTCAGTATCCTTGACCTGCTATTCTCTGAAGGGCCGGCGGCGGCAGAATGGCTGCGCAGGCAGGGGATAAAAGGGTGATTATATCTGTACCGATTTTCTATTTACCCATTTAATTCTATTTTTACACAAATCATAAAATACGCAATGAAGAAGATCATAATGATGGCTTTGGCAGTTTCGCCATTCCTTGCAGGCGCACAGGACGACCTGATAAGGAAGATAGAAATGAACCGGAGCTATACCAACACAAACACCGGCGATAAGAAAAAAGCAGAGCCTTCGAATAAGTATAAATTCAACCACCTGATAGATCTGGAGCGCACAGGCGTCAAGAATCAGGCAAGCTCAGGCACCTGCTGGAGTTATTCTACCAACTCATTTCTGGAGAGCGAGATGATGCGCATGGGCAAGGAGCCTATTGAGCTGGCGCAGATCTTCAGCGCACGCTGCGTGTATCTGGAAAAGGCCGACAACTATGTGCGTATGCACGGATCGGTGGCCTGGGGCGATGGTGGCGCTTGTCATGACGTGATCAATATGTACGCGAAGTATGGTGCTATGCCGCAGGATGTGTACACAGGTCTTCACTACGGAACCGACAAGAATAAGTTTGCAGAGATGCAGGCCATACTGAAGTCTATGCTGGATGCAGTGGTGTCTAACCCGAACGGTAAGCTGACCCCGTCTTGGAAAAAGGCCTATACAGAAGTGTTGAACTCGTATCTGGGTGCAGTGCCTGAGACCTTCAAGTGGAATGGCAAAACCTACACACCGCAGAGCTTCGCGCAGCAGCGCATTGGTATTCATCCGGAAGACTATGTGGAGCTGACATCGGTGATGACTGCGCCATATTACAAAAAAACCATGCTGATGGTGCCTGACAACTGGTCGTTTGACAGGGTTTACAATGTGCAAATGGATGACCTGACCGACATTATAGATAACGCGCTGAACAGGGGCTTTACCGTGTCATGGGCTACCGACGTTAGCGAAAAATACTTCAGCTGGAAGAACGGCGTAGCCTATGTGCCTGAGAAGGACTATGACAACATGAGCGATTCTGACAAAAAGTACATGTTTGACGGACCTAAATATGAGCGCAACATCACACCGGAGCTTCGTCAGATGGCATTTGACAACTACGAGACCACCGACGACCACGGTATGCACATTGTGGGTCTGGCATCAGACCAGAACGGCAGAAAGTATTACATAGTGAAGAACTCGTGGGGTGACAAGAACGACTACAAGGGTTATATTTATGTAACAAAAAACTATGTAAAATATAAAACCACTGCTATACTGCTTCATAAAAACGGCATCCCTAACGGGTTGAGGAATAAGATGAATATCTGGTAGAAAAGGATGTGTGTGAGTTTTATTTAATGCGGAGGCGATATCGCCTCCGCATTTCTTTTTGGGCAATGCGGTTGGTTCTTCCCGGAATTGATATAGCCATGGGGCAATCAATTGGGACTCAATTATTAACTTAACTCACATTTTATTTTTAATATGTATTTCTGTGTTGTGAAATCCTAAAAATTCTGCATAAATTGCTTTTTGAATTTTAGGATATTGATAACAACCGCCCTATTGGTGTGATCGATGTCTTGCAGAACAGGCATATTATATCAAATCGAAATTATGAAGAAGGTTCTTTTACTTCTGTTACTTTGTTGGTCGGTAGCGGGTTACGGACAAACGAGCACGTTTACTTTGTCACGCTATATAGGTAGTTATACCTCTATTGCCGGTGGGCCGGGAACGGTGAATCTTACTACGCTGAGCAAGGATGACACAACGAACCAGAGTATCCCGATAGGGTTTTCGTTCTCATATTGCTCGACAACCTACACAATTTTGTCGGTAAGCTCCAACGGTTGGATATCGCTTGCGAATTCGAATTACGGTACCACAGCCGCTACCACTATCAACAGTTCGCTCAATCATGATCTCGGGGTATTTGCCGGTATAGGTGGTGGCGTGGGTTTGCTCATGCCATTCTGGGACGACCTGAGGGGGGTGGGATCAACGGCTTACTACCAAACATCGGGTGCAGCTCCCAATAGGGTGTTTACCTTCCAGTGGGGAAGTCCTTCATCACCATGGAGCTGTATCACAGGTACAGGTACGGCAACGTTTCAGGTGAAGTTGTATGAGACATCGGGTGTAATAGAATACATCTACGGTCCAAGTACTTATTCACTGAAGACGGCTACCATTGGTATCAGCAACAGCGCTACCGGCGATTACAGAGTATTGCCAAACGAAGCGGCCACCGCTACTACCACAGCCTGGACCTATCTGATAGACACCACACCCGCGCTGAACACGGTGCTGGAGTGGGCTCCACCATGCCCTACGCCTCCACCGGCTTCAACAGGTACATTTACTGTATGTCAGGGATCAACTACCACGCTCAGCAACTCTGCAGCGGGTGGCATGTGGCTCAGCAGCAGCGTAAGTGTTGCAACGGTAGGGTCTTCAACAGGTGTTGTTACCGGCGTTGCCGGTGGTGTAGTGAATATCACATACAGGGTAAGTCCGGGTTGTGTTGCGGTATCGGCGGTTACCGTTAGCCCGCTCCCCGATACGATTGTGGGTGGCGCTAACGCGTGTGAGGGATCTACTAAAATATATACCTGCTCGCCTGCGGGTGGTGCCTGGAGCAGTACTAACACTGCCACCGGCACTATTTCTACTTCGGGTACTTTCGGCGGTGTAGGGGGCGGTACCACCACCCTCAGCTACACGATGCCTACCGGATGCGCGCGCACATTGGATGTGACCATCAATTCGGCTCCAACCATCAGCGGTTCCAGCATTGCCTGCATTGGTGATTCGACAGTGCTGACCAGCGCGGTGCCGGGCGGAACATGGAGCAGCAGTAACATTACGAAGGCAACCGTGGACGTATACGGAAATGTGGTGGGTGTGTCGCTTGGGCCTGTTGTTATCACTTATACTGCTCCTACGGGTTGCAGGGATACGATAGCAATGACCGTGCAGACCGATTGTGAGACAAGTGTACGTGATCTGGCATCAAACGGTGCGAAAATTAATATAATGCCGCACCCAACGAATGGTGACTTTTACTTGTCTATCCCGATGACCGGAAGTGTGGTCGTATCGGTAACCGATCTATATGGGCGCGTTGTTGTGAGCCGGAAAGTAGATGTTGTGAAGTCGAACAGGATACGATTTGACGAGAGTTCGACACTTGCACCCGGTACATATATACTAAAAGTTCAGCACGAACAACAGATCCTTACGGAGAAGATGACTGTGGTGAAGTAATATAAAAGAGAAAAATAATTTCCCGACAATTATAACAATAGTAAAATCATGAACACCAAAAAGTTACTCCTGGCATTCATTGCTATTATTGGTTTAGGGTTCACGTCCCGTGGCCAGTTGGTGTGTCCGTCCAATATCGATTTTGAGCTTGGTGACCTGTCAGCCTGGTCGTTTTTTACGGGAACCTTCACCGGTGGAACACCGGACGCGACCATACCGGGTGCACCTATTGCGTGCAGGCACACCCTTACCAAGCCTGCCGGTCTGATAGGCTGTACCGGTCCGGGTGGTATCGGACCACTTGACCAATATGGCGGTTTCCCTGTAGTGGCACCCGGTGGTGGTTCTTACTCGCTCAGGTTGGGCGGCAACGTGGTGGGTGGTCTTACCGAAAAGGCGAGGTTCTATATACCTATCCCTCCGGGTTCCGACAACTATAGTCTTATCTACCGTTATGCTGTACTGGTGCAGAACGCGGGTCATACTGCCGCTCAGATGCCCCGTTTCATTGTGCGTGTATTTGACTCCGCAGCAACAGCATTGGCGGGTGGTGTAGTGCCTGTTCTTATAGGGGATACCGCATGCTCTTACTTCCAGTATGTGGCGGGTGGAACACTTCCGGGCTTTATGACCAACAGCACCTGCGGAACATGTGTTCCTTCATCGGTGCCTGCTACCAGCAACGTTCAGTACAAATCATGGAGTACGGCAACGGTCGATCTTTCTGGTCTGGGGGGGACCACAGTAGGTATCGACTTCATTAGTTCAGACTGTTCGCCCACCGGTCACTTCGGATATGGTTACATTGACATGAGTTGTGGTTTGTTCAAGATCGCGGCCGCGATATGTGATACCATGACGCCACCAACGCTGACCGCGCCTGATGGTTTCGCCGCTTATAACTGGTACGACTCTGCTACATTCTCTGTAGTTTACGGTTCGGGTATGTCCATCACTATTCCGTTCCCTCCTACACCGGTTACAATAGCGGTGGTGCTTACGCCGTTCCCGGGTTATGGTTGTCCGGATACACTTTACACAAGGATCAGTCCATCAGCGTTATCATTAAATCCATCGAACGATACGGCAATATGCCGTGGCCGGTCAACGATGCTGGAGTCTAACGCTACCGATATTGCCGTTCCGCTTTATTATAGCTGGACGCCTGCAACGGGTCTTAGCTGCGTGACGTGTGCTAACCCGGTGGCATCTCCGTCCGTAACAACATCTTATTCGCTTACTGTTACCAACTCCAACGGATGTACACAGGAACACGTGTATAATATTACCGTCTTGCCGGACCTTGTGACTAATGTGACGGTGGATACGCCGACATGTGCCGGCGGAACGGACGGGTCTGCAACGGTTACTGTATTGTCAGGTGCGGCACCATATTACTACACATGGAGCACTGCACCTGTGCAGATCACCTCTACTGCATCGGGCATAGGTGCTGATACCTACACCGTTATTGTGTTTGATGCGCTGGGTTGTACCGATACTGCTACAGCTATCATCAAAGATCCGGACCCTCGTATCATTACCATCGATACCTTCTTTAATCCTACTACCTGCCTGGGTACAGATGGTATCATTGAGATATCGGGTCTAATAGTACCGGGCGTGCCTTATACTTTGTCTTATCTGTTTGGTGGTGTGCCACAGACTCGTGTTATTGTAGGCAGCCCTACGGGTACGCTTACATTGAACGGGCTATCGCAAGGCGTATATACCAATATCACGATCATAGGTGCAAGCTGTGTGTATAACGTGGTGGGGCCGGTGACACTGGTCGACCCGCCGACACCTGATCTTACGGGCGTCACGAGCAACAGTTTTGTGTGTGTGAATGATACCCTGAAGTTATTTGCCAACAGTTCTATGGCAGGTGTAGCGTACCAATGGGATGGTCCCGGTGGATACTCTTCAATAGTTCAGAACCCGATACTGGTGCCTGCAACCATGGCTATGGCCGGTGTGTACTCGGTAACTGTATCTAAGGCCAACTGTTACAACTATGCTTCAACGCTCGTGGAGATTCGTCCGTTGCCTACACCGGTAGCGTCAAGCAATACGCCTGTATGTTCAAACGATACCCTGTTCCTGTACAGCGAGTCTGCTGCGGGAGGCGATACATACATCTGGTATGGTCCTAACTTCTTCAACTCTTACACTCAGAACCCATACATAGCAAATGTGCAGACTGTGGCTTCAGGAGTATATTCGGTGAGGGTAACATGGAACGGCTGTTCTGTTATAGATACGATCAATGTTACGGTAAACCAGACACCTAACGCGCCGTTTGTACGCGATACTAACTATTGTCAGGGCGACCTGGCGGTGCCGTATGATGTGACAGGAACCAACCTCACATGGTACACAGTACCAAACGGTGGCGTAGGCTCACCAACTGCACCGGTGCCATCTACAGCCAATGCAGGCGTATTCCCTGTGTATGTTACGCAGACCTCGCCTGAGGGATGTACCAGCGGACGTTCTAAAGTAACCGCACGTGTATGGTTGTATCCTAAGATCAGCTTGTCGGCAACCGATAGTGCGTCTTGTGCAGGTAAGCATATCACGTTCACGGTAGAAAATGTACAGGAGGGTAACTTCGGCTACACATGGCAGTTCGAATCGAATGTGGATAGCATCAAGGACATGAACCCGATCTATCACGCGTTCAATGTACCGGGTACTTATACAGTTGCAGCGACAGCATACTATATGTACTGTCCTACAATAAACCTGAAGAAAGTGATCAATGTGTACCCTTATCCTACATTCGATCTGGGTGCGGATACAACCATCTGTCCGGGTAGCTCTTCAATAGTGCTTTCTCCAGATCGTATCAACACATTTGGTTACACACCAACATGGAAGTGGGGTACAGGTGAAACAACACCTTCTATCACTATCGTGGCTCCGGGTCATTACCGCGCCACTGCTACTATCAACGGTTGTGAGTCGAGCGACACTATTGCTGTAGAGAAAGATTGTTACATGAACGTGCCGAACGTGTTCACACCAAACGGCGACGGAGTGAATGACTTCTTCTTCCCACGTCAGTTGCTCACAAAGGGTCTCATCCAGTTCGATATGGCTATCTACAACCGTTGGGGTCAGCTGATCTTCTCTGCCAACTCTCTGGATGGTCGCGGATGGGATGGTCGCCTGAACGGTGTGCCGCAGCCTGAAGGTGTGTATGTGTACACGATAGACGCGGTGTTCAAAGACGGTCAGAAAGAAACGCACAAGGGTAATGTGACCCTGCTGCGATAGAGGGAAAGGTGGATAATTTAAAACTGAAAAAGCAATTCAAAAATATAACCAGATGAAAAAAATATTGTTCATTTTAGGTTTCTGTGGTTTGGCCGGAGCAGTAGATGCGCAGGAGGTGAAGGATGTGAAGGGCAATGTAATGGCGTACATAACAAGGTCAACCATTTCCGATAAGAATCAGAATACCCTTTGTGTGTTTCAGATAGATGGCAGGATAGTGGATAAGATGGGAAACACTGTTGGCTACATGGAAGGATTTCGTGAGCGCTATGACTATCTGGACAAGGACCGCAAAGTAAAGGCGTCCTACTACTTTGAGGATGGCGGCATCAAGAACGATCAGGGACAGCGCGTAGGTTCTATACCCATGGCTACAGGTCCCATCATCAAGGCCGGCAACGTGATAGCCACAATGGACAATGTGGAGCCGATGTGGGCAGCAGCCTACTTCTTCCTCTTCAAGTATCAGGAAAAGCTGTAAAGAAACAAGTAAGCATAATGCAAAAGCGGGCGGCACCAAAAGTGTTGCCCGCTTTTTTTATGGTATCTGCTTGTAGTAGTACTGGGTCTCCATATTGCTGCAGCCACCTATGACAAGGGTGTCTTTGTAGAAGTTGACGCAGGCAATGGAGTCTTCGTGAAAGGTGAGTTGGAAGTCGGCGCAGTATTGGGTCACCTTGGCTGCCTTGAACATATCGGTATGTTCGTGTTCTCCATTCACGGTATAAGACGCCAGTGCGCAGTTCACTAAAGTGAGTACGCGGTCTTCTGTAGCCGGTATGCGCCTTCCATCGTCCACCGAGTAGATGAGCTTCCATTTACCGTTCAGCTTAGTGTTGGGGCAGTCGGTAGAGGAAACGGGCTTATAGTTTTCGTAGGCCATAGGTATGGAGTCGCCGCCATCGCCGCAGCCAAACAGAAACAGTGCCGACACCAGCAACGAGCCGATGGGGCGCAAGGGGTATTGTCTCATAAAACGGGGCATAGATATCATGAAGTAACGAAGCTGCTTTTAATGAGTGCGGCCGACCAGGCAAACAGCCCGCCGATGAGCGCGCCAATGAACACGCTGACGATAAGAAAAAGCGGTGCATAGGGTAGATGGAAAATAGCTGCCATGCGGGTGGATAGAATATGGTTGTTGGCCATGTCGCGGACGAAGGCTACTGTGAGCCAGCAAAGACCCGTGCCAAAGAAGCCAGCCACAAATCCCTGTGCGGGGCGCAGACCGGCCAGCAGTGTCACTACAAACGAAACAGCCGCTACCGACCACCATGGCAGCATAGAAGACGCCACGAAAGCCAGCACCGCAATTGCCAGTATGTTCAACATCATTTTCATTTCTTGTCCCGGTTTATTTTGATGGTGCTATGTTCCATTTATAGCGAAGTTGTTTGTGTTTCTGTTCGTCAGTATTGGGCAGGAAGACCAGGCGGTGGTAGCGTCCCTGCGCCCATTCGTTGATGTAGTCGCCATAGTAGCGGCTGCCGGGATTGCCCGACTGCCCACCCGGATATATGCCCCATGCTTCGATCTCTTTGCCCATCTGCACCACCATGCGCCACGATGGTCCGTAGCCGGGGCGCATCGCGTTTACGGTGTTTCCCCAGCCGCCCGTGGGCAACTGGTCGTAGCTGAAAGCAGGTATCTTGGTGAGGTGCGTAACCGAAGTATTCTTGGCTTTGTGCCATGCCATAGAGCCCTTCTTCTGCAGTTTGTTCATACTGTCCAGCGCGTCTTTAAAACTGTTCTGTGCCAGGCAGTTGCAGTAGGTAGCATAGCTGGTTGTGTCGCAGCCTGTGGCGCGCATCGGTATCTTTCTTTCCACCACCAGTTGCATGGTGCGCTCGGGTAGCGGGTAGGTGTTGAACGGAATGTTGCGGAAATACTGCGACCAGATGGCACGGTAATAGAAGTGCCACCATATCTGGAATACCGTGGGTGCTTCGCTGTCCTTGGAAAGATGATAGTCCCAGCCGGAGAGTAGTTTGATGTATGGATGTGTAGCGCCTATCTGTTGCAGCATGGTGGGCAGCACCGTTGCAGCCAGCACACTATAGTCGTCGTTCTGAAGAGCGAACATATCGTTGATTGTAGCGCCGCGCATGCCCGCAAGTACCTGATTGATGCGCCACGCCCTTAGCTCGTTATAGTCGCCATTGTACCAGTAGGGGTAGGTGCTGTCGGTAACAAGTTGGTTGGCCGAGCTGAGGAAACCCTGTGCCGGATTGAGTGCATGCGGGTTCTCGGCCGTGGGTATGAATTGCTGCCACAGCGTGCTGCTGTCGCGGCCCTGCATCACAAAGCGCCCCTGGTCCTGCCATTTGTTCACAAAGAGGCCCTGCCCCCACAGTGCTATATTGCCCTTGCGGTCGGCATAGATGATGTTCTGTGCCGGGCACAGAAAGTGCTGAATGGCGCCGGTATATTCATTGTAGTCGCGGGCACGGTTCAGCAGGTAGATGGCGTTGAACTCGTTGGTTCGTTCGTGGCCCATCCACCGCACCGCCAGCGGCTTCATCAGCGAGCCCCGCTCAAAGTAATTGCGCTCATACATAAGCGGGCCGTGCAGCGAGTAGCGCACCGTGTCTGTAAAGTCGGGTTTGCCCTTGATGCCTATCTTCTCGTAGCGGAACGTGAACGGCACCTTGCGGCCATTGAACCAATACTGTGTTTTGTCGCCGGGCACTGGGCTTATCTCGTAATAGTCTTTTACGTCGCGGTAGTTGTTGGTGAGGCCCCAAGAAATATTGTCGTTAAAACCAATGATGACACCGGGTGCGCCGGGCAGCGAAGCCCCGTACACATTGATGCCGGGTGCCATCAACTGCACCTTGAACCACAGTGACGGCAGATTGAGCGCCAGGTGCGGATCGTTGCAGAGAATGGGTGCGCCCGATGCTGTGCGGCTGCCGCTGAGTGCCCAGTTGTTGCTACCCTTGCCCTCTACACGCGGCGCTTCAAAATCAGCTTCGGTATATGCGGGGAACGCCAGGCTGTCGGGTGGGGCAGCGGGGCGCTGTAGCGATGGTGCAGCGAAGGCCGTGCCTGCCGGTATCACCGGTGTGGCACCGGGTATCTTGTCGGGGTAGTAGAATTCGAAAAGTTCTTTTGATAGGATACGGCGCAGCCACGAATGGGCTATGTCGTCCGTCTTGCCCGATAGGTCATCGGCCATATACTTGATGAGCAGCACACTCTTGAGCGGAGTCCATGGCTCGGGTCTGAAGCCCATCAGCTTGTATTCCAGCGGCGTTTCGGCGCGCGTCAGGCCAGCTATGTAGGCATTGATGCCTGCGGTATAGGCGGCCACCATGTCGCGCGTCTGCGGGTTGGCATTCACGGCTTCCAGCGATCGTTCTGCGGCATAGACCATGCCCTTGCGGCGTTGGCGCCTGTCGAATACAAGCGACTTATCGCCCGCCACCTCAGATACCCGACCCGCGGCCGCACGCGTCTGCATGTCCATCTGCCACAGGCGGAACCATGCATGCACATAGCCCTGCAGGAAGTACAGATCGTGATCGTTGACGGCCTTTATGTGCGGCGTCAGTTGGTCATCGAACCACACCGAGGCCGGTGCCGAGAGGGCAGGGAGTTGGAAGCGGTCGTTAAAATCTTTGTTCACCGGTTCGGCATTGGCCCAGCAGCCCGATATCGGATCGAGCAACGGCCCCAGTGCCGGGATATCGCCAATGGGTTTGCTCAGGAAATACACCATTGCCGTTGCCACCGTAAGCACAAAGTAGCCTGCCACCATTTTGCCGGCCCTGATTCGTCTTTTGGGTTGTGTGCTGTTATTGACCATGGTTGCTGCTGAATGCATGTTGAAGGTACGCAACAACAACTATTCGGGCAAGTGGATGTTGGGTGGGGGGCAGAATTCGGGCCCGAAATTTGGTTTTAAATTACGTAGGGGTAAGGCGGGAAAAAAGGTAAATTTGTGATGCAATGACCGAGCACTTAAAAATACTGACCCCTCAATACCTCGATGACTATTCAGGCAAACTGAGTATTGACTGGTCAGCTGTTTTTAATTCGCTGACGTCTAAAAAGGAGTATGCCACCGAAGACTTTGAATACTACATTCAGGCTTCCGCTACCTACTCATCAAACATTGAGGGGAATAGTATAGACATTGACACCTATCTTAAGAACAAAAAATTCAACGTCAGGTCCAAGCCCAAGGAAATGTCTGAGATCGATGATCTGATAGACGCTTACAACTTTGCCATAAAAACGGAACTTACCCTCAAGTCTTTTCTGGAAGCACATAAGATACTGAGCAAGACGATACTCAGTCTCAAGACACAAAGGGGTAAGCTAAGAAATCAGCAGGTAGGGATATTCAGTAATGGCAAGGTAGAATACATGGCTGTTGAGCCTGAGCTGGTAAAGGAAGAGATTGCCAAGTTGTTTGCTGATATTGAGGTCTTGATCAGCCGCGATCTATCGCACCGCGAGATCTTTTACTATGCTTCTATGATCCACCTGATGTTCGAAAAGATACATCCCTTCATGGATGGCAATGGCAGGGCCGGAAGATTGTTGGAGAAGTGGTTTCTCTCTGAAAAGATAGGCGAAAATGCCTGGTCCATTCAAAGTGAGCAATATTATGCCAAGCATCGTGCTGAGTACTACGAGAAAATACACATAGGCCTCAATTACTACACACTAAGAATGGAGAAGTGTGTGCCCTTCCTTTTGATGCTGCCGATGTCGTTGTAGATGTTATGGAGATGCAATGACCTTCGTTCGGGTTCTATGGCGCTTTCAACCTTGGGAAAATATAAGTTTAACATCGGCAACTACAAAAGCAGATTGGATTGAATCTCTAAACGCTTCAAGAATTCGCTCAATATGGAAAATTATGGCCTTTGAATTTGCGTGAGAAATAAACTCATCGTGTATATCGCTAAGAAACTGTTCTACCAACATTAAGTCAGCTTCACTTCTCTTCGCAAACGCATATAAGTTATTTAGTATAAAGTCTTTGACTGAATATTCAATGGAACGGAATGGTAAATCATCGTCTAAAATATGTTTTTTGATTTTGCCTAGTTCGTTGAGGGCAAACTTAGTCGGAATATTATCGAGAGAATATGAATGTTGAATTCTCTCAATGTTATTTGTACCGTTTACTATTTTATTGACAATAAATGCATATCCCGACAAACTGCCAATCGAAGTCAACAAGCTAGCAAATTCAAATTTAGCCGCATCGACAATTGTATTGTCGTCTAAAAGTATCTCTAGGGAGTTGCGAATTTCATCTGGATAGTCGTTACTTAGAATTATAACTAAATCTTTGACAACATAATTATTTTCATTGTAGCGCTGCTTCAACGTATTAAACAAACCTAATAATTCGTCTTTTGATCCACCAAGTTCATTGAAAATCTCCACGAGATGCGTTTGTTGATAATTGGGGAATCTATCAAAAATTTCTGGAGAAAGTATTAGGTTGACTACGTCGGAAATCTTCAAATATCTACAAAATTCCAAATGGCTACTGAGAACGCTATCACTTGAAATGCCAATCTTGATATTCGAAACAATAGTCGAAACAAGCAGTTCTGCTTCCACATTTTCAATAAGCAATTTACTTAATATGTGAGCTTCGCTTTTATCAAAGATTGAACTTTTTAGGTGATTAAACCCATCGGTAATCACCCAAATTAATTTAACGAGATGTTCACCCTCGACGTTAAAGCGGTGTTTTTCATAAATGTCTTTTAGCAGTTTATGTGACTTTACCCAAGTAGTCTTTTTGCCATCTTGTATATAAGAATTCGTAAAATTTTCAGAACGAATAACTCTAATAAAGTAGTTCTCGAGAATTGGCAGGAGAACATTTTTTACCTCGTCAGAAGGAAAATTATATTTCAAAATCTGCTTGGCCTGATAGTATTTAAACCACTCTTCGTTTGAAGCATACTTTAGACATTGCTCGATGGTTATTACATCCGTATTGAAATAGAGAAAGAAATTCGACAAAAAGACCGAATCTACTTTTCTGAGCTCTGTATTTTGAGAATACCCAACAAACGTATCTCCACGAGGTATTGAATCTTTGCCGTAAACTTGAAAAAAAACCTTAAGACCCGTCTTAAATGCTTCAGATGTTTGAATGACTCTTAAATCGTTTTCTTCTTTCTTCTTTTCCAATTCTGCATGTTCAGAAATCCTAGCCTCTTGGATTTCTCTAAATTGACTTTGAGTGACGGCGATTAGTTGGTCGTAATACTGAGAGGCTAGATCTTCACCAATCTTCCAATACGTAATCCAAAAATACCAATCTTCCAATGTCTGTTGACTAATTCGTCCTTCCTCATATTCGCTAAAAATATAGTCAAAGCACTCCGGTGTAATTATAAAGGCAAGTTGATTGAGATTGTGAACGGGAAATTTTTCTTTACAAAATCTAAAGAACAGCCAGCTAGTGTTAGTCATTTTTAAAAAACTCCGAAGCAAAAAATCTTTATTTTCATAGAGTCGTTGTAAGTAGTATTTCAGAATGGTTGAGGTTGGTAAAAAAATCAGAGGGTCCAACTCATAACCTTTAACGGCCAGGTCCCGAAGTTCGGTCAGTACCTGATTTTTATCATCAGTTAAGTAAGAGTCACCATATACGAAGCTCCATTTTTTTACAGAAATATGCATTAATAACAAATAAATATTTTTTGAGGTTGTTGCGCAAAGCAGAAACCTTTTTAAAGTATTTTGGGCACCATAATGAGAGTGTTTAATTTGATGTTTTTCAAAAGTTTCAATTGCGTCTAACCCTATAGAATAAAAATTATCTACGATGTTTTTGGCAATCAACATTTCAAATAACGCATTCAAAAAATCAGTCTCTTTCAAGAGAATTTCTAATTCCGTGATTGCAGATACTTCCTTCAACGATATGAGGTCAAATTTAGAAAGTATGTTTACCATCAATCCCGCAAGTGGCCCATCGCTTGTATTTGATAGAACTTCAAACGCACTATCCTTAACAATTCGTTCATTTCCACTTAACCCCGCCAAATTGTATATGATCTTCCAACAAAGTATTTTAATAATATGAGAATTTTCGTTTTCAGCGCTTGTTATCAAATATAGAATTGGCTCCTTGGAATCTTTTATAAAATTTGCGATAATTTCTACGCTACTAGGTCGAGGAAATGAATTAGACTTAATACATTTCGCTATTATCTGTTTGAGTACATTGAACCGAAGTGCCGCATCAAATTTTGACGCATCACAAAAGGTGAGCAGTTCAATGTTGTCATTTTCGATTAGTCTTAAGAACTTCTCCCTTCGTTCATCCTTTAAATCTAGGAGGGAAATAAACGAAGCGATGGTCTGAATCCATTTCATACGAATTTTCCTATGTATGCTACCTACAGTAGTAACTTTTAAGATACTTTCGTAGGGCATGTCAATTAAGGCCATTGCTGCCAAATTCTCTTGAAAGAAAGTGATTTCAAATGTCCATTGAGAATTCGTTGTAGTCAAAAAGGAGCTATTTATCAATAGTCCTCTTTCTCTTTCGTCAAAAAGTTCGCCAACTTGATCGATGCTTAGTGCGTTAACACCCATCATTTGACAGGCTAAAGCTATCCGCTTAATACAAGAGATGTAATTGCTTTTTTCTTCCTCTAGGGTACTCCCGCCCACTAGTCTTCTTTTACTAGCTGGTTTGAATGATTCGCCAATTAAGAAATCCAAAATTTCGATTTTGCTTTTCGGCAAAACTTGAGCGTTTGTAGAATTCATGTACACATCTACAAGCCTCACAAGGTAAAATGGGTGATAAATCAACTCATTCAATTTATTCTGAGCTATGTATCCCTTAAATTGGTTTTTTCGTCGCCCCAATTTATTGATGTAGTCGTCAATTTGCTCGTCGGTGATTGGGCAGACCTCGTAAAAATCAAATGCCGTTGCACTCTCATAGATTCGGTAATGAGTACAAAAAAGTCTCCTACATGAGAAGATCAAATTGATTGCTGGATACGAATTGGTGAACTCGATAATTAACTTGCAATAATCTTCAAATTTATCGCGGGCAACTTCATCTAATCCATCGAGTATTATTACCAATTCTCTTGTCGGATAATGTTTCCAGTAGCTGTAAGATTCGTCAAGGATATCGCTTATAGGCTTTAAGGTATGCGCCTTAATTCTAACGAATAAAGGTATGTAGCCATCGTTCTCTGAAAGGACCCCTGCCAACTGCTCAAGAATGGTCGATTTTCCCTGATAGGCATCTGCTATTAAACAGATTCTCCTAGTAGTAACATAGTCAGTAAGAAAAATATTATTAATGTCGACCTTACTTACTTTGTCAAAGTAAAATCTAAATTGGTCTGAGTTCTCAATATCATCTACTTTGACTATTTTACGATTTATAAAGTCTTTGACCTGCTGATATTTAATTATTGTGTGTCTATTTTTGGAATAACAGTGGTCATTAGCAACGGTTACACCGAAGTAGTGTAACACTAAGCCATAGTGCTCTTTTAATTTATCCTCCAAATTCTTAACATCCCATAATTTCAATTCAATTGAATATTCGTTAAATCTCAACACCTGAGTGTCATAATAGTCTCGTAAAAGTTTGATTTGCGAGTCTGAGGTGGTAGCAATTATAAATTTATTTGTTGTGGAAAGAAACTTACCGTCTTCAAAATCTGTAATCCACTTCTTTAAAAGTGGAAGATCCATTTCCTTATAGAATTTACATTGAATACACGCGTACTTACCCGAAATAGCATCAAACCCATAAATGTCGATTCCTTCTTGCTTGTACCCGTTCTTTAAATACAAATCCCAGTCTATGTGAGTTATCGAATGTTTAGCAAGTCCTCTAACTAGTTCTTCAAAAGTTTTGTCATCCAATATATGCCATGGTAATTTTCCCATATCTGGTATTTTTCTATTTCTGCATTTGCCGAAAATTAACGCATGGAATTTGATTGACAAGTGAAACTTGTCCACAAAGTGTGTCTTTCTATGCTTTTATTTCTGGAAGTTTTATTATTATAATGTTAGTTCAGCTCATGTAAAAGTGAGTAAAAACAACGGAAGATTCCCGATTTAATCGAGAAAATGAAAAGCACTTACGCCATCTGTTCTTGCGTATCGCTTCTTTCTGAATCATGCAAGGTCTCGCTTCCCTGTCCCAACAACTTTCTATGACACTACAGAAATCGCACTATCATAGATTTTTCTTTTGCCCTGCAATGTAGGTGTTTGTAACTTGAATTGTAGTTGAAGAAAATGGGGCAGACAGGCACGTATATCGGTTTTTATTCACTTCTCAGATGGGAACCAGATGAGAAGTAAGTGGGAAGAAGTGCGCAGGTTTTGAGAAGCAGTGGGAAGCAGATTGCGCAGCTACTTCCCAACTTTTTATTGAGTATCAATTACTTAGTGAAAAGTGAGAAGAAAATAAAAAATGCGCAGAAAAACAGAGAAGCCGCGTAGCAGATGCAATTACATAGGTAACTGTATCTCGTAGGTCTTGCCGGGTTTCACGGTCAGCTTGCGGTCACGCAGCCAGGGGTTATAGATCTTCAGCATTTTGTAAGACGTACCATTGGCCACGGCAAACTCGGTAAGGTTGGTAATAGATTTGTCCACCATCACCGTGCGCGCCTTCAGCGGTTTGTACTCATCGCCTTCTTCTATCATCATGCCATATTTTTTGGCGTTGGAAAGAAGGTGTTTCAGTGCCACTATGCGGAACACATAACGGTTGGTCTCCTCGGGAAAGATAAGATCGTAGTAGTTGTTGCTCTGCTGAAACTCGGCCTGCTTGGCAAAACCGGCCATGCCGCAGTTGTAAGAAGCCGCCGCCGCCGTCCACGACCCGAATTTACTATATGCTTCCTTGAAGTACTGGCAGGCGGCATCGGTGGCCTTCACCACGTTGAAGCGTTCATCAACCTCGTCGTTGATCTCCAGGCCATAGCGTGGGCCGGTGTCCTTCATAAACTGCCAGAAGCTGGCGGCACCAACCGAAGACCATGCGTTCTGCTGCAGGGCACTTTCGGCCACGCACACATACTTGAGGTCGGGTGGCACGCCGTTCGCTTTCAGTCGTTCTTCAATAATGGGGAAGTAACGACCGGCCAGTTTCAGGATGTATAACTGGCTGCCGTGCAGGTAGGTGTTCACCAGCAGTTCGCGATCCAGTTTTTCGCGCACCTCCCAGCGGTCCAGCGGCACAGCCTCTCCGCAGAAATCGATGGAGGAAGGCACATGTGGCGCATACCATTTGTAGTGCGGACGACCTTCGGCAGACATCTCCACAGGGGTAGTGGCGGGGTCTATTTTGCGGGAGGCGATAGTGGTGATCACTATCGCGCCAATGGCCAGACCCGAGAGGAAGTATGCTGCTGCTTTGGTTGTCGACTTCATATTGATAAAGTTAGCTGAAATGGAGACGGCAAAAAATATATAAATGACAGGGACCCCGCGCAGTACACATGTTGTACACATTCGCGTCGGGGCTACCCCTAAAGTCACCCTGGGGCAGGGGTATATTGTGGTTGTGCCTGACTATCTTTAACCCATGTTTAAAAGAAGCGATATCCGTATTCAGAAAGCCATAGCACTGGCAATGCTGCTGGGCATAGGCACAGGTGCCGTTGCGCAGGACAAAAAGGACGAGAAGAAGAAGTGGGACGTGAACGCGCCGGGCGCACCGGGCCGCGACGTGTCTTTCACGGTGAATGAAGGAACGTGGATGAACCTGGACCTGTCGCCCGATGGCAAGCAGATCGTGTTCGACCTGCTGGGCGATATTTATATAATGCCGGCAACGGGTGGCACCGCCAAGGTGTTGCGCCAGGGTATGGCCATGGAGCTGCAGCCACGCTTCAGCCCCGATGGTAAGAAGATACTCTTCACATCAGACGCGGGTGGCGGAGACAACATCTGGGTGATGGATGCCGACGGCAGCAATGCCCGACAGATAACCAAGGAGAACTTCCGCTTGCTGAACA
>JAEUVY010000082.1 GCA_016786565.1 Flavipsychrobacter sp.
TACATTCGGTTGTGTCATCATGAATCCTGACGAGCGCCTCGATGTATTCGTAGTTTTCCCTCTTAATAGTAGTGGTGTTCTGATACACATAAAACGAATCTTCCTTACCGGTAAGTGAGTCTTTGTATATCCAATAGGAACCTTTTTGAAAATTGAAGTCCGCCTTTGTCTCAGAACTTACATACTTGATGGTATCTTTCTTTTTGCAGCCGATAGCCAGAATTGCAAGTAAAAGCCCAATAATTATCCCTCTCATTCTTGTGAATTTAAAATTTGATGGAAGATAGTTTAAATCGGCCGTATAATTGATAAGAACACGTATTGACGGCATAATCATCAAAAATCCTCCACCACCTCAAAGCTCATCACCTGCCTGGTAACCGCGTGTGTGAACGATAATGCGGCGGCGTGCAGGTAGAGGCGTTCGGGTATATACCACGAATATCAGTACCTACGTGGAAAGCGAGGTAGAGAACAAACAAATCACTTTTTTGCCTTTTGCTCTTCGATCATCTTCAATCCATAATTTCTTATGACCGTGATGAGCCCTACCATATCCTTGCCCCTGGCGGTGAGACTGTATTCAGTTTTTGGGGGAACCACTGCATAAACTTTCCTTTCTATGTAGCCATCGTCTTCCAATTCGCGAAGCTGCGCCGTGAGCATTTTATCTGAAATATGCGGGATATCCTTGCGCAGCTCGCCATATCTCATCACCTGATCCTTGAGCCTCCAGAGGATAGGAGCCTTCCAGGTGCCGCCTATCTGCTCCATTACCAACTGTACCGGGTTATAATAGTTCTTTCCGTTGTAAATGAAATCGGGCATGAGAATCAGACTTTCGAGTTAGTGACACTTACCAAAAGGTGCGTAGCGCACTCTTTAGTTACAGTATTGGCAAAGGTAGTGATCGTGGTCAATTTTGTGGAGCAAAAAAATAGTCATTAAACAAAGCAAAAAACACAAATAATATGAATCAGATCAAAGAAACGAACCGCTACGTACATTTTCATGGTGCACCATCGAAAGGAAAAATACTTATGGTGGCCAGCTCACCGGCAGTATCGACACAAACAGGATGGCCGATAGGCTTCTGGGCGGCAGAACTCACACACCCGATGAGGGTCTTTCAGGAAGCAGGATATGAAATAGAACTGGTATCGACACAAGGTGGCAAACTGCAAATGGACAGCTATTCGGACCCAACAGACGCAAGCGGATACTCTGCTCACGACATTGTGACGCTTGGCTATATGCAACGACCGGAATTCACCGCAATGCTGGAAAACACAGCAAAACTGGAAAAAACGACACACGACAAATACGCTGCAATATTTCTGGTAGGAGGACAGGGACCGATGTATACTTTCAGGGGAAACAAGGCTTTACAGCAATTATTTGCTTCATTCTACGAAGCCGGAAAACCAGCAGCCGCAGTTTGCCACTCTACCACCCTACTGCTGGAAGCAACCACGAAAGAAGGCAGATTGCTTGTAGAAGGAAAAACATGGACAGGGTTTGCGAATGCCGAGGAAGACTTTGCAGATAATGCAGTAGGCCAGAAGATACAACCTTACAGGATTGAAGATGAAGCCCGCAAACTGAACGGCACAACATTTAAAGTTGCTGCACCGTTCTCGAGCTACGCTATACAGGACGGAAACCTGGTTACAGGCCAGCAACAAAATTCGGGAGCGGCAGCTGCTGAAATGGTGGTGGACCTTTTAAACAACTAATAACATGCACGCGATAAACTGGTTTGAAATTCCGGCTACGGACCTGGATAGGGCATTCGGATTCTACAGCAAAATACTGAACGGCAATGTACGGAAGGGTACGTTTGGCAATGGGGAGCTTATTCTCTTCAATGTGCCATTCGGCACCGGCGAAGCAGTAGGCGGATCAATAGTAGTGAGAGCCGACCTGACGCCAACAACAAACGGACCTGTAATATACTTGAACGCGTTCGGTCCGCTGTCACACGCGGTAGCGAGGGTAGAAGAAGCCGGCGGCAAAGTACTTGCGGGGGAAATGAACCTCGGAAAGTTCGGGTATGCCGGAATCATTATTGACAGTGAAGGCAACAAGATAGGTCTGATATCACATGAGCGCTAAAAAACGCCTTATATTATGCCTGTACCTATTGGCCGGCACCATAGCGAATGGCCAGATACCGGTGGAAGTATTTGTGGGACAAAAGCGATCAACGGTCGATATTATGTTCTTCAAATACTTCCGAAACCGGAAAGGAGAACAGACAAGGTGGCTATTCTTCAACCGGAACAGGGCAGGAGTAGATCATCGCATGACTGAAACAAATTACCTGCCTCAGTTTGGATTTACTGAAGCGATCTCCTATAACCACAAAAAGCTAAAGGGTATTGCCCCCGTAGCCGTGGGACAGATCATGAATGCGGGTACAATGACAAAAGCAGGAGTTCAGTACGCGCACCTCGGATCGGTATTCACAGCGTTCACGTGGTTAGTGACAGAAACAAACAAGAACCCCGACATCGACCACTTTGTGCTGGTGAGATATACACCAAAGCTATCTAAGAAACTGCAATTATTCACTCAATTGGAACTGCTGACAGTACTACCAACTGACGACAAAGCGGCACGCTCCTACACACAACGAGCCAGGGCAGGAATCAAAGTACAGCATCTGCAGAGCGGTATCGGTATCGACCTGAATCAGACGGGCAACACCACGATCAACAAAACGGCTAATGCCGGAATTTTCATCAGATATGAATTTTAGAAAATGATCATCAAAAGAAACTTCAATCCGATAAAGGTAGCCGGATACGTAAAAACGGAAGTAACGTTTGCAATACTTGCTACGGTAATGGTTGCGGCCATGCATAGGTTCGGCGTGTCGCGTCTCTCTATCCCATTTTCGATATCTGCGATACTGGGAAGTGCGCTGGCGATATTCATCGCGTTCAGAAACAATACAGCATATAGCAGATGGTGGGAGGCCCGAACCATGTGGGGAGGCATCATTAACTCCTCCAGAGTATTCGCACGCCTGATAATAACGTTTGCCGATAGCCACGCACACCAGCCAAACTATGTGCGGGAGCGTAGTGAGGATTTCAAACGAACTTTAGTGAACATGACTATTGCCTGGGCGCATGCACTGCGTATGCACCTGCGAAAACAGGATGAATGGGACACTCTGAAGGAATACCTGACGGAAAATGACTATAAGGCTGTATTAGCTGCCGATAACAAACCAAACTACCTGCATCTTTTGGCAGGCCGAAAAATATACGAAGCAATGACCAATGGCACATTGGCCGGTTTCGATAGTTTTCAGCTGGAAGGGCAACTGCTGGCTCTGGCCAATTATCAGGGAGGCTGTGAACGTATCAAGAACACACCATTGCTGCGACAGTACGACTTTTTCACCCGCACCTTCCTATACACATTCGTGCTGTTGCTTCCCTTCTCTCTGATAGGCGACTTCATAAAGATGAACAACGAATTGCTGATGATACCTGTGAGCATTGTGATATCTACAGTATTCGCGATAATAGGAAAGGTGGGCGAGGTGAACGAAGATCCATTTGAAAACAGAATAACCGATGTGCCACTAACGGCCATTTGCAACACCATAGAACGAGATCTAAAACAAATGACAGGCGATACAATGCCGAAAAAAACAGAACCAATAGAAGGTTATCTTTACTAAAACAGAAAAAAATGCAAATAGCAATAATAGGAACAGGAAATGTAGGCGGCGCCTTGGCCACACGATGGGCTGAAAAAGGCCACAATATCCGCCTTGGCGTGCAAAATGAATCAAACTTTAAAGGTCAGGCATTACTAAACAACCCTAACACTACGTTGCATACCATTGCGGAGGCAGTTAGGGAAGCAGATGTGATACTGGTAGCCACTCCGCCTACTGCAATTTTCGATATTATGCAGCAAATGGGTGATTTGAGTGAAAAAGTCATAATAGACGCAACAAACTCGGTCGGCAAAAGCCCGGACCCATACAAAACCGTGTACCATTGCCTTGTAGACAAAACTACAGCAGAAGTAGTGAAGTGTTTTAACAGTACCGGCTACGAAAATATGTTGAACCCAGTTTATGGGGACACGGCCATAGATATGTTCATGGCGGGTGACAGTGACAAAGCCAAATCGGTTGCAAGACAACTGGCATCAGACTGCGGCTTCGGAGCATGTATTGACTTCGGAAGGGGAGATAAAGTTGAATTGCTTGAAAAATTCGCGCTATCGTGGATCAACCTCGCAATTATGCAGGGACATGGCCGTAACATGGCTTTCAAGGTGTTGACCCGTTAACACCAGCATTAAATCAACTAAAAGTCTTCGGTCACCTCAAAGCTCATCAATTGCCTGGTGACCGGGTGTGTGAATGACAATGCAGCGGCGTGCAGGTAGAGGCGTCCGGCAGCAGTGCCGTAAATGTCGTCGCCGAGGATGGGTGCATTGAGACCAAGCGCGTGTGCGGCGTGCATGCGCAACTGATGTGTGCGCCCTGTGAGTGGCCAGAAGTGGATGCGCACCACTCCACCATCACGGCTCACCACCTTCCAGCGGGTGACACTGGGTTTGCCGATATCGTAACACACCATCTGCGCCGGACGGTTATAGGGATCGGCAGCGAGGGGAAGGTCTATCTCTCCTTCGTCGCCGGAAACATCTTTTGAGAGCAGGGCGGTGTAGCGCTTACTGAGCGACCGCCGCAGGAACTGCTGCTGTATGTGCTTGTGCACCTTTGCCGACTTGGCCACTACCAGCAAGCCGGAGGTGCCCATATCGAGGCGGTGGATCATAAGGGGTTCAAAATCGGTATTGGTATCGCGCAGCCTGCTGTAGACCGAGTCTTCGATGGCCACACCGGGCACCGACCTCAGGCCGGCGGGTTTGTTCACTACCAGCAGGTGTTCATCTTCATACACTATGCGCAGACGGGCCTCTTCGCTTGCTGGCTCCAGCATGGGGTTCTCGTCAACCGGAATACCCTGGAGCATGTGGGCCAGTATGGGCTTGCACTTACCCGCACAAGCGGGATAGAAGTGTCCGTGCTGGCGAACCTCGGACCGCGGCGCCGCGCCCCACCAAAACTCTGCCATTGCGAGCGGACGGAGTCCGTGCAAAAACGCATATTGCAACAACTTGGGTGTGGCACACTCGCCGGCACCTGCAGGCGGTCTGCCAAAAGCGGTATCTGCAAAAATGCTGCCTACACTACGGCTTTGGCCGGCTATATTTAGGAAAGAATACTCATTGAACAGTCGCTGCTGCAACGCGCCAGACCGTTCGCGACGTTCGGTGCGCAATGCCTCTATGCGCGCCTCTAACGGATGCAGCAATGCTTGCACCTCAGCTATTTTAGCATCCCACGCCTCGGCCATCTGCTTCTGTACATACTGGTCGTAGTGACTCAGGCGTATCATCTCGGCATCGAACGCGGCATAGTCTTCGGGCGATAGCACAGCCTTCTGTTCTTCGCGGCGCAGGCGGCGTTGGTCACGGTTGGCCCTCATCTGCTGCCTGAATGCGTCCTTCTCTTCGGTGGCCCGGGCTACAAGGGCGGCCAACTGCTGCTGCAGGCGTGGTATCTCTTCATTGGCCAGCTCGCGTTCCAGCGCTTCGTTCACCGCGCTTATGTTCTCCTGCTCTACCAGAAAGAAACTATCGCGCGTAAGCATATCGAACACGGGCGGCACAAAACGCGGATGATCGTTGGAGTTGGCAAGTTTGCCAGAAAATGCCGAAAGGTAGCCTACCCTGCCATCGGGCGACTGCACCACCAGCACACCAAACATCTTGCCGATGGGCATATTTCCTGTTTCTCCGTTGAAGCCAAATTCGTGCTCGAAATCGGACTGGGTATCAAGGTACTGTTGCAGGCCTTCAGCAGCCAGGCGGGCCAGCGGGTGAGGCTCGTAGTAAAACGGGAAGGTGAATTTTTCGGGCAGAGAAATGCCGTTCAGCACATCGTCTGCAAACCAAATGATACGGCTATCCGTTGAATTATCTACCCCTGTTGCCATTTTTGAAGAGCTGCAAAATTACTACATCAGCAGGTAGAAACGAGAACAACATTAACAAGAAATGTGGAGTGCTGTCATGCGACAGAGGCACAAACAAACTGATTCACAGGCACAAGTGAATGACCAAAAAATTATTTGGCCGATATAATTTCAAACTCTTTACATTTGCGCCGTTAAAATTTTTACACACTCTTTTTCTGAACGTCAAAAGATGAAAAAAACCTTCCTGACACCGTCTGACATGACGCCTGCATACGCTGCGGGCGCGGGACGCAGGTTTTTTACTGTATCGCCCATAGATGCAGTTTTTTGTTTCCGCCATACATCCTTCTGGGTGCGACGTTGATACCATAGTATTCCAACAGACCTTCTGTTGATGTGACCTCCGCACAGGGGTCATCGAACTGATGCATGTACTGTTTCACAACGGCACGTGTCGGTATTTACTATTCAATCATTTACATAATGAACCAAAACTTTGATGTGCTGGTGGCAGGTAGCCACCACACAGGTTTTGCGCGTGCCATCTGTGAAGAAATGGCTGCATCGGCCAAGGCCCGTGGCACGGGTATAGCCAGGCGCACACCTGAATACATAGCTGCAAAAATGCAGGAAGGGAAAGCTGTGATAGCACTCACCAAAACGGGCGAGTGGGCAGGCTTTTGCTACATAGAATGCTGGAGCCACGATGAATACGTGGCCAACTCCGGACTGATAGTGGCACCCCAATTCCGGAAGAGCGGACTGGCAAAGATGATCAAACAGAGGGTCTTTGAACTGAGCCGCCAGAAGTACCCGAATGCCAAAATATTCGGGCTGACAACGGGACTGGCTGTGATGAAGATAAACAGCGACCTGAACTACGAACCTGTGACGTATTCTGAACTGACACAGGACGACGCCTTCTGGCAGGGCTGCCGCAGTTGTGTGAACTACGAGATACTGATGAGCAAAGAGCGGAAGAACTGCCTGTGCACGGCTATGCTCTATAACCCGGCGGAACACAGAGCGCCCGGCACAACGGCCGCGCAGTTCAAGAAACGAGCGAGAGTGCATGAGCGCCTGCTGAAAATAAAACAACTAAACTTCCTCAGGTACTTCCGCAAAATAACAACCAGCAAATGATGAACAACAGAAAATTAGTGCTCGCATACAGCGGCGGGCTGGACACTACCTACTGCGCCGTGTACCTGAAAGAACAGGGATATGACGTGCACGCTGTAACTGTTCAAACGGGAGGATTCACAGACCGTGAGCTGGCTGAAATAGGCAATCGTGCCGCAGCACTCGGCGTGGCTTCGTTCGAGATGAAGGACGTAACCGAAGCCTACTACAACACCTGCATTAGACACCTGATATATGGCAACGTACTGAAAAACGGAACCTACCCGCTGAGTGTGAGTGCGGAGAGAATGATACAAGCAAAGGCGGTAGCGGAATATGCACGGGAAATAGGTGCCGACTACATAGCCCATGGCAGCACAGGCGCGGGAAATGACCAGGTGCGGTTTGATATGACGTTCCGCAGCACTATACCGGAAGCCACCATAATAACCCCGATAAGGGATATGCAACTGAGCCGGGAAGACGAGATAGCCTACCTGCGAAAACACGGCGTGACGATAAACTTCGAAAAAGCCGCATACAGCATCAACAAGGGGCTATGGGGGACATCGGTGGGAGGAAAGGAAACACTTACCAGCAACACGCCACTACCCGAAAGTGCATGGCCCACGCCTGTCACCGAAACTGAGCCACGCGCCATCACCCTGCACTTCCATAAGGGAGAACTGTGCGGCATCAACGACCGAACTGACATGACACCTGTGGAGGTGATCAGTACGCTGCAAGAAATGGCACAGCCCTACGGCATAGGAAGGGACATACATGTGGGCGACACCATCATAGGCATAAAGGGCAGGGTTGGCTTTGAAGCAGCGGCACCGGTCATCATTATAAAGGCACATCACCTATTGGAGAAACACGCCCTAACTAAATGGCAACTGCAATGGAAAGATCAATTAGCCGCATGGTACGGCAATTGGCTGCATGAAGGACAAATGGAAGACCCGGTGATGCGCAACATAGAGGCATTTATGGAAGATACGCAGGCAACAGTATCGGGCAAGGTGTACATCACGCTGCATCCATACCGCTTCACGCTGGACGGAATTGAATCGGCGCATGACCTGATGAACAACAAGTTTGGCGCATACGGAGAAATGAACAACGCATGGACAGGCGAAGACGTGAAGGGCTTTGCAAGGATCTTCGGCAATCAGACAAGCATATATCACACTGTCAATAACGACATAAACAAGACAAAATGACTACCACTAAAATAAGAGCGGGTATTGCAGGTGCCGCCGGATATACCGGAGGGGAAATGCTGCGCCTGCTGCTGAACCACCCAAATGTGGAGATTGCATTCGCGCAAAGCCGAAGCAATGCAGGAAATGCCGTAAGCACCATACATACCGACCTTGCCGGAGAAACTGACCTATGTTTCACATCCACAGCGGGCCACGACATTGATGTGTTGTTCCTGTGCCTTGGCCATGGCGAAAGCAATACCTATCTGGCCGACAACCCGGACATTAAGGCTCGGATCATTGATCTGTCGCAGGACTTCCGCCTGGAAGAGAACGCGAGCCAGAATAGCAGAAACTTCATATACGGACTACCGGAACTGAACAAAGAAAAAATTGCAACCGCAACGGCCATAGCCAATCCGGGTTGTTTTGCAACGGCTATACAACTGGCGCTGCTGCCACTTGCTGCTGCCGGCATGCTGAACGAAGTACACACCACCGGTATAACTGGCGCGACCGGAGCAGGACAAAAGCTGCAGGCTACATCGCACTTTACGTGGCGGGCGAACAATATATCGGCCTATAAAAGCCTTACTCATCAGCATCTGGCAGAGATAAACTGTTCAATAAACAATCTGCAGCAGGAAGCACCACGCATCAACTTCATCCCATGGCGGGGCGACTTCACTCGAGGTATATATGTATCGGCCTACACAGAAAGTAAAATAGATCTGGAGGACGCTTACAGTCTGTACGGAAAGTACTACCAGGATGCACCGTTTACGATAGTAAGCAGAAACATGATAGACCTGAAGCAAGTGGTGAATACCAATAAATGCCTCATTCACCTGGAACGCGCGGGAGAGCACCTGATCATTCACTCGGCTATCGACAACCTGCTAAAAGGCGCATCGGGTCAGGCGGTTGAGAATATGAATATAATGTTCGGACTACCACAAACGGCCGGCCTGAAACTAAAAGCATCATCATTTTAAAAGAAGAACATGAAATTATTCGACGTATATCCGCTGAACGACATCACCATAACAAAGGGTGCGGGATCCTATGTATGGGACGCTGAGGGGCAAAAATATCTGGACCTGTATGGCGGCCATGCGGTCATTTCCATAGGCCACACCCACCCGCACTATGTGCAACGCATAAAGGAACAACTGGGCCGTATAGGCTTTTACTCCAACTCGGTACACATACCGCAGCAGGAAGAACTGGCCTGGAAACTGGGTCAGGTGTCGGGTAAAAATAACTATCAATTGTTTCTGTGCAACTCGGGTGCCGAAGCAAATGAAAATGCCATGAAACTGGCCTCGTTCCATACCGGCAGGAAGAAGATAGCGGCATTCTCAAAAGGATTTCACGGGCGCACATCGCTTGCCGTAGCTGCAACCGATAACGCCAATATAGCAGCACCGGTCAACGAAACAGACAACATATCGTTCCTTCCTTTCAACGACTGTGACGCGCTCACAGAACATTTTCAGCGTCATGGAAACGATATAGCCGGTGTCATAGTTGAGAGCATTCAGGGAGTAGGTGGCATTAATGTGGCAACACAGGAATTCCTGACCACCATCCGCACCCTGTGCGACGAGTACGGGACAGTGTGCATTGCCGATGAAGTGCAATGCGGCTATGGACGAACCGGATCGTTCTATGCATTCGACCAATCGGGCTTGCAAGCCGACATCTACACCATGGCGAAAGGCATGGGAAATGGATTCCCGATAGGCGGCATCGCTATTGCGCCGCACATAAAACCAAAATACGGTATGCTGGGCACAACATTTGGCGGCAATCACCTTGCCTGCGCTGCCGCCCTTGCCGTGCTGGAGGTGATAGAATCGGACAAACTGATAGCGAAAGCAAGCACCACGGGTGCCTACCTCGCCAATGGACTAAAGACCATAGATGCCATTTCAGGCATAAGGGGCAAGGGACTTATGATAGGGTTCGATGTGCCGCCATCGCAGAGAGATCTGAGAAACAACCTGCTGCATAAACACCACATCTTCACGGGTGAGGCCAAACCAAACGTGATACGACTGCTACCCGCGCTCAACCTTTCGAGGGCCGATGCCGACCACTTCCTGCAGGCGATGAAAACTGCCATTTTCGAACTGACCACCGCAACCGCCAACTAATGAATCACTTCACATCCGCACACGACGTAACCGATATAGACCACCTCATAGAGCGCACGCTGGCGTTTAAAGCGAACAGGTACACCACAGGCACTGAGGGCAGGGGCAAGCGCCTTGGCCTGCTGTTCCTGAACCCGAGCATGCGCACCCGCATCAGCACACAGATAGCCGCCGAAAACCTTGGGATGCATACTATTGTCTTTAACATAGACAAAGAAGGATGGCAACTGGAACTTACGGATGGAGCGATTATGAACGGCACAAGTGTAGAACACATAAAGGATGCCGCACCGGTGCTGGGCAGCTACTTCGACATTATAGGCGTGCGCACCTTCCCAACCCTGGCCAACCGGGATGCTGATAACAACGAAGAGTTGATAAACGCACTGAAGAAGTACGCGGGTGTGCCGATCCTCAGCCTGGAAAGCACGACCGTGCATCCGTTGCAAAGTCTTACAGATCTGGCAACGATCGCCGAAACCCACACAATGAAGACAAGACCTCGTGTAGTGTTACTGTGGGCGCCACACGTGAAGCCACTGCCTCAATGTGTACCGAACTCTTTCGCTGAGTGGGTGACAAAATGGGACAAAGCAGATCTGATCATTGCCAATCCGCAGGGCTATGACCTGAACGATAAATACACAAAGGGTGCAACACAACTCCACAACCCGGAAAACGCGCTGAGAGATGCCGATTTTGTGTACGTAAAAAACTGGAGCGCCTACAACGACTATGGAACACTACCTGCGGTGTCAGGGGACTGGCTACTGAACGAGGAACTGATGAAGCTTACAAACAACGCGCGTGTGATGCACTGCCTGCCGGTGAGAAGGAATGTGGAACTGTCTGACGAAATTCTGGATAGCCCCAACAGTCTGGTGACACAACAGGCATCCAACAGAGTATGGGCTGCACAGGCAGTGTTATCGGAACTATTAAAACAAACAAAATGACCACACTGAACATTGTAAAAATAGGCGGAAACGTCATTGACAACCCGGACGCATTGATCAAATTCCTCAGGACATTTGCCTCCATACCCGGCTCAAAGATACTGGTGCATGGCGGAGGGAAAATAGCAACGGAGGTAGGGAACAGAATGGGTATCGAGTCTATCTACAATGAAGGGCGCCGCACAACCGACCAACCCACACTGGACCTGGTGACAATGGTATATGCTGGTCTGATAAACAAGACAATTGTAGCCAAGTTACAAAGTATGAGGTGCAACGCCATAGGCCTGTCGGGGGCAGATGGAAATGTGATACAGGCGAGCAAACGACCGGTCGCCAGTATAGACTACGGCTATGTGGGCGACATTCATGGCACAGGTATCAACACGAAAACCATCAGCAGTCTGATAGAAGCCGGACTGACACCTGTGTTCTGCGCCATTACGCATGACGGAAACGGCACGCTACTGAATACTAATGCCGACACAATAGCCAATGAATTGGCTGCCGCCATGGCAACAACCACCACTACCCGACTGATCTACTGCTTTGAAAAGAAGGGACTACTGGCCGACATAGCCGACGAAACATCTGTGATAAGGCAGATAACACCCGCGAACCACGCGCAATTAATTGAAACCGGCACTGTATCCGGCGGAATGATACCGAAGATAGAAAATGCGATGAAGGCCATAAGCAACGGAGTGAGCAGTGTAGCAATAGGACATGCTGACGACCTGATGCAACTCATTGACGGAACAGCAGGCACACAAATAACACAGTAAGATGAACAAAGAACTTCATGACGACGCCATACAACTGCTGCAACAACTGATAGCGATACCATCCTTCAGCAAGGAAGAGCACGGAACTGCGCTACTGATACAGAACTATCTGCAACAGAAGGGAATCACGCCTCAAAGGCTGATGAACAATGTATGGGCTACCAATACCCACTTCAACCCCAAACGCCCTACACTGCTGCTCAACTCGCATCACGACACCGTGAAGCCGAACAGCGGCTATACCCTCGGGGCATTTCAGCCAACCATTGCCGACGACCGCCTGTATGGCCTGGGAAGCAATGACGCGGGCGGATGCGTTGTAGCGCTACTTACGGCATTCCTGGCCTTCCACGACCGCACCGACCTGAAATACAACCTTGTATTTGCAGCCAGTGCTGAGGAAGAAATATCGGGCCCGCACGGCATAGAAGCGCTGTTGCCTGTATTGCCGCCCATAGACTGCGCAATTGTAGGCGAACCCACGGGGCTGCAAATGGCTGTGGCCGAAAAAGGTCTATTGGTCATAGACTGTACTGCCTATGGCGTGGCCGGTCATGCGGCACGGGAAGAAGGAGAGAATGCGCTGTACAAGGCACTTGAAGACATACAATGGTTCCGCTCATTCAGTTTCCCGAAAACATCCGATCTTCTGGGACCGGCAAAAATGAGCGTCACAATGATAAACAGCGGCGTGCAACACAACGTAGTCCCTGACAGATGCACCTTCACGGTTGACATAAGACTGAATGAATGTTATACACACGAAGAAGTGCTGGAGATCATAGCACAGCACGTATCGTGTGAAGTGACACCAAGAAGCAAACGCCTGAAGTCGACCGGCATAAGCGCCGACCACCCGCTTGTTATAGCCGGCAATAAGGCCGGAGCAAAACCATTCGGATCATCAACCATGTCAGACAAGGCATTGATGCCATTCCCTGCGTTGAAGATAGGTCCGGGCGAGAGCGCGCGTAGCCACATGGCCGACGAATATATCCTTCTCTCAGAAGTAGCATCGGGCATCGACACATACATTAACCTCCTCAACAACCTACTATGAAACTCTGGCAAAAAGACGCTACCAACACATCGCAGCAAATAGTTGACTTTACAGTTGGAAACGACAGGCAATTTGACCTACTGCTGGCCCAGCACGATGTAAAGGGATCTCTGGCACATGCAGCCATGTTATGCGCCACAGGCATCATCTCCGAAGCAGACCATGGCACCATCGAGCATACCCTTCATGACATCCTGAACGACATACAGAACGGCACCTTCAGCATTGACGAAAAACAGGAGGACATTCACTCACAGATAGAGAGTATGCTGGTGGAACGAATAGGCAATTCCGGGAAATCGATCCACACCGGTCGCAGCCGAAACGACCAGGTGGCCGTAGACATAAAGCTATTCCTCAAGGCCGAGATCAAGGAAATTAAAGACCTTGCAATAACCTTGTTTCAAACCCTGCAGTCGCTGAGCAACAGATATGCCCATGTGCTGATGCCGGGCTACACGCACATGCAGGTAGCCATGCCGTCGTCATTCGGGTTGTGGTTCGGGGCCTACGCCGAGAGCCTTACCGACGACATGGAAATGCTGGCATCAGCGTGGGCGGTAGTAAACAAAAACCCGCTGGGCAGCGGCGCCGGTTACGGCTCCTCCTTCCCGTTGGATCGCAAGCTCACTACAAGCCTCCTGGGATTTGCCACACTGAACTATAATTCAATTTATGCGCAGATGACACGCGGCAAGAGTGAGAAAATAACGGCCATGGCAATAGCTAACATTGCGGCAACTCTATCACGTCTCAGCACAGACCTGTGCCTGTATATGAATCAGAATTTCGGATTCATCACCTTTCCTTCGCACCTCACTACGGGCAGCAGCATCATGCCGCACAAGAAGAACCCCGATGTATTCGAACTCATTCGCGCCAAATGCAACCGCATACAGGCAACACCCAATGAGCTCACCTTACTCACTACCAACCTACCATCAGGCTATCACCGCGACATGCAGTTGACAAAGGAAATACTCTTCCCTGCACTTAGCGAGCTAAAGAGCTGTATGGCAATGATGAACAGTATAATAGCGGAGATACAGGTAAATGAACACATCCTCGACGATGAAAAATACGTGTACCTATTCACTGTAGAGAAGATCAACGAATTGGTGAACGCGGGCACTCCGTTCCGCGATGCATACAGGCAAGTAGGCAACAAGGTAGAGAACGGCACATTCAGCTACAGCGGCAAAGTGAGCCACACTCACGAGGGCAGCATCGGCAACCTATGCAATGAAGAGATAAAGGACATGATGGCTACTGTGGCCGCAAAAATATCCTGAGGACGCTATCGGCTACCCCACTCCCACAACCCATACAGTACCTTGGCGTCTATCTTATAGCCCGCTTGCTTCAGGCTTTGGGTGATCTGGCCTCGGTGGTGGCTCTCGTGCGATATCATATACCCCAGAAAGGCAGCAGGGTGAGGCTTAAACCCTTTCATCTTGCCCGCAGCGAGCGCTGCCTCCAACATAGCGGCAATAGCATCTCCACTCTCGTTCAGGCGTTGCGTCAGTAAGTCACCGGTTAGGCGCTCCCCCTTCTCTATCTTAGTTTGCGAGGCAAACAGCGCCGGTGCTGATACCTTTAGCCACATGAGGCGCACGTTGTGCATGTGCGCAAACTGTTCGGCAGCCTTTCGACCGCGGTCAATGCCAAGGTGTAGGGCCTCTTCGGTGATGGCGGTGATCAGATAATTGTTGATGCGGTTATGTATCCGCCAGGTGTCTATAAGGTCGTTCATGAGATAAATTTAAGAAAATGGATTCTGGTGAAATAGGTTCCGGCACCAAATATTGCAAATCAATGCAACAATTGTGTAACACCTGTCAGCCCAACCCGAAGGACCTTTGCGTCAGAAATCATTGAAGAAAAAGCATCATGAAAAATTCATATAGCTTAACGACATTACCACCTACCGAAACAGTTGACGAGGCGCAGATACAGGACATGTTGCTGCAACTGCCCGACATCAGCTCGGCATACATCTCCAACGGAGGCAAAAAAATAGCCATCACCACATCAGACCCGGCCCCGGCACTACAGGCGGCCGTGGCACTTTTAAGAAAAGCCCGCTTTACCATAGACGCGACACGTGCCAATATGCCGGTCCTCAATATGTCCTGCGCCTCTTGTGCGGTAAGTACCGAAAGTATGCTGAAAAGCGTACCGGGTGTACTGGACGTGGCGGTAAACTACGCCAACGTCAGCGCGGCAATTGAATACCTGCCCGAAATAGCCCGCCCCGAAGACATGCGTAACACCCTGCAAGCCATAGGCTACGACCTGATAATTACCACCGACGAAAAGAATGCCGAGAACCTTGAAGACATCAGAAACCAACACCTGCACAAACTGCGCGGCAACACCTATAGTGCCATAGCCTTGTCCCTGCCATTGGCCACAATAGGTATGTTCTTTATGGACATACCTTATGCCAACTACATTATGTGGGCACTCTCCACACCCGTCCTCCTGTTGTTCGGGCGCCACTTCTTCACCGGGGCGTGGAACCAACTCCGCCACCGCACTGCCAACATGGACACCCTGGTGGCGCTTAGCACCGGTGTGGCCTACATCTACAGTGTCTTTAATACGCTATTCCCCGATTTCTGGCACCGCCGCGGCCTGCATGCACACGTTTACTTTGAAGCTGCCGCCATAGTAATAACGTTTGTGATGTTGGGAAAACTACTTGAGGAAAAAGCGAAAGGAAACACATCGTCGGCAATAAAAAAGCTAATGGGATTGCAACCTCGCACAGTCACCCGCATAATGCCGGACGGCACCATGACCGATACCCCCATAGCCGATGTGGCAATAGGAGATATACTTCTTGTGCGCCCCGGCGAAAAGATACCAGTTGACGGCAGCGTCACCACCGGACATTCGTTTGTAGATGAAAGTATGATCACCGGCGAATCGCTTCCGGTAGAAAAACAGGAGAACAGCCCTGTCTTCGCAGGCACCATCAATCAAAAAGGAAGCCTGCAATTTGTGGCACAGAAAGTAGGCGCAGCAACTATGCTGGCGCAGATCATAAAAATGGTACAGGACGCCCAGGGCAGCAAGGCGCCGGTGCAAAAAATAGCCGACCGCATTGCAGGCATATTTGTACCTACCGTCCTCGTTTTGGCCATACTTACCCTGCTGGCATGGACACTCCTTGGGGGCGACGAGGGCTTCACCCGCGGCATTATGGCCATGGTAACCGTATTGGTCATTGCCTGCCCCTGCGCACTGGGCCTGGCCACACCAACAGCCATAATGGTGGGCGTAGGCAAGGCAGCCGAGCAGGGCATACTGATAAGGGATGCCGAGAGTCTGGAAATTGCCCGCAAAGTAACGGACGTTGTGCTGGACAAAACCGGCACCATCACCGAAGGCAAACCCTCTGTCACCGACATCTTCCAAACAAAAGAACAGAGTGACCTCACGAACATATTAGTATCATTAGAAAAAATGTCGGAACACCCGCTTGCCGATGCCATCGTAGCACACTTCCTGGCAGCCGCTACGGTTCCGGTATCAGAATTCGTAAGCATTACGGGTGCGGGCGTTAAAGGCACAGTTACCGGTGTTACGTACTATGTAGGTAACAAACGCCTGCTCAATGAAAACAACATACCAGTTTCGCAGGAGTTAACCCAGCGCGCGAACCAATGGATAGCCGAAGCAAAGACAGTGGTCTATTTCGCGTCCTCGTCTGAAGTATTGGCTATCCTAGCCATCGCAGACGCGGTAAAAGCCACCTCGGCACAAGCCATCAAATCGCTACAGGAAGCAGGCATAACAGTACACATGCTCACGGGCGACAACCCTGCCACCGCAGGCGCCATTGCAGCGCAGGTGGTCATAACAAAATATCGCGCCGAAATGTTGCCTGCAGAGAAAGCAAATTACATAAAAGAACTACAGGCCGCGGGCCGCATTGTAGCCATGGTCGGCGATGGCATCAACGACAGCAATGCGCTGGCTCTTGCCGATGTGAGCATGGCTATGGGAAAAGGATCGGATATAGCTATGGACGTAGCGCGCATGACGATCATCTCATCCGACCTCAACCGGATACACGACGCCATAAAGATCTCAAAAGACACGGTATCCGCTATCAGACAGAATCTCTTCTGGGCGTTCATTTACAACATCATCGGCATACCCGTTGCGGCTGGCGTGCTGTATCCTATAAACGGATTTCTGCTCGACCCCATGATAGCAGGTGGCGCCATGGCACTGAGTTCAGTGAGCGTAGTGGGCAACAGTCTGCGGTTGAAGCTGAAAAAACACGGCCCTTCAGCACCAACACCACAATTAGCGAAAAGAGTATAAATCATAACCATAATTGTGTAGTAACGACCGATACAACACTACCGAACTTTGTATCAAAGATCAAATATCATAAACATTCAAAACCAAAAGCAATGAGCACTTTAAAATTCAAAACAACGATCAAATGTAACGGCTGCCAGACAAAGGCTACTCCCTTCCTCAATGAAATAGTGGGCGAAAACAACTGGCATGTGGACCAGCAACACCCCGACCGCATACTGACTGTAACCGTGACCGAAGCTACCGAAGCCCAGGTGATAGAAGCAGTAAAACAGGCCGGGTACAATGCCACTCCCATCAGCTGATCGAAAAAACAAATTTTAACCTCAAAAATCAAACAATATGAAACGGTACATCACAATGCTATTCTGTTTTGGAGTGCTGCAAGTATCAGCCCAACAGATCTCAAATGCGCTTCCGGCATATTACAACGTAAAAGAAGCACTCATCAGTGGAAACGAAGCCACCGTCACACAACGCGCTGCCGACCTTATGCATGAGATCGAGAAAGCTGCGCCATCTGTTGCCGAGCCAGGGCGGAGTGCCCTTATATCTGGTAGCCGCGCCCTTGCCGGTGCGACATCATTAGACAAACAGCGCAGCCTATTCGCACCACTATCCGAGCAAATGGCTGCCGCTGTAAAAACAGCACATCCGGCCGACACCACGGTATACAAAATGTACTGCCCCATGAAGAAAGCATACTGGCTGAGCAATGAGGCCACCATCAGAAATCCATACTATGGCAAATCCATGCTATCCTGCGGCAATGTAGCCGAAGAGATAAAGTAACCAAACGAAAGTCTCGTACACCACCAATAATCTTCTGATATGAAAGCGATCGTAGCTGCGGCACTGCTGTCCGCACTGGCACCCCTTTGCGCAAAATCGCAGGTAACAACACCGGTGCCACGCAGGGTTGTTTACCACCTGTACATAAGCGACACCATGGCCAACTTTACCGGACGTCCACGGCCCGCAATTGCCATTAACGGATCTATACCCGGCCCCGAACTTCACTTTAACGAGGGCGACACTGCCGAGATACACGTGCACAACACACTCGGCACCGAGACCTCCGTACACTGGCACGGGCTCATCCTGCCCAACCAATATGATGGTGTCTCTTACCTTACAACAGCCCCTATAAAAGCCCACACAAGTCACACCTTCGAGTTCCCGCTGGTGCAGAACGGGACCTACTGGTACCACTCGCACACAGCCATGCAAGAGCAAAGCGGCATGTACGGCGCGTTCATCATTCACCCCAGGAAACAGGCAGCAATGGGCGAAAAAACCATACTGCTTAGCGATTGGACCGATGAAAACCCGCACCAGGTGCACCGCAGTCTTTATGCAGCCACCGATTGGTACGGCATTAAAAAAGGCAGCACACAAAACTACGCTCAGGCTATAAAAGAAGGATACTTCGGCACCAAGGTGACCAATGAGTGGAAGCGCATGCTGGCAATGGATGTGAGTGATGTAGCCTACGACAAAGTACTTATCAATGGCAGAGACACATCTTCACTCAGCAATCCTCAGCCGGGCGAAAAATTCAGACTACGGGTCATAAACGGCAGTTCATCTTCCTACTTCTGGCTCACCTATCCCGGCGGCTTCGATGTGGTAGCGTCTGACGGCAAAGATGTTCAGCCGGTGCATGTAGACCGGCTCATTGTTGGGGTATCAGAGACCTACGACCTCATAGTGACGATACCCGACAGTGGCCGTGGCGAGTTCAGAGCAACCACCGAAGACAGAACCCGTAGCACCACATTGTGGCTGGGCAGTGGTGCAGATGTAGCAGCACCACATCTGCCACGCCTGCAATACTTCGAGGGCATGAAGATGATGAACGGGATGATGAAAATGAACGGCGACATGAACGATATGGGCATGCAGATGCACGACCAGATAATGGACATGAACACCGTAATGTATCCGGAAGTGAACGACCCGGCTGCGGCACCCATCACCACGCTCAACTATACCATGCTTCGCTCGCCCGATAGCACCACCCTGCCGCCGGCTACAACCCGAACTTTGTATTTCAGACTCACCGGCAACATGAACCGTTATATATGGAGCATCAATAACCGCACGGTTTCAGAGACCGACAAGATACTTATCCGCAAGGGCGAGAACATCCGCATAGTGCTGTACAACGGCACCATGATGCGCCATCCAATGCACCTGCATGGTCACTTCTTCAGGGTAGTGAACGGACAGGGCGCATACGCACCGCTCAAAACCGTTCTGGACATTATGCCCATGGAAACAGACACCATCGAATTCGCAGCCACCGAAAGTGGCGACTGGTTCTTCCACTGTCACATACTCTACCACATGATGAGCGGCATGGGGCGCATATTCTCGTACCAAGACTCGCCACCCAATCCCGATATACCGAACCCGGAAAAGTCAGTGAAGAAGATATATGCAGACGACCGGCAGATACACCTCATGGCGCGCGTGGCGCTGGAATCCAGCGGAAGTGACGGTGAAGTGATGCTGGCCAATACCCGCTACAAGCTGCAAACCGAATGGCGACTGGGCACCAATGCCATGATGGGTTACGAGACCGAAAGCCATATTGGCCGCTATCTGGGCCGCATGCAGTTCTGGTTCCCGTATGTTGGCTGGGACTTCAGGTACAGAACAATGGCCCTGCACAGCGAAAGCACCATTTTCGGGCAGCGCAACACTAAGAACAACAGAGGCGTTGCATGCCTGGGCGTGCAATATACCCTGCCTATGCTGGTGACTGCCGACGCCCGTGTAGACATGAACGGTATCTTCCGTCTGTCGCTGATGCGCGAAGATATTCCGGTTACTGCCCGACTGCGCATGAACCTCATGGCCAACTCAGACCTCGAATACATGGTGGGCCTGCGCTACATCGTAACAAAGTACTTCGGCATATCCACCCATTACGATAGCGACATGGGTCTGGGGGCCGGTATCACCCTAAACTACTAACCCGGATATCGCCCCAAATTGAAGATTCCTGTTTCGTCGGCAGATTTTCCCGTTTCGTCGGGATCATTACCGGCACACCCGCTATCTCTTACGAATGTTGCACAAAAATCAACCAGAAATCATGAAAAGATCAACGATCACCATCACCCTCGCCGCCGCACTATGCGCTGCCGGCATCTCATCAAAAGCCCAAACCACCCTCACCCACAGTTGGATGACCCGCATCGACGGCTCCTCTCAACGCACCGACATGGTGCGCGACATGTACACCGACCGCTGGGGCAACTCTATCCTCACCGGCAACTCAAACGACTCTACCGCTGGCAGCACCCTCACCCCATTGGTCCTTACTACCAGAATTGCCACCGACGGCAGTGTGAAGTGGAAAGACAAACGTTTTGCGCAGAACGGATTTCAATTGTTTGCAGGGAAGACTGTAAAAGCGAAAGACGGAAACGTCCTCATCGCGTTCAACGAGCGCAAGGACGATGCCATGCAAAACCGCATTCTGCTGCGCAAGGTAAAACACACTGACGGATCACTGATATGGGAGCGAACGCTGACCGACACCACCAACAATATAGTGGAAGAAATATCCGACCTCATCACCGACACCGCAGGCAACATCTACATCTGCGCAGGCACCACCAACTTCAGTGCCCCATCCTTCAATACCGACTATGTAGTAATGAAGGTGATGGAGAACGGCGATACTGCATGGCGCCGCACCTATAACAATGCTGCCTACAACTCTGACGACTATGCAGCAGATCTGGCCATAGACCGTGACCTGAACGTACTGGTAACCGGCCGAAGCCGCGGCATCATTGGTGGTGTACCTACCGGTTTCGACATCACTACTGTCAAGTATTCGTCTGCCGGCGCCGAGCTGTGGGTGCATCGCCACAACGGCACAGGCTATGGCAATGACATAGGTATGATGATCATTACCGACAACGACAACAATGCCTACATATCCGGGCAGACCGATGCGCTGTCGCTGAGCACCGATAGTGTCACTGTCATAAAACTTGCACCAACCGGCACTGTAGTGTGGCAATACAACTACCTGGGCTCCAACACCGGCACTTTGTTCAAGCAACCTATCAGCCTCACCCCATCAGGCAACATCGCGCTGGCATGCGGTACATCTGAAGGCATGACCACCATACTGCTCAACAACATGGGCGTAAGGCTTTGGAAAAAATCCTTCATGAGGGACAACCAGATAGCCATGCCTTTCCACATGATCACCGACACCGCCGGAAACATTATAGTAACCGGCCGCACCCACCTTTCGGCACCTACGCTGGATGATGTGACCACCCTCGGCTACGACGAATCGGGGGCGCTGATATGGAACGCGTTCTTCAACGGCACCTCATCGGGCAGCATGGACTTTGGCAGGCACGTGGGTATAGACGGCGGCAACAACATCTACATAGGTGCATGGTCCACATTCGATGACAATAACAACGACTTCACGCTGCTTAAGTATGGCACCAACCCGGTACCGGTAGACACCACACCCACACTGTACACCCCCATCACCAGCCGCAGCCATTCGGTGCACCTGTACCCAAACCCTACCGACAATATGCTGCATGTTGTATCTCAAGGTTCGGCGTTCACATCGTTCCGCATCACCAACGTCGCGGGAAGGGTATATATAGCGGAGACCCTCACACCCGGAAACCAACAATTTGAGGTATCGGTCGCCGACCTTGCTCCGGGCCTCTACATTCTGGAGGCTACAGAAGAAACCGGCCTGCGTACATCCACCCGATTTATCAGAAAACAATAAGTCCAACCCCTATTATAGCCACTCTATCAATTTCAAAAAGAGGCTGCAGCGTCGCTGTGGCCTCTTTATCTTACCGATTGAACAAATGTACCTCTGTAATGAAAGCCACACTGCAACGGAAAATCAAGTGACAATCGCCCTTTAATATGAACTAACAATACACTTAGACAAACGTCGCAAATGACACTATCTAAGGGCTGGTTACATCAAAGAGTTCGTATCGTAAATTGCAGTACGAACTAAATTTGTATCCTAAGCAACGAGTTGAAAAATTCACCCATCACGAATGCAACTGGCATCATGAAGCAAGCAATAAACTGTATCGAATCTTTCAATCGACTTCGTACTTCTTCATACAGAAGTAATTCTTCGGGTATTGCCTTGCGACATAATTAACGGGCAACTTCAGGCCATTTACAGATGCTTCATCTAATAATCTTACCCTATTGTATTCAAAACGCACACTATCTACGTTATGAACATTTGCAACAGAGAGATACCGCTCACCAGAACCAAACAAGCCGCAAAGTGTCTGTTTCGATGTAGTATATTTTTGACGATCGAGTAATAGTATCAAATCTGATTTCAAATACTCGCAGCTCCGGCTGAACTTATCTAACTCTTTGAAAATATAAATTGCCTTTGAATCGTTTCGTGCCGTAAGATGAAGGATCATTGAAGAAATGCCAACAGGCGTAAACCCTAGCTCCCGATAAGTTGGAAAAGAGTACTTGTCAAATATCATCTTTATAAAACTAAATGTCCTATTATCTACTCGTTCGATCATGGAATCAACAAATGCGAGAACCTCTCTCCTTTTCAAAGCGCTATCGTCCCAAGAATACATCACATCGCCTCGAACGACCTGATCAAGTGAATTTTGTTTGACAAATTCTTCGTAGATAAAGAAATCAATGTTTCTGCGATGACGCAGTTCAAGTTGATCAATTCTATTCAGATCGAGTTTCCCAAATGCCTCCACTGCATCACGTTTCACTTTCTGTGAACTATACCCCCATTCAATTGCTTTGCTATACCATTCCGCCGCTGAGTCAAATCTTCTGATCAAATAATACCTATGAGCAACCTCCCAATAGTATTCCCCTCCCCGTTCGTAATCCAAAAATGAAAGTGCATCTTTTAGAATCACGATGGACTTGTTATAATCAGTTTGATTATTAGACAGATTATATAGACGATCGAAACAATCACAGTTTCCTTGCGAAAAAGTATTAGTCGCAAAAGCACACACTGCCAACACAAACAATCGAAAACGCATATACTGGTTATTAAGTCAAAGTTCTTCTAAATATATTAATTTTTATACCATCCTGACCACCGTCACCTCCCCTGCCCTTCATAAAAAATACCTTTGCCCGATTTTTTCGAGCGAATATTATGAGAATGGAAGTAATGGCCCCGGTGGGCAGTTGGGAGAGCCTGGCAGCGGCAATACAGGCCGGCGCCGATTCTATCTACTTCGGGGTAGAACAACTGAATATGCGGGTAAAGTCGGCGGCATCGCTGACCACCGAAGACATACCCACCATTGTGGCCAAGTGCCGCAAACATGGCATGCGCACCTACCTGACGCTGAACACCACCATGTATGACCACGACAAGCAATTATTGTCGGGCATCATTGCGGCTGCAAAGGCTGCCGGCACCGATGCGGTCATAGCGGCCGACTTTGCCGTAATAAACGAATGCCGCAAGCAGGGCATGAGTCTGCACATAAGCACACAGGCAAATGTGACCAATATAGACACCGTAGAGTTCTACAGCGCCTATGCGGACCTCGTTGTGCTGTCGCGCGAGCTGACACTGACACAGGTAAAGAGTATGGTGAACCAGATACGCGAGCGCGACATACGCGGCCCGAAGGGCGAACTGATGCGTATAGAGGTATTTGCCCACGGCGCACTGTGCATGGCGGTATCGGGCAAATGCTACCTGAGCCTCGACTCCAACAACTCATCGGCCAACAGGGGCGCGTGCGTGCAGAACTGCCGCCACCGCTATGAGGTGAAAGACCTGGACAACGGCAAGGAGTTGGTGATAGACAATGAATACATCATGAGTGCCAAAGACCTGTGCACTATCGACATTCTGGACAAGGTTGCCGAAGCGGGCGTATCGGTGCTGAAGATAGAGGGCCGCGGACGGTCGGCCGACTATGTGTACACTACCGTGAAGTGCTACAAGGCCGCTGCCGAAGCATTGGAAGCCGGCACCTATACGCGCGAAAAAGCGCTGGCATGGAAAGAAGAACTGGCAACGGTGTTCAACCGGGGCTTCTGGGACGGCTACTACATGGGGCGTCAACTGGGCGAGTGGAGCGATGTGGACGGATCGGCGGCAACACGAAAAAAGATACTATTGGGCAAGGCGGTGAAATTCTATCCGCGCCTGTCGGTGGCGGAATTTGTGCTGGAGCAGGGCGCGCTGGCCGTGGGCGACGAGCTGATGCTCATTGGCCCGGTAACCGGCATCATCTCTCAGCAGGTGGAGCGCATACATGTGAACAATGGTCCCGTGGAGCGTGCCGAGAAAGGCAACGCGGTGGCTGTGCCCGTGGCACGCAAGGTGCGCCCCGGCGACAAGATCTATAAAATAGTAGCCACAGAATATGCCTAAGATACTGCACCAGAGAGGGCGCTGCATCGGCTGCAACATCTGTCATGAAATATGGCCGCTGCGGTGGCGCATGTCTCGTGCCGATGGTAAGTGTACGCTCGTGGGCGGCGTGGAGAAAAAGGGTGTTTGGCAGGTCACTGTATCAGCCGACGAGCTTGCGGCCAACCGCATGGCTGCAGAGGCCTGCCCGGTAAAGATCATAAGAGTACAGGAATAGCGCAGTATCAGAACAAACGCCTGCGGAACGCCACCAACACCACCGCAAGTATCGCCATTGACACGACATACCACGCCAACATTATTTGCAGCAGACGTGGCGCGAAGTGATAGTCCACGGTATGGCTGCCCGCAGGTATGCGCGCTACCGGGTAACAATAGTTGCCCGTAAGGTGCATTACATGCTGTCCGTCCACCTCAACCCGCCAGCCGGGAAAGTTCACCTGTTGCAATACCAGCAAGGCATCGTGCGCCACCTGCACGCTTGCCGAGATATGCCCCGGTCGGAAGGACGTGAGCCGCACAGCATCGTTGGCATCGTAGCCGAAGGGTATGCTCTGAAAAGTCTTTGAGTCGACCGCTACATGCCTGCGCGATGGCAGCACCACACCCGGCGACTCGGGCACAGCACCATAGGCCAGGTACAGCACCGGATTCACCCATGCCGAGTCATGTACAGAGCTCTCGACCAGCATATCGAACCGGCTCAGGATAAAGGGGCTGTAGCTGTCGGTAGCTATGTTCTTGCAGAAGTTATTGAGGTTGGCGGTGAGCGGCTTCATGCGAGGGCGCATGGCGTCGTCGTTGCGGGTATTGATGCCTGCAGCCATGTCGGGCAGCGGAAACCCGGCAGGCGCGGTGCGTATGGCCCGGTGCATATCGGCACACCGCTCCTTATCTATCACCGTACCATACATATTGAATTGCGTAGCCGTCACCATATCGGCCACAGCAAGCACCAGCACCACCCGCGACGTGAAGTAGCGCCCCTGCTGCCACCACAGCAAAAACAGGAACACCATCAGAAACACAAGTTGCACCATTCCCTGTACTATGATCAACTGCCGGAATACCGCCTTGTGGATGAATTCGCTCATGTTCACAAACAGTTCCTGGCAATCGCCGGTTCCGCCGTTCCTGTACAAGGCATAACCCACCACCGAGCTAGTAACTACCAGCAACGCAAGCACCACCGCGCGCACACGCCCCACATAGACCCTACCCGTTGCCGTGAGCACATGGAATGCGCCCGATGCTATAAGCACCGCCCCAATGAGGAAGAACAACCTGAACAAAGATGGGAACCTGAACAGATCCATAAGCGGCGCATAGTGATACAACCAAGCCCGCAACGGCAGTGCCGGCCCGAAAGAGACCAGCAGACAGATAACCGAGGCTATCGCTATGCCACGCCAGCGCCTCATACCCGGCAATGCCACCGACACCAGCAAAAACGCCAGAGCCACCAGACCCATGTAGGCATTGCGCATAGATATGTCGGTATTGTAAAACTCTTCGTTCTTCAGCGTTGCAAAGGGCGTGAGCAGTGACAACAGACTTTGCGGTGAGAACGGCGAGCCGTTGGCCTTTTGCAGCGTCACACCGGCACCACGGGTCATGTAGGGCATAGACGCGGCAAACGCATAGATCACCGGCACAGCCAGCACCATAAATGCGGCAGCAAAGAGAATATTGCCGCGCAGCAAAGTGGTCCTCGATCCCCTGCCCGCAACAAGAGCCGCGATAAAGAACGCAGCCAGCAGATAACTGCTCACAATAAGGAACGCTGGATAGCCGCCGGAGAGCACAAGAAACTGAAACAAAGCGCCCAGCAATGCATAGCCTGCCCGCCCTGTGGTGAGCAACATTCGATAAGCCCAGAACAGCCATACAATACAAGATGCCGAGATGGCCCAGCTGAGATGCTCGGCATTACTTACATAGAAGCCGCAGGCAACAAATGTGATACCGGCAAACAAGGCAGCGTGCCGCGGCAGACTGAAACTACCTGCCAGCCGGTACATACCCCAGCCACCGGCCGCTACGGTAAGTATAAATTCGGCATTGAATAGGAAAACACTATAGCGCCCGAACAGGGCCATAAGCTGCGCCACAGGATACCACATACCACTCTGCGGATCGGCAAAAAACGGATACCCCGACTGCTGATACGGATTCCACACCGGCAACACCCCGTTGCGCAGGCAATCGCTGACGAAGAACCGCCAAGGCAGAAAGATATCACGCGCATCCCAGATGAGAGAATGCTGCATGAGTGCCACCTGCCAATAGGCCACAACAGTAACCAGCAGAATAAGGAGGTATGGTATTATCTTTTTAGCCAATACAAACTAAATCGCCTTCAAAAGTAGGTTTAATTAAGAGACAAACACATTAACTAATTTTCATTTCCAATATCCTTTCTTTTTTCAGAACTGAACTCTATCTTTATAAAGTTAAAGCTCTTTTCAATGAGGGTACCGGCACATATACATATTGCCCTGGGTCGCGTTGTCGCCACTACTCTGCTCTGCTGCGCGGCAGCACTGCAGGTGGGCGCACAGCAAGCAACCGCCGGAGATACACCCGATAAAAAACTGCAACCACTTTACCGACTCCTATACCCGCAAAAGCTGCACACGTCCAAACCCGTGACAGGAATAAAGATCGCTCCGCCCCCCGCCGACCTTGCTGCAGACAGCGTTGCCGGCGCAGATGACATTGCATCAGATGAGCCTACCGACTCAACCGCCAAACAACCTACCGCACTTGCCGAACCAGCACCCGCAAAAAAGCCCGCATCGAAGGAAGCATTGTTTGAAGGAGAGACCGACCAACTGGCTAAACGTTATGCCTACATGATGGACGTGCCAAGTGATGAAGTAACCAACCTGTATCTGTACAAGTTCATAGACCAGTGGTATGGCGTGAAATACAAGTATGGCGGCAACGACGACAAAGGCATAGACTGTTCGGCCTTCTCGCAAAAGCTGTACAGCTACATTTACAACACACCCATCGAGCGCACATCACGCCAGCAACACCGCAATGCCGAGAAAGTAAAGAACTATGAAGAAGCCGAAGAGGGTGATCTGGTGTTCTTCCGCATTCATCGTGTGCGTGTGTCCCATGTGGGTGTGTATCTCGCCAACGGATACTTTGTGCACGCATCCCGATCGCGCGGAGTGATGATCAGCAGCCTGAACGAAAAGTATTGGAACCGCCGCTTTGCAGGCTGCGGCAAGGTGGAGCGCGTAGAAGCCGCTACCGAATCAGACTTCATGCAATAGAATACTCAACCGATAGTGGGTTGAAAACTATTGTATAGACCAACATTTTTCTGAACATATCACCAGTGCTTCTTCTGCACGGTTTTTAACAGGTCTTTTTATAACCCGATTGTATTTTTGCGCTTCAAACCAAAAACCAATAACCATGCAACGTTACAACGTTTTCCTGCAGATACACAAAGGTCTGCGCGTCATGCTCTATGACACCTCTACTGCCCTGCAACAAGCCGATCTGGAAACAGCCGGCGCCGACCATCCGGCACTGAAAAAATTGGCTGACACCCTCGATTTTTTTGACGGGCACGCCCACCATGAAGACACCCACGTATTCAGCATGCTGCAACAATACGAGCCCGAATTTGTTGCTGCCATGGAAGCAGAACATGTGGCAGACCACGCGCTTAGCAACGAATTGCGCTCACTGATGCTTGAATTGAAACAGGCCACATCGCCCGAGGAGAAATACGCTATAGGCACCCGCCTGTGTCACACCTTCAACGCTTTTACTGTATTCAACCTCACGCACCTGCACAAAGAGGAGACCGAAGTGAATGAGTTGCTCTGGAAGCACTACACCGACATGGACATTATCATTGCCAACCGTCAGCTGGTAGCCACCCTTACACCCCATGAAGCACAACAGAGTGCCTACTGGATGTTACGCAGCGGCAGCGACAACGAACTGGCAAAACTTTTTGCAGGCATGAAAGCCGGCGTGCCGGTTGAGGCTTTCGAAGGGCTCATGGCTATGGCACAAGAAGTGCTTCCAGCCGACAGATTTGAAAAACTGGAGTCACGAATTGCAGTAGCAGTCTAAAGGCAATAGAAAACAACACACAAGAACATCTTCCGACGTCCACCGTTCCGGAAGATGTTCTTTTTTGTGGCAATCGCTACTTCAACTGATCATATATCTGCAGCGCGCATTGCCTGCCCAGGTCTTCAGAGAAAGAATAGTATTTCTTCATAAACACCAGGGTGCTGTACTTTTTGGTGTTATGGTTGTTATGATATGCCGCTACAGCAACGGGCACCGCCGCCCTGCCGCCTTTATAAGGTTTGGCACCGCCGGCAACTTCATACGTTGCATTTACCGCAGTACTGTCCAACTGCATGTACTGATCAGACCACATGTAGTAAAATACAAAGCCGTAAATGAGATCCACTCTTCGACTGTAGGCAAACTTCAACGGGAATGACGAAACACGTACGTTCAGCTTTCCACCGTGTAATCCTGTATCCAGTTTCAGAGAATCGGCGGTAGCATAGAATTGCCGCTCAAATGCCATAAAAGGCAGTCTGCTCTTCATGGTGCAGACCTGCTTTTCGCGTACACGCCAGTAAAACAGTGCCGGCACAAAACTACCTCTCATCTTTTTCACAGTCACATCCGGCCCCTTGGCATCTGGTCCGTCATATGTCACCTGTATATTGTCGGGGTGCACCACCGGTGTCTTATCGCCTTTCAGATAACCCCGACCGGCTATTTCAGCATACTTCCGGGGGCTGGCACACGAAGCCAGCATCGATAAAATAAAAAGAGAGGGAAGGATATATTTCATAAAGGTGCCTCACCGGAAGAATTCTAAGTGGGCAACAATGATACAAACAAATACTTGAAGGAAAGAAGAATCAGATACCCAGTTTTTCCAGCGCGCTGCGGGCTGCAACCTGGCCTGCATCTTTCTTGTTGTAGCCGGTACCGGTAGTAAACAACTCACCGTCTATCACCACACCCAAAGTAAACAACCGTCGTGTGCCTTCCGACTTTTCATCTACTGCCTCAAACACCAGCACTTTGCCACTACGCTGCGCCCAGCTAAGCAACTGGTTCTTGTAGTTGGTATCGGTGCTCTCCATAGTATCAAGGTCTATGTAGGCTCTCACGATCTGGTTAAGAATGAACTTACGGGTGTTATCAAAACCCTGATCCAGATATACCGCGCCTATCAGGGCTTCAAGCGCATTGCCAAAGATATGACTGCGGCTCAGGCCCTTGTCGTTCTGGTTATACTGCACCAGCTTATTCAGCCCCATGCGCAGCGCCACATTATTCATGGTCTCGCGCCGCACTATGCGGGAACGAAGCTCTGTGAGATAACCCTCGGGCTGGTAAGGATACTTCTTGAAAAGGTATTCTGCAATGATGGCACCCAATATCGCATCGCCCAAAAACTCGAGCCGCTCGTTACTGCTCGTAACCTCTTCGGGCTTGGAACGGTGCATAAGCGCCAGCCTGTAATACTCTATGTGCACAGGTGTGAAGCCAACTACATGCTCCAGTTGCAGCAATAGTTGCTTGTCAGAAGACGATAAAGAAGGTTTTAAGATACGATTGATCAGCCGACGCAAATTATTCGGATGGCTTTTTGAAGATCACCGACGCGTTGTGTCCTCCGAAACCAAAGGTGTTACTCAATGCCACATTCACCACACGTTTCTGGGCCGTATTGAATGTGAAATTAAGCCTTGGATCGAATGCCGGATCATCGGTAAAGTGATTGATGGTCGGCGGGATGATGTCGTGAACGGTTGCCAGGATACTTGCTATCGCTTCAATGGCACCGGCAGCACCCAACAGGTGACCGGTCATTGATTTCGTAGAGCTGATGTTTACATTATAAGCATGCTCTCCGAATACGCGCTGTATCGCAGCTATCTCGCTGATGTCGCCAAGTGGTGTTGATGTACCATGCACATTGATGTAGTCAATGTCTTCAGGCTTCATACCGGCGTCAGCAATGGCATTCTTCATTACATTGTAGGCACCCAGTCCCTCGGGGTGAGGGGCTGTAAGGTGGTAGGCATCGGCACTGAGGCCTCCGCCAACCAGTTCGGCAATGATATTGGCACCGCGGCGTTTGGCGTGCTCATACTCTTCGAGAATGATGGCACCTGCACCTTCGCCCAATACAAAACCATCACGGTTCAGATCGAACGGCCGGCTTGCCGTAGCATAGTCGTCATTGCGCTCAGAGAGGGCTTTCATGGCGTTGAAACCACCTATACCCGCCTCTGTTACTACTGCCTCAGAACCACCACATACGATCGCGTCGGCTTTGCCCAGGCGAATGTAGGTGAGCGCGTCAATGAGCGCGTTGGTAGATGAAGCACAAGCACTAACTGTAGAGAAGTTAGGACCACGGAAACCATACTTCATAGAAATATGACCCGAAGCAATGTCAAGAATAAGCTTAGGAATGAAGAAAGGGTTGAAGCGGGGGGTGCCATCGCCGGTTGCGAAATTCTTCATTTCTTCAATGAAGGTGATCATACCGCCGATACCAGAGCCCCAGATAACGCCCACCCTGTCTTTGTCAATACCATCTTCTGTAAGACGGGCATGGCGCACAGCCTCATCGGCCGCTACCAATGCGATCTGAGAGAACCTATCCAGCTTGCGTGCTTCCTTGCGCTCAAAGTAGTTCTCAGGGTTGAAGTTCTTCAACTCGCATGCGAACTTGGTTTTGAACTTGGTCACATCAAACTGCTGGATGTATCCGGCGCCCGAAACGCCATTAACCAACCCATCCCAGTAAGAGGGTATGTCATTGCCTAATGGCGTCAGGGCTCCGAGACCCGTAACGACAACTCGTTTTAACGTTAAGCTCATCTAACGATTTTCAGTTACAGAAGTGGTTTGGGACTAAATTACTTTACGTGCTCTTCAAGATAAGAAACAGCCTGACCAACAGTTGTGATGGTTTCAGCCTGCTCATCAGGAATAGAGATGTTGAATTCTTTTTCGAATTCCATGATCAGTTCTACGGTGTCAAGAGAGTCAGCTCCGAGGTCGTTGGTAAAACTTGCCTCCGGGTTAACTTCTGATTCGTCAACTCCCAGTTTGTCTACGATAATTTTCTTAACGCGATTTGCAATTTCAGACATAGTAGTGCGTTTAAATTTTATGCTGCAAAAATATACTTTTTGAGATAATGAGAAAGGAATATTTTATTTTGTCAGAAAATTTTTAAAAAATGTCCTGTAACCTCTTTTCATCAACTGCAACCAACACATTATCAACTATATAAACAGTGAAATATTAATCAATACAATATCAAAAATATTGGATTTCCCGACGCACTATCACCACATCGCGTCCATAATCTGTTTGTGTCTTTTTTATGAGGTTGCCGTTTGAATCGTATTCGTTCCTGTACAGTATAGTTCGCTGCAATTTTCCATCGGCAGAGTAGAGCTCCTCTTCGGTCTCATTACCCAGCTCATCGTACTTGTATTTCGACTTCCTGTCCAGCTTACCTTCGGCATTGTAATTGATCTCTTCCGTCATGTTGCCGGCTGCGTCATACTTATATAATGTCACCAGCGTTATCCCGTATATCGTGTTTCGCTGCTCTATCAGGTTACCGGCAGTATCATATTTATACCTGGTGCGGCGTGTTTCTGTTTCATCCGCATCATAAGTCACCTCCAGCACCGGCCTGTTGGCGGTGTCATATTTCCAGATGGCCCGGTTCTGCAAATGATTATCAATATTAAATGCCTCCTCCTTGATAACGTTGCCATTATCATCGTATTCAGACACGGTCTTCAACGAGATAAGACCCGTGGGTGAATACTGCTTCCTCCACACTTCATTGCCGCGGCGGTCATACTTGTACAGGTTGGCGTACTGATATTTACCATTAGCATCGTAGTTGCGTTCGTCAATAATATGGCCAGCATCATCGGTCTTGAAAACCGACTTCGAAGCCAGTGTCCCATCCGGATTGTAATAGTACTCCCTGAACTTGACCCCTCGCTCGTCATACTTGGTCACTATCTTGTACCCATTGCGGGTCTCATAGTCCGACCCACCTATTGCCTTGTAGTTATATTCGGTCAGTTGTTTTATCCGACCTCTGAGGCCATCGGTCATAACTTCCTGAGCCCGTGAAGACATCAGGCAAAAAACCAACGACAAAGACAGGACAAGTTTTCTCATGACAACTCGGCTAAACTACTCATTGTTTTGCAAACATGCATATTCCTGCACCGGGCAGGTTATCACTTACCTCCATATTCTATCTCGCGCTCAAAAACCGACCTGGGCTTATCGTTCTTATAAACGGCCTTGAAGGTCCAGTTGCCGTTCTTATCATAATTACCGTGCTCGTAAGTGGTGGTAAACTGCAGGCTGGAATGAGAGTCATACTCGCGCTCTTCGGTCTCATTGCCGTTGCGGTCATAGCGAAAATTCGACTTCAGGAATAGATGTCCCTTGCCGTCATACCGGTCAAAGACAATACGATTGCCATTCAGGTCATACTTTCCCTTACCCGTCATAAACAGTGTTCCGGACGGGTCATAATTATTCTCCTCCGCCTCGTTTCCCAGCTTATCGTACACATAGGTAGTGGTAACATTCAGTCCGCCGTCTCCGCGGTATCGTTTCACGTCCACCAGGCGGCCACTATCGTTATAGTTATACACCGACCGCGATAGCATCGCGCCGTCGGCCGAGTAGGTTACGAAATCTACCCTATTGCCTTCATCGTTGTAGCGGCAAACGGACTTCACTTTTAGCACATCCTTTACCGCTTCCTTGGCCGTAGCGTTCACCGAGTACTCATATTCGGTCACCGTCTTCACCGGCCCCTTCAGTTTCCAGCGCTTCAGATCGTTCTTCACCTGCGCTGATGCGCTCACAGCAAAGCAGGCTGCAACCATAAATGATAATGCGAACACTTTCATAGCAGTACACAAAATTCCAGCTCTAAAATACAAATATCGTTCCGTCCGGCCTTAATAGGAGCCGTAGTGCAGCACCGTCTTCACCTCAGCGTTTATGATCTGCAGGGCCACATCGGTCGGCAGGTCATCGCTGGCACGAGACGCTACATCCAGAATGCGGGCATGAAGATCGCGCGCAGGCGCTTCAGGGTTAAGCGATTGAGAGATGCGGTTGATCATGTTCAGTTCCTGCTCCTTCACTCCTTTTACGGTCTCCCACACATTCTTAGACACATAGATCTGTTGCGAAAGGTTGTGTTCAAACTCGGTGCGGATAGACATGGTCATGGCCAGCTGCAGGTCGCGCACGGTCATGTCGCCATCATACACCCTTGGTATCAGCTGACGAGCGCTTATGCGCTCCACAAACAAAGCAAGGCGCTCGTATGCCTGCAACCTCAGGCGAAGTGTCACATCCTGCGCGCCCTCAAAAACAGCCAGTTGCTTGCGCTTATGCTGCGCCACAATGAACTTATTAACTATTGTAGACGTAGCTATCAGCACCACGATAGCGGGAATGGTGTATTTAAGTATCTCCAGTATGGTAGCAGTTGCATTCATGTTTGTAAAAATAGCTGGTTGTTGCGAATTAACTAACTGATCTTCAATGTATCAGATCACAATTTTGCGCCCGATTGATCCACGTTGGCCAACTGACCACAGGCGGCGTCTATATCCTTACCCCGGCTGCGCCTCAGTCGGGCGTTCACCTTGTTGGCTGCAAGGAACGCCATAAATTCGTTCACCTTCTCTTCGTCGGGCTTTTCGAACTTGGCATTCTCTATCGGATTGTATTCAATAATATTTATCAGATCGGCAGGCACCTGACGGTAGATCTTTATCAGATCCTCAGCATCCCGCTGACTGTCGTTGAAATTGTTGAAGAGGATATACTCAAAGGTGATCTCGTTGCCTGTGGCCTTGTAGAAGTAGTTGAGGGCTTCAATAAGCACCTTCAGGTTATTGGTCTCGTTAATGGGCATGATCTCATTGCGCTTCTCGTCAGTTGGCGCGTGCAGCGACAACGCCAGCTTGAAACGCACCTGATCGTCGCCCAACTGCTTTATCATTTTTGCAACCCCGGCTGTAGACACCGTGATGCGGCGCGGGCTCATGCCCAGCCCGTCGGGCGATGTGATACGCTCTATCGCCTTTAGGGTGTTCTTATAGTTGAGCAGCGGCTCACCCATACCCATAAAGACAATATTAGAAAGTTTCTTGTTATAGTGCTTCATGGAAAGTTCGTTGAGCAAGGTCACCTCGTCAACGATCTCATCAAATTCCAGGTTGCGCTTGCGAGTCATATAACCTGTAGCGCAGAACTTACAGGACAACGAACAGCCCACTTGCGAAGAGACACAGGCGGTCATGCGTTTTTCGGTCGGTATCAGCACACTCTCCACATAATAACCGTCGTGCAACTGCAACCTGTTTTTTATGGTGCCGTCGCTGCTGTACTGGCTGTGGTGCATGGCCACCTTGGGAATAAAGTACTGCTCTGAGAGTTTTTCCCTGAGTGCCTTCGGCAGATTGGTCATGTCGTTGATGTCGGAGGCGTGTTTTTGCCACACCCACTCATGCACCTGTTTCGCCCTGAATTTGGGCTCTCCGGCAGCTGCCAACATCGCTTCAAGTTCCGGCAGACTTATCTCACGCAGATTCTTCATGGGCACAAAGATAACTCAATAATACTCGGAGATACGTTAAAAGAAAACACAATACACCCTACCTCAGCGACTGCAAAAACGCGGGATCAAGTTGACCACCTCTCTTACGGGCTTCCTCAGCCTCCTGCTGCGCCCTTGGCTTCTGCCCCATCATCAGGTAGCACTGAGCGCGCATATAATATGGATCCGGATTCTCAGGTTTCAGATAGTTCGCCCGGTCATAGTCTTTCAACGCCTCAGCCGGTTTACCTATCTTCAGATAGATACGTCCCCTGTTCATGTACGGAATGTAGGCATCAGGATTCTGGTTGATCGCGTACTGATACTCTATAAGCGAGGAGTCTGTTTTGCCTATTATGTCCAGATAATTGGCGTAGTTGCTATGCCCCTCAGGAAAATACTTTTTCAGCGACAACGCCTTTCTGAAAGCCACACCTGCCGAGTCGAATTTCTGGCGAATGCTGTAAACTACACCCAATCCAAGATAAGCGCTTTCAAGCTTTTCATCAATTGAAAGGGCCCTGAGGTAGGTGGCCTTTGCTTCATCTATCAGGCCCACACTGCGCTGGTACTCACCGATACAGATAATCGGACTCGTATAATCAGGCTTGCGTTCCACCGACTTGGTGAAATAATAAAATGCCGAATCGCCGTTGCGCTGCCGGTCCTGCTGCGTGAGGGCGGTCTCGAAACGGGTGTAGTAATCCTGGCCCAGGTAGAAATAGCCGATAGGCGACTCTGGGTTCTTCTCTATCGCGCTGTTCCACAGGCTGATAGAATCGTACCAGTCTTTGTTACGCTCATTGGTCATGTAGCCATATACCAGACTTACCGCCACCAATGCGCCAAGCACCACCGTAGGCGACTGTTTCTTTTCCTCAATAAGCCAGGCAGCAGCCGCACCCACAAGCAGGAAGATGCCCACGTAAGGAATATAGGTATAACGATCGGACATGATGGCGCCACCAACCGGCAGGAACTGCAACAACAGCAGCAGGTTGATCACAAAAAACGAAACACACAAAACCACCAACCGGTTGTGCCGGCCATACTTCACCAGCAGAAACAAACCTGCCGCCACCAACAACGGATATATATAGAATACCGCAGGCAATGCGTCATTCACCTTTATAGGGTAAGGATAGAAATTGGTGAGACCCACCGGCAGAACCGCTTTCCATATATAGGTAATGAGGGCATAACAACCCAATGCGATCCTTTCGTAAAACTTGAAACTCACATCCAACGTGCCGAGCGCACCTACATCCTTTTGCGCATATATAGATATCAGGCCAAAGGTTACAGACAATGCGAAAAGCGGAAGTTTCTCTATAATAAGATTTACGCCCAGCTTGCGCTGCTCATAAAGATCCACCAGCAACAACACCACCGGCAAGGTCACCCCCACCGACTTGCACATGAGCGAAGTAGCGAACAGCAAAATGGTCGCCACATACCACAATACCTTCTTACCTGCATGGTTGCGCACATACCAAATATGCGTCACCATGGCCAGCATGTAAAACATGCCATACAGCAGGTCCTTGCGACCCGCGATCCAGGTCACGGATTCTACACGCATAGGGTGCACTGCAAAAAGAAGCGCAGTAACCGCAGCCACAGTGATGTTACGGGTTAGCACCCGGGCAAACGCGAACACCGAGAACGTACACAGAATATGGAACATCATACTGTGCAGGTGGTAATAATAAGGTTCCAGTCCGTGCTTGCTGTATTCGTACCAATAGGTAACAATGGTGAACGGGTGATAGTTACCCATCACCAGGGCATCCATGCTGAACAACTTTTTCAAACCCTCAAAGGAACTATCCTTTATCCACGGGTTGGTGAGCACATACCCCAGATCGTCCCAGTTGGTGAACTGGTTATCGAGCGAGCCTTTATATATAAGAAATGTCAGCAGCGCTATACAGGCAAGTATCAGCCATTGGGCATTCTTCTTTACAAAACTATCGCTGCTACCCTCTGTTGCCTGCGCCACTGACGCAGCAGCCTGAACGGGCTTTTTATTCTGTGGTTGTACCTGGGGTTGTTTCTTTGCCATTTTCGGTAATATGAACCGGATCAGACCGGATGATCAGATAACCAATATCGTTTAACCCCGAAAGATAGTATAAATGTTGAATTTGGTAGATAATCAAATCCTCAAACAACTCTCCCATTCCGGCCTTGAAAGCACCCACCTACTTGCAGAACACTACGATGGCGGCTGAAAAATATATTTCTCGTCAAAATCCACCGAGAAATCGGACAACATTTTCTTGTACTCATCAATAAACCCCACCTTTTTGTGGTGTTCTACTTGTCCCTGAATGTATTTAACTACGGCATCAATCTGCGACCTCGAGTGACTGAATGCCCCGTACCCTTCCTGCCATTGAAACTTTCCAAGAACAAGCCTCTCACTATTGATCCATTCGGAGGAATCGCCTTTAACGAGACGCAACATATCAGAAATAGATTGTTTAGGACTCAGACCAACGAGCATATGCAGATGATCAGCCACATTATTTATTGCTAGCATCTTGTGACCATTATTCTGAACGATTGCCGTTATGTAGGCCCGCAATCTACCATCCCATTCAGGCTGCAGCAATCCCGAACGGAATTTTACAGCAAAAACACAGTGAACGTACAATTGGGTATACGTGTTTGACATGATGAGAGTTTTCACAAATATACCAATACTACACCCAATATGAGAGCATCATCATTACAATGCAAAACTCATCTGCCCTAACTCTCCCACCTTGCCCCATAAGGGCAAACGCCTTTGTAGCACAGCACAAATTCTGAATCCGATGCCCCATCGGGGCAAAAGCATTGTAGCAACAAACAGATTGGGAATCACATGCCCCATAGGGGCTACCCAACTACAAAAACGATTGACAAATTAACATAGCGGTAGCACCTAACGGCGCGAAGAACAATTCAATTCCACCTCGCTACAAAGCTGTGGCACCTGACGGCGCCAACCTCCGAAAAATCCGATTGTTTTCACAGCACTGCAAACATCCATCTACCAAAATAAGAGCCCTCAAATAACCACATTGCCCCATCGGGGCAATTCGCTTTGTAGCATCAAACAGATTAGGGATCACTTGCCCCATAGGGGCTACCCAACGCCACCTATAAACAATCACACAATTAACAAAGCGGCAGCACCTATCGGCGCAACGAACATTTCAACTCCGCCTCGCTACAAAGCTGTGGCACCTCACGGCGCCAACCTCCGAAAAATCCGATTGTTTTCACGGCACTGCAAACATCCATCTACCAAAATAAGAGCCCTCAAATAACCACATTGCCCCATCGGGGCAATTCGCTTTGTAGCATCAAACAGATTAGGGATCGCTTGCCCCGTAGGGGCTACCCAACAAATCCAACTACAAACCACACAATTAACAAAGCGGTAGCACCTAACGGCGCAACGAACATTTCAACTCCGCCTCGCTACAAAGCTGTAGCACCTGACGGCGCACCCCGAAAAATCCGGCTGTTTTTACCGCACTGAAAACGTTCATCAAAAATCCACCCTATAATAGAATATCGGCAGGAACCCTAACTGGTACGTCGTATAGAACGGATTAGCCACCCCTTGCGACGCCAGATCGGAACTGTACGTAAGCGCCAGCACATTCTTCTGCCCCGTCACGTTCACAAGATCCAGCGATATCTCATGGGTCAGACGCTTCGCATTCAGGCGCACACCCAGCTTCAGATCAGCCCTGAAATACGCATCGAACCTCAGACTATTCCGCTGGCTATCCACCACCACCATATCGCCCAGCGCATTCGACGCGGCTATATCAACCGGCGAATAGAGCTTTCCACCAATGGTAGTCGCCTTAAATCCGCCCGTGAACGTACTGTACTTGCCTATCTTCTTCTCATACCCGAACAACAGGTTTGCCGCATAACGGGTGTTGTAATCGGTATTGCGGTACACACCATCGTTCCCTGCTGCCTTAGAATCAAACGCCGAAGTGGTGAACAGCGTGTAGAACCCACGACTGAATCCCTTTTCCAATGTCAGCTCCAGCCCGTAATTGTAACCCGTACCGGTGTTCTGCAACGTATCGGGGAAGGTGCGGCTGTACGTTGAACCTTGATTAAGGGACGAGTACGAAGACCCCACGCGAACTTCCACCGGCACATTAAACAGGTATTGGCCATACGCCTCCATCCGCATGCGCAGCTTTGGTGCCAGCACATGCTCATATCCTGTAACAAAATGATGGCTTCGGGTAAACCCGACATTCTTATTCACATGCTCTGTAGGCGCGCTCTTGGGCAGGATAGCGAAATACTGGTACAAAGGCTGCATCTGACTGTGTAATCCATACCCTGCTGTCACCACATCTTTATCTGTAGCGGCCCAGCGGAAACCCAGCCTCGGCTCCAGCGCCTTCGAACCGTTGTGGTTAAGGTACTGCGCATGCAATCCGCCCGTTACCGTAGTTTTCACGCCCGGGCGGGTTTTGTACTGAACATATGCCTGCACCAGATTTGTACCGCCTACAAAGTTCTCGCGCAACTGCCAGTCCTGTCGCGATGTCGGATACTGGCGGCTGCTATCCTGAAAGTTGACCCGGTACAATTTGTTTTCTATACCATACTTCAACGTACGCGTCGCCGAAAGTTTCTTGTTGATATACCAGTGCGCGGTTGTAGATGCGGTCATAAAGTCATACCCCAACACCCGCTTCATGGAGTCTACACCAAACGACGCGTTCCGGAACACCTTTATATGATCGGCCCACACATCGCCTGCCGACTGGGCAACCGTAAACTTCATAAACGTCTTTGCGTTGATCGTATAACTATAAGTACCACCTACAAAACCACTCTTGGCCGTAAAATACTGGTCCCTGTCAGACTCGCCATACAACTGCGACTCGGGCGTGGTAAGTGTGCTTACAATGAGGTCTATCTTGCTGGTACCGCCTATACCAAAGAACGCCAGATCACCCTTCTTTCCCATCGGGAAGTTGAACCGAAAACTCGCATCCTGATACTGCGGCACCGACGATGTACCTATCTTGATATTCATTGCCTGAAACGCCTGCAGCGTGCTGTATCGGTAATTGACAAGGAACGACGAACCCTTTTTCTTTGAGAACGGCCCTTCTGCCATCACCTCTGTACCAAGGATACCGAACTGACCCGTAAATTCATACTTCTGATTATTACCGTTGCGCAAACGCACATCAAACACACCCGCCACCGCGTCGCCGTATTCAGCAGGGAACGCGCCCATAAAAAAATCACTGTTGGCCAGCAGCTTGCTGTTCAGCATACTCACCGGACCACCCGTTGTGCCCGGTATATTGAAGTGGTTGGGATTAGGTATATCCACACCCTCCATGCGCCACAAAACACCCTGCGGACTGTTACCCCTTATAACTATATCATTTCTCGAATCATCGCCACCCTGCGCCCCTGCAAAGTTCGACGCCATACGCGCCGGATCGTTCCTGCTGCCGGCATAACGCTCTGTCTCCTGCACGTCAAACGTGCGTGTACTCACCAGTGCCAGCTCATTGATATGCTCTCGTTTCTGCGACACCACCACTTCATTCATCTTCACCACTTTCTCTTCCAACTCCACAGGCAGTATCACCTCCTTTGCCGACGTCACCAGCACATCCGCAATGGTGCGGCTTTCATACCCCATATAAGACACAACAAGGGTATGCTTACCCACCGGTACACTATCTATTTGGTACACTCCGTTCACATCGCACACCCCTCCCGGCGGCGGCACAAGGTCTGTAACAGACACTGTTGCACCCGGCAAAGAGATCTTCGATTCCTTATCAGTGACCGTACCACGGATCCGCTGAAACCGTTGCGCACTCACACAAAACGACAACAGCAACAAAACAGGCAATAAGAACACCCTACTTGTCATATCAAGCATTTTAATATCGCAACAAGATAATGATTGATATGAAATTCCGCCTGAAATTATTAGTGGGTAATTTCCGGAAACAATCGAAATGACAACTTAACGCTGTTAGTCATTCGGCGCACCCGCAGCCACCCACTTCTTCACCTGCGTTATTTTGCAGTCAAGCAGTTTTGCGCCACCCTGAGGCATAGGGTTATACCCCGAGGCATGCGAAATATCACCGATCAGACTTCCGCTCACAGCAGCATTCTTCACACTCGCATGATCCATAAGACTGCCACCCGGCGCCGAAGCCGAATTATGACAGCCTACGCAATACTGTTGCATCATGGGTGCGATAACACCACTATAAGAAAAACTGTTTGTGTCGCAGCCGGTAGTGGAACACGCGCCACTGTCTATTGCCCCACCCTGTATCCAGCGCTTTATCAGTAACACATTAGCTGCGGAAAGTGCCGGAGCATCGCGAGGCATAAAACCCTCGCCCCGTGCAATAGTAATAGAGTTGTAGATCTTACTCGCCGCCGGGTTGCCGGGAACAATGCCCTTGCTCCTGATATTGGCATAATTGTCCAGCACATACCCTTCCTCATGCGATGCCGCATCGTGGCACCCGCTCTTGGCGCAATTCGACTGAAATATCGGCAGAATATCCCTTTCAAAACATATATCAGGATCACCCGTCTGCTGGCTCACCGGCATCACATAGGGTTGATGCACGCACGAATGAAAAGCCGCGGAAGACATTATAACGCTAACTGCCGCAACAGCGAAAAACCTTCTATTCCTCGTTGACCTTACTATCCTGAACATGGGCGCAATTTACAAAACTTACGTTTGACCGCAGATGATGGAGATACGCCAGAACGTATATTTGCACTGCTCCCGCAAAAAACAACAGCATGAACAGTGCAACTGTTCCTGTCGACACTAATAGACCAAACCACAAAAGATGGCTTCTCGCTCATGAACGCAGCACTTAAGCAACGTGCAGAAAAGAACTAGTCGATAAGAAGTCGTAACTTTAACTGATGCTGCCGCAATCCCGCATCAATGTATGATGAGCAACAGACCTCTGCTATTTTCGGCTTTATTATTCACTCTCCTGCTGACAAATTCGTGTACTATGCATTCGCAACCTCTCAATACCGTACCTCAGGTTGAACTGTCAAAATATGCCGGCAAGTGGTACGAGATAGCGTCCTTCCCGCAACGCTTTCAGAAAGGCTGCCACTGCACCACTGCAGAATATACACCCACAGACAAAGGCTATATCATAGTTGAGAACCGCTGCAACAAAGACAGCATCAACGGAAAAGAATCCTACATAAAAGGAAAGGCATTTATTGACGAAGGAACCGGCAACGCCAAACTAAGGGTGCAGTTCTTCTGGCCGTTCAAAGGCAAGTACTGGATCATAGACCTTGCCCCCGACTATAGTTATGCCGTGGTAGGTCACCCCAACAGAGACTACCTATGGATACTTTGCCGTACCCCGCAAATCGAGAAAGCCACTTACGATGCTATCCTCGAACGCGTAAAAGCCAACGGATTTGATATCTCTCGCCTGCAGCTCACACAACAACGTCCATAGCATTACCCCGCTATAGACACGCCTATCAGCTTACCTATACCAAACGTGATCGCCGCTGCCATCAGCCCGAACAACACCTGCCTGAAGCCCGAGAACCAGATACTTTTTCCGGTGAACAAAGTAATGGCACTTCCTATCAGGAATAGACCTGCTGCACTGAACGCCACACTCAACCCTATTGCCATTGCCCCTTTCGCAAAAAAGAACGGCACCAGCGGTATCACCGCGCCAATAGAGAACAGCAGGAACGAATAGACTGCAGCCTCCATCGCCGAGCCCTTCAGCTCCTCCGGATTGATACCCAGCTCTTCCTTCACCAGCACTTCATGCGCATGGCTCTTATTGGTCATTATGTCGGCAGCCATTTCATAGGCCTGCGCCTCGGGTATACCCTTCGCCATATAGATCAGCGCCAACTCCTTTTCTTCTCCTTCCGGATTGTTTTCCAATTCATCCATCTCCACCTGCATCTGGTTCTCATACAACTCCTGCGAGCTCTTTACCGATATCCACTCACCCAACGCCATAGACAACGCCCCCGCCAGCAAACCGGCAGTACCCGCCAGCAACACCCCACTCTGGCCCGCAGTGGCACCTGCCACACCCATCACCAGACTGAAGTTGGACACCAGTCCATCATTGCCACCCAGCACGGCGGCACGCAGTGCATTGCCCCCTACCGATCTGTGCCTGCGCTCGAACCGCGCCATGTTCGCGCCATTCACTTTCGATTCATTATCAAGCAACGACCGAAGTATCTTTACGTGATTGGTTTCACTACCGGTAATAGGCAATCCGCTTTGTTTACGCGTATGTATCACCGCGTTCGAGAGGCTCTTTTCTGTGTCCATCAGCACGCCCAGCACATAGTCGTAACCAAACACACGCCCTATACGATTGAGCGTACGCGCCCGTAAAGAAGGAGCCGGAAGAACATAACCACTGCCTTGCTTCTTCAGAAACGCGTTCGCATGTCCTTGCTCTATCTCGCTCATCTGCCTGAACACACTGGCCACTGCCGGGTCCTCCTCTACCTCGGCAAGCCGCGCGTACAGATAACCGGCATCTACTTCCGTTTGCAAACTCTTGTTAGCTGAAGACATAAGCTCTCTATTGAACTTCAAAGAAATAAAAAATCACTCCACCAACCAATGACGCCGATCACTATTACTGATAGTCACCTACATCAGCTCCGGTGAGCCACACATATAAATGTACTACCGTTTCCCCGCGTGCGCAACCATATATCACAACCGTTATCAGAATGATATTTTTGTCAGTTCAAAAAAACCTCCTAATATTGCACAGTGATCCAAAACAAGAAACATACATGTTGTCATAAACGTGCCCCGCACCGGAGCAGGTAACAACATGTCTTTATAAAAAGCTTTTGTACCCTCCGGCATCCCCGGAGGGTATTTTTTTTCGATCAACACAACAACAAACATGATAACAGTAGTCAACATAAAGAAGCAGAAACAGACCGCAGCCATCCATCATTGCTGCTGTAAACCTGCATGCTCAAAGGCGCGATGTTGACTGTCTCTTATGACATACCTGTTACATCAATGCCCTTTGAGCTCCCGCTTAAAGGGCATTTTTAATTTTCTCTTTTACCATTTCAAAAAACAACAAACAACATGAGATACATAAATAACACCCGCCTGTCCGATCAGTTCACCGTAAACAAAAAAGACGTCAACACACTCGGCAAACTCACTACCTGCAAGATACTCTCCGAGATCACCGCCCAGTCCGATCAAGCCATTCTGCTCACCTTCGGCGACCTCGGCTTTTACCGTTCACTCGCATCATCCTACTCCATCGATTTCCTGCACCCGGCACGCCGTGGCGAAACGGTAGCAATAGAAACTTCTATCAATTTCACGCCCGGCAAAGCGGTGCAGCTCACCATAGAAATGCGCACCATAGGCCGCAAGACCCGCCCCGTAGCCACAGGCCGGTTCACCTTTACCAATGTAGCCGCCGCCTGACAACAGACACATAAACACATACATTTAACCTAAAAAACAGAACAATATGTCACTAAAACTCGGAGATATCGCTCCAAACTTCATCGCCGAAACCACTATCGGCTCCATCGACTTTTACGAATACCTGGGTAACAGCTGGGGCATTCTCTTCTCGCACCCTGCCGACTTCACGCCGGTGTGCACCACCGAACTGGGCCGTACAGCCAAGCTAAAGGACGAATTCGCCCGCCGCAATACCCGTGTACTTGCGGTAAGTGTCGACCCGCTCGACAAACACAAGCAATGGATCGCAGATATAAATGAGACACAGAACACCCAGGTCGACTTCCCCATCATCGACGACGAAGACCGTGTCGTGGCCGACCTCTACGATATGATCCACCCCAATGCGTCGGCAACGGCTACCGTCCGCTCACTTTTCATTATTGGCCCCGACAAAAAAGTAAAACTCACCATCACCTATCCTGCTTCCACCGGCCGCAACTTCACCGAAGTGCTGCGTGTGCTGGATTCGCTGCAACTGGCCGAAAAATTTGCCATTGCCACACCTGCCGACTGGCAACCTGGCCAGGACGTGATCGTAGCCCTTTCCGTACCTACCAGCGAAGCCGAAACGCGCTTCCCTGCCGGCGTGCGCATCATAAAACCTTATCTCCGCTACACACCACAACCCAAACCCAACAATTAACAGCCCCTTTCCTGCATTATGAACTACTACAACAATAACAACAACAGTATGAACAACGACCAATTCAAAAGATACTATACCGACAAGATCACCGTCCGCCTCACCGCGCTCTTTGTATTCCTCACCTGCGCCCTTGCCATGGCCACTCACAGCTATTGGCTTGCATGGCTGCTGGCTGCCGACTTCGCCCTGCGTGCGTTCACCTACTTCCCCTCACCGGTGGGGCTGGTGACAAAAGCAGTACGCAGTGTTTTTCCATGGAAACAGCAACCCGTTTTCGCGGCTCCTAAAAAATTCGCCGCCGGCATAGGGTTCGTCATGGCGCTCACTCTGTCGGCTCTGCTTTTCTTCTCAGCAACCATCGCGGCATATAGTGTCGGCATCATCCTGCTCACATGCGCCCTGCTCGAGGCCGCTTTCAGCATCTGTGTCGGCTGCTATGTCTATGACCTCGTGGTGGCCCCGCTGGCCAACAAACGCAATGCCTCAAACTACTGACCCACCATTTAAAACAACACAATAAAAACAGAACAAAATGAAACTGATAAGCAGAAAAATATGCATGGCACGCGACATAGGTGTGCACAACAATCTCTTTGGCGGCACACTCATGGAGTGGATCGATGAAGCCGCCGCGGCCTATGCAACCGAATATTGCTACACGCCCAACATGGTGACGCTGCGTGTTGGCGAGCTGCTTTTTAAAAAACCCGTAAAGACCGGCAATCACATCCGCATTTACGGCGAGGTGGTATCCCTCGGCAACACAAGCATCACGCTTAAGATAGAGGTGCGCAAATACAACCTGTACAGCGGCGAAGAAGCCGTTGTCTGCACCACCAACATGACCTTTGTGCGCATAGACGACGACGGATCACCCACACCCATCGGCGCCACTGTACGCAGGGCGCATAAAGAATTGATGGCCGCACTGGAAAACTAAACAATAGCGGCAGCGGCATACCGCTGCCGCTATTGCATATCTGTGGTCTCAGGCGTAACTTCGTTCACATGGACCCGCACAACGCAGCACTACTACGTTTGTTTGCCCGCTATGCCACACTATCGGTGAGCGCGCAGGCTGCTATTACCCATGCTGCTGAATACTTCTCGTGCCGTCCCAACGACATCATTTTCAAAGAAGGCAAACGCGACGACCACGAATACTTCTTGCTCGAAGGCATTGCCGGGCGGGGCGTCACAAACGATGAAGGCGACACCATCACCACCGGCATCTATGCCGCACCGGTTGTAGTGATACCACATTTTGCACGCACCGCCCGCAACACCGCCATCATGACAATGCAAGCACTTACCCCCTGTGTGTTTGGTCGCATTCCGGTGTCCGTCTTCGATCAGCTACGCCTCTCGTACACCGACATTGGCCTCGTGGGTCAGCAGGTCGTCAACAACGAACTGGCCGACAGCATCGCTGCCGAGACCACGTTCCGCAGCAGCACCGCCAAACAACGCCTGCAACAACTGCGGGAACGCCTGCCGGATATTGAATCGCTTATCCCACACCACGTCATTGCTTCCTACCTCGGCATTACACCGGTTTCCTTCAGCCGCCTTCGTGCCGACCACATCTGACCCGTCCGCGTTATCAAATGATAACAGATGTGCCGTTTGCCAAAGCCAACTTTGCGCAAAAAAACGTCTATGTCCATTCAAACACAGCACACTTCACGGCTACTTTTTAAAGAAGTATCTGCCCACAGAACACCCGGCGCCATCTATATCCACTTCAACCGGTCGGGCATTACAGAGCAGCATTGCGCGGGCATGGCCAATGTCGCCGCCGGAACACCTGTCAATACCCACCTCACGGCAAGCGTGTTTTCTATTACCAAGATAGCCACCGCCATAGCCATACTGCAACTGGAACAGGCAGGCAGGCTTTTCATTCACGAGCCCATCAGCGACTACCTGCCCGAACTGATGTTGCCCGGCGACATTACCATTCACCACTTGCTCACGCATACTTCAGGATTGGGCAACCCGTTGCCACTCAACTGGACACACCTTCCTCAGAACCACGCCAACTTCGACAGCCGCCGGTTCTTCTGCCCCATTATTCAAAAAGCTATGCGCCGTCGCCATCCGCCCGGCAAGCAATTCCTATACTCCAACCTCGGCTACATCCTCTTGGGTTTCCTCATAGAGCGGGTCACCGGCAAGCGCTACGAAGAGGTAGTAGAGCAAAAGGTACTGGCAGGCCTTGCCAATACTTCCTTCACTGCCCCCCACGCAAACAATATTACCGGCTATCATCGTCACTGTTCGCTTTCATCGGCTCTCCTTTCTCTGCTCATTGACAAGAATAAAATGATGGGCGCACATACCGGCATATGGCAACCGTTCGTACCTCATTACCTCAATGGTGCAGCCTACGGCGGTCTCTTCACAAGCGCGGCAGATCTGGCAACCCTTGGCCGGAACATTCTGAACGGAGTTCTGCTTTCCGATACCGCCACCAATAAGATGTTCACCGAGAACCGTACCATCAGCGGGGCCGCTACTGGCATGTGCCTCGGCTGGTTCACCGGCCGGCTGAATGGTCATACCTATTTCCATCATGCCGGCGGCGGTGGCGGCTACTATGCCGAGTTCCGCCTCTACCCCGCAGCCGGCTGCGGTAGCGTACTATTCTATAACCGTTCGGGGTTTACAGATCAACGCGAACTGGATCGTTGTGACCAATATCACCTCCCTTCGTCGTGATATATGATTATTATACTACAGCATATACTATCTTGTCACTATCTTTCATTACAGAAAACGGTATTACGCTGCCCTGTAAGATTGCTATGTAGAAAAGCAATACAGTGTTAGATGTGATGTGGGTCACATAAAGATATAGTTTTATGTTCACTTGTTCAAAAAATCTCCGACTGCTATGTGCGATCATGCCGCAAGTAATTGTATGAGCAAGGAAAGAGGTACGTATACTTATAAATGTAGTTTGCTACAATCCTAGTTTTGCGTTTTCCTCTTTTAGGTTCTGAGATGCATTTGTACAAAGTGAACTGTTTGTATTTATTTTTATAGTGCTGTAAGAAACGGAAACGGGCTCTGCTGAGGAGCAACCTGTCAGGGATATTACAGCCGCATATGCATATCAACCCGGCAATAGAGTTCTGTTGCCGGGTTGTTTGTTTTTATGCTGTTGCGCAATACCTGAAGAAAACCTTTTTTCGTCCTGATCATGTTTTGTGTCGGTGTTTTTGTGTTGGATGTTTTGCATAACGTCTGTATTGAATGGTTTCTGAGAAGTTGCCACCCCTTTTGCTATCATTGCTAGTTTTCTGGCCACTTTGACAATAGCAGCTTTAGGATTTCGTACCGCATGCTTACTGTAATATGCAAATAATGGCGGGCATCGTTTTATGGCAGTCCAGGAAGCCTCTACAAGCAATGGCCTCAAGTGCCTGTTGCAGCGCGGTTGCATTCCTTTAGTCTGTTTGGTGTCACCAGAAGAGTGTTCCCATGGGCAAAGACCGAGGTAGCTGGCATATTGATCCGGGTCATTAAACCGACTAAAATCTCCTATTTCCGCAATCAACCCCATAGCGGTAACCGCACCGATTCCCGGCACAGACAAAAGACACTCAAAAACACGGGCGTGCTCTGTTTGTATTTGCTCCCGCAACATCTTTGTTATCTGGTAAAGTTGCTTACGCTGGTATTTGAGTTCCTCTAAATGCTGTTTTAGTGCGATGGTACCTGCGCTACTAGCCAACTCAAGGTTGTCGAGCCACTGCAAAGCTTTCATGGACAAGTATTCCTTTTTGCCAATATGCTCGGGCAACTCTATACTGAAGAACATTAAAAAACTTTTTAGCCTGTTGTTAACCTGTGTAACGTCTCTGACTTTTGCCTCCCTGAGCCGGAACAAACTACGTAGTTCCTGCTGCTCCCGTGTTAAGACATGAATGCCTTTGAGGTCCCCTTTTTCTAAACGCTCAGAAAGAAATCGACTGTCGTGTACATCGGTCTTGTTCTTCTTTTGCTTGTCTGTGGCCGGTATATCAGCAGCATGAATAACAATGTTCCTTATTCCATGTTTGCAAAGCAATTCATGGGTAGTTGTGCCACAAAATCCGGCTTCATACACGGAAAAATATTGACCACCCGGAAAATTCTTTGTCAGATATGCTTTCAAGTTAGCTACACTTGGCGGCTGAACAAAACGTGCTACCTCTATTCCCATACTCCTGACAGTAACTGCCCAAGACTTTTTATGCACATCAAGACCGATATAAAAGCGTTGCCCTTTAAAGTCGGTGAAATTGTTGAAATTTGATACTGGCATAGTGCAGATTTTAACGTTAATAATTGGCGACTCAGATCGCATCTAATTAAAATTGCAGCACTTTTTCGGTGACTGCTCACTGCACTATGCTTTTCTTACATAATTACTTAT
>JAEUVY010000039.1 GCA_016786565.1 Flavipsychrobacter sp.
CATTTTTCCAGTAAATTCGTCTCTGACACACAGCATGGATTTCCCAATTAATAGCGGTACAGCATCAAGAATGAAAGCAATAGCTTTCGGCTTCATTCTTGTATTATTCTCAGTACAGATTCAGGGTCAAACGCTGGAATATCCGGCTTTGGTGACACAATTCCACAAGTCGTATGGCGAAAACTACTGGGTTAGCAGAGCCGCACTTTACGAAGACTTATGCAAACGGGTAGTGCTCATTGCGGATACCGCCAACCGTTTTGGCGGATCGAAGGGTGGATATCATCGGTCGCAACTGGCGGAAGTTGCAGCAGCAGGGAAGCCGGCAACCATAAAAGACGGGTATTTGCTTACCGATGCATTGATAAGTATTGCCCGCGACCTGCAAAGAGGTGCTGATATAAAAAAATGGATAAGCAATGACGAAGTGTCGCCTACTCGTTCAAAAAAGGACGACACTACCCTTCTTGCGGCACTTGCCAGCATAAGCAGCACGGACGCACTTGATTCGTTCCTTGTCTCTCTGGAACCCCACACAAACGAATATGTTTTATTAAAGAATGAACTAATAGCTCAGATAAAAGCCGGAAACGCCGGTAAGGTGGCTCAGGTAGCTGCTACGATCAACCAATACCGGTGGATAGCCCATTTTAATTTCGGGAAGCATATTATCGTCAATATACCAGCCTCAACGCTTTACTATTTCGAGACAGACAGCATGAAGTTGCAGATGAAAGTTGTGACGGGAAAGCCCAAAACAAAAACGCCCAGATTCTCGACCTGGTGCTATGAAGTAGTTCTGTATCCATACTGGAATGTGCCGAGGAGCATTGCTGTGAAAGAAATACTACCAAAAGTGAAGGCTAACAGACGGACACTTGACAACATGAATATGCAGGTCCTTGATAGCCGTGGGCGCGAGGTAAATGCTGCCAGCATCAATTGGAGCGCGTACAACTCATCAAACTTCCCATATACATTCAGGCAGTGTACCGGTTGCGACAATTCGCTGGGAGTAATAAAATTCAATCTCACCGATCCCTTTCACGTATACATGCATGACACCAATTACAAACTCGCGTTCCTGAGAAATACGTGGTTTCTGAGCCATGGCTGTATCAGGCTGGAGAAACCTATAGACCTTGCCAACAAAATCCTTGACAACCGCGTGGACACAAATCTCATCAATGCATGTATTAAAGGGTTGGAGCCTATAACGTTAAAAACAGACAACAAAATCCCGGTATTTGTGGTATATATGCCAGTTGGCACCGCAGGAGACTCGGTTGTCTATTACAAAGACATCTACAAGCTATTTACTGTAGCCCACAAGCAGTAACACACATCCGGGTTGCCCTAACTATCCCTTTTACCGGGAGGAACCTCCTGAGGCAATGGTCGTGGCGCAGGATCGTGATCGGGTTTTATTTCCGGACGGGGATGTGGCTGACCCGGCTCCTGAGGATGAATGGGCTTTATCTCGGGCTGCGATGGCCTGGGGTTGATCTCCGGATTGGTTGTGTTTTGGTACATGGCATTCACTTTCTTCAAATTTCGCACAAATAATCGGAGAACCCACTAACTATGGTCATCTGAAGCTGATTTTCTCCGACGCCAATGAAATACTACGAACTTAAAAAACGCCGTTATCTTTGCGGCAAGATGATAAGGATAGGAAAAATAGTTGCAACTCATGGCCTGAATGGTTCTCTGGTGATGACAAACATCACTAATGACTCAAAATGGTTGAAAAAAGGGGCGGTGCTTATGGTGGAAATGCAGAAGGGAAGTTTCATTCCGCATTTTGTAGCCAGCTGTAAGACAACGCAACCGAATGAATTCCTTATCACAATTGAGGAAATTGACACACAGGCTGCCGCAAAAAAGCTGGTAACAAAGCATGTGTATGTAGACGAGTCGTTGCTTGCCGGGCTGGTGCAGGAATCGCCGCTTATGTGGATAGGTTTCACCGTTGTGGATGCCCATTACGGGAACATAGGCAAGATAGAAGACGTGATGCAAACGGGCGCTCAGTGGATAGGGAAAATTGACTACAAGGGCAATGAAGCATTGATACCGTTGGTTGATGCAACCCTGGAAGGAATAGATGTGAAAGGAAAGATCCTCAAGACAACGCTGCCGGAGGGTTTGCTGGAGGTGTATAACTAAAGAGACAAACAATGAGAATAGATATAATTACAGTGGTGCCCGATCTGTTGGAAAGCCCGTTCAGTCACTCGATGATGAAAAGGGCAAAAGACAGAGGTCTGCTGGAGATACACACCCACAACCTGCGCGACTACACCCCATATAAACAGGGACAGGTAGACGACTATCAGTTTGGTGGTGGGGCTGGGATGGTGATGATGCCGGAACCATTGGCGATACTTTTGGATAAGCTGATGGCGGAACGCACCTATGAAGAGATCATCTACATGACCCCCGACGGCAACATGTTTGACCAGAAAACCGCCAACACGTTGTCGCTAAGGGAGAACATGATCATCATATGCGGTCATTACAAGGGAATTGACGACCGCATACGTCAACACTATGTAACACGCGAGATCTCTATAGGTGATTACGTGTTGAGTGGCGGCGAGCTGGCTGCAGCAGTTGTAGTGGACGCCGTTGGCCGACTGCTGCCGGGCGTGCTGAACGATGAGACCTCTGCTCTGTTTGATTCCTTTCAGGATGGACTATTGGCGCCACCTGTATATACAAGGCCGGCCGACTTCAGAGGATGGAAGGTGCCTGACGTTCTACTGTGCGGCGACCCGAAGAAAATAGACGACTGGCGATATGAACAATCGTTAAAGCGAACGAAAGAACGCCGCCCCAACCTGCTGGACGACAGTCATTAGACATGCGATATAATCCACTATAAAATCTAGTACCAATGACTTATAAATCAATATTAGCTATCCTTCTTCCTCTTACAGTTGCAGTTGCGTGCAACAAAAAGACAAACAACCCGGTACCGACCAGAATGGCATTTGCGCTGAACGGAGATACCATATGGACCACGACCGATGTGCGAACCGACAACCCTCAAAATGGTAACATCTTCATCACCGGTACTACGGCCGACGGGCAAAAAAGTATGAGCATCGGACTAACCGGTTATACAGGCACCAAAAAGACATTTCTGGTAGATTACAGAGGTCCGGGAGGTAACATGACCGGCAACACGGGCATGTACAAAGATGGCACCACCGGCATAATGGCGCGCACCGGCAAAATTGTGATCACCGAAGTGAACGGCAACATATTGAAAGGATATTTCGACCTTCACTTCCTGCAGGACGATATGAAGGGTACGTTCCAGACTTCTTCAAAGTAGTTTAGCGGATGGCGACTTCAAGCAATTTTTTGTCGCCCAGGTAGCCTTCCAGAACATCGGTGGTAACAACCGGCCCAACTCCTGCTGGAGTACCCGTAAATATGAGGTCGCCAATGTTCAGCGTGAAGAACTGAGAAGCGTACTCAATGATCTTATCAACTGAAAATATCATTTGCTCCACGCTTCCCACCTGAACAGTTTCGCCGTTTTTGTCAAGCCTGAAATCGATATTGCCCATAATACCTTCCGCAGGTGATGGAATGAACTCGCCTACTACAGCAGAGCCATCAAACGCTTTCGCGATCTCCCAGGGCAGGCCCTTCTTTTGCTGTTCGCGTTGTATGTCCCTTGCCGTAAAGTCAATACCTACAGTCATTGAATCATAATAATTATGTGCCTGCCTGGCCTGCACGTATTTCCCGTTCTTACAGATCCTTATCACCAACTCGCATTCATAGTGCAGATCATCAGTAAATTCGGGGTATAGAAATGGTTTGCCCGGCAGCAATATCGCCGACTTAGGTTTCATAAAAAGAACGGGCGTTGTTGGCAGGTCATTCTTCAGCTCTTTCGCATGATCTGCGTAATTTCGTCCGACACAAATAATTTTCATAATTAGGAGGTATTTTATGAGCCGTGTAAAAATACAATTTCCAGAGCATAATCCATTAGGAGTAGTTCTTATACCGGTGCGCATCAGCGATATAAACTATGGCAACCACGTTGGAAACGATGCAATTTTATCCATCATCCACGAGGCGCGTATGCAGGTGTTGGCGCAAAACAACTATACCGAAATGAATGCCGGTGGAAACAGCATGATCATGGCCGACGTAATGATCGCCTACAAGGCAGAAGCGTTTTACGGTGATACACTGGAGGTGGAGGTTTACGCGGCTGATGTAACCAGCGTGCGTTTTGATCTGCTTTATCGTATATGGACAAACAGAGCCGGCAAAGAGATAGAGGTAGCGCACGCTAAAACCGGCATGGTATGTTTTGACTACAAAAACAGGACCGTTGCCACAATGACACCTTTACTGGAACAATACCTGAGCAAGCGCTGACCGCGATGGACAAATACACCACAATTCTTGACGAAAGCACTGCGGATTTCAGAGACAGGGGAAGTAAATTCCTTGCCTATGCCTACCCTGTGCAAACTCTTGCCCAAATAAAGGACCGGGTAAATCGATTAAAAAAGGAGCATCCGAAAGCTGTTCATCATTGCCTGGCGTGGCGCCTGGGTACCGATGGCACTCAATACAGAGCCAATGATGACGGCGAACCCGCCGGCAGCGCCGGCAAACCGATCCTGGGACAAATAGACAGTGTGGGGCTGACCAATGTTCTGGTAGTAGTGGTTCGTTACTTTGGCGGCACACTACTTGGGGTACCCGGGCTAATAAACGCGTATAAAACAGCAACCGCTGATGCCTTGGCGCAATGCAGCAAGGCAGAGAAGTGGATAGAACAGTTGTTTGAAATAGAATTCGACTACCCCTCAATGGGCGAGGTCTTATACGTTCTCAAACAAAATGATGCAACCGTTTACAAGCAAGAATTACAACTTTTCTGCATAATAAAAGCAGGTATACCATTGATACACGAGGAGGCATGTACCGGTAAACTCAGTCAAATGAGGGGAGTGAAACTAAAAAAGATCACACCTGAAGAGTTGGAATAACCTCTGCGACATCCTTATCTTATAAGGTTTACCAGCTTCTTTTCGTCGGTTATTATGACCTTTCCACTTTTGATATCAATGAGATTTTCACTTTTGAAATCGCTCAATGTCCTGATCAGTGACTCGGAAGCAGTGCCTGCTATAGTAGCAAGGTCATCTCTGCTGATATCTATCTGGAAAGGCTCCTTTTTGTTGGTATGATACTTTTTCTCAAGGCTGATCAACGCTTCCGCAACCTTCTTCCGGAGTGTATTGTAAGCGATACCTAACAGACTGTTCTCTTTGTCTACTACGTTCTTTGCAAGCAGAGAAATGAATTTCTTAGCCACTGCAGGATTGCTGTTTACGAGATCTTCAAAGTCCTTCCTGGGTATCAATGCCAACTCGCACTCTTCCATGGTCTCGGCATTTTCTTTGTATGAGCCACCCTCAAGCAGGGTTGTGTATCCAAAAAAGTCGCCGCTATTGAAAAGGTCCATTACAAGGTCCTTACCGTCTTCGTGTGTTTTAAAGGTCTTGACCTTTCCTTTAATGATATAGTACAGATAATGAGGATTTTGCCCCTCTTTAAATATAAGTTGTTTCTTCTTGTAGGTATTAACGTTGCTCTCTTCTGCCAACTGTTCCAGCGTGCGCTTGTTATCAATCGTAGAAATGAGCTCGTTCACTCCTGCAATGTCTGATGAAAGCGCCTTTTTCAGCACACTCACCTTCCTCAACCTGCTCTGAATGGCGTGGAGCAATTCGTTGCCAGAAAATGGCTTGGTAATATAATCGTCAGCACCTAATTCCATAGCCGCCCTGAAATCGCTGCGCTCGCTTTTGGATGTCAGGAATATGAACGGAATATTCTGAGTTTTAGGATCTTTATGAAGTACGTGCAACACGCCATAACCATCTATTCCCGGCATCATAATGTCACAAATAATAAGATCGGGTTCCTGAGCCTGCGCAACAGCGATCCCTTCTTTCCCGTTGGGAGCCATCAATACTTCATAGTCCGACAACGTGAGAATTTCAGCCACATTCTCTCTGATATCTTCGTTGTCCTCAATTATTAATATCCTATGCATTATTTTTATTATTGAATGTTATCATGAATTTTGTTCCATCACCGATCTTGCTTTCAAGATCGATGTTTCCACCCATCAATTCTGTGTATTTGTGTACAATATGAAGCCCCAGTCCGGTTCCCTGTATATTGGTTACGTTTGAAGATCGGAAAAACCGCTTAAAAAGGTCTTTTCTATCCTCATCGGGGATACCGATACCCTGATCCTTCACACTTACTGTTATCTTCTTTCCTTTAATTTCGGTGTTGAGGCAAATTTCGGAACCTTCGTTCGAAAATTTCACCGCGTTAGACAACAAATTCGTCACGATGTGTTTCATCATTGACTGGTCAAGAAAAACAGTCTGCGACTTTCCGGTATGAGTATAATTGATGTGTTGGCCCTTTTTCAGCAAATGCTGAACGTCCTGCATTACATCATGCATCTGTTCCTTGATGTCATAAGACCGGAAGTTCGCGTGAATGTCCCCCTCTTCTATCTTTCCTACTGATAGAAAATCATTGAGTATCTCGGTAAGGGAAGTCACGGATGCCACAATGCGCTGGATATGCTTTTCGCGCTGTGGTTGTTCCTCTTCTTTTGTATAGCGCGACAGCAGGTAGGCTGAAGAAAGCACAGCGCTGAGCGGAGTCCTGAACTCGTGCGAGGCCATTGAAACAAATCGGGACTTCAACTCGTTCAGTTCACGCTCTTTTTCAAGGGCAGATAGTAGTTCGGTTTCGGCCTTCTTTTTTTCTGAGATGTCAATGACTATACCCAGATAGTTCGACACCTCATGATGTTGATCTCTGAGCGGTGTCATATTCAACGATGCGTAAAACCTTGATCCGTCCTTACGCACCAAATGCCATTCCTGATTATTGCTGACATTCAACTCCACTGCGGTAGAAAATACATCAAAATCAGGTTTCACCTTGCGGGAGCATAGTTCACTTAATTCTTCTGACTTCTTTTCAAGTTCTGATGGCAAATGAAACTTCAATAAACTGATCTTATTGAGTACCTGAGATGAGGTGTAGCCGAATGCTTTCTCTGCTGCCGGGTTGAAGAACTGAACTATTCCGTTTACGTCACACACAAATATGATGGCGCCGGCATGGTTCCAGATGTTATTGAGGAACGTATTTACACGCTCCAGCTCAGCATCTTTCCTCTCGGTTTCCCGCATCTGTCGGCCCAACTGTTCTACAGTAATGGCCAAAGACTGCGAACCCTCTTTGACTTTCTCCTCAAGGTGCGCGTTCAGTTGAATAATAGCCTGCTCGGTTTCCTTTCGTTGTGTAATGTCATTTACGAATGCCAATGCGTAGCTGTCGCCCTCTACCGAGTAGTGGCCCAAACTCACCTCTACAGGAAACTCCTCACCATTTTTCCTTATCCCGGCAAGCTCCATACCAAGCCCCATCGGCCTGCTATGTGGATTCTTATTAAAGCCCTTTCTATGATTTTCGTGATTCTTTGCGTAACGGGGGGGTATCAGTATCTCTACCTTTTTGCCTATCAGCTCTCCCCTTTCGTATCCAAAAAGCTGCTCAATATGCGTATTTGCCATTTGGATGACGCCACCATCATTAGTGATGAGGATCCCGATACTGGCATAGTTGAACAACGCCGCAAAAGTGTCATTATTCAATGTAGTAAATGGCATGCCTAAATCTACTACAAAATCTTCACCACCAGGTTTTGAATGGACATTATTTTTCGGGGATCTCATAAAAACAGCAAAATCTGCTAAGATATATTTATGAATATCTCTAAAAGATGACCTTAATCAGGTTCAGATTAAGTCAAATCTTAATTCTTATGACAACATGCAGCTTTAACAGCTCCGCTTGTCATTGACACCTTGGGACTGAGGTATGGGATACCCAGGTTGGCACCCCTCAGAACAAACAAACAACCAAACACAAAAACTGTTAATGGCACCAGTTTCTTCACTTGCGGGCGTCTGAGAAAGTTGGCCTTCTGCCGAAGAACTGTGATGCCGGCAAGCATAGGCACCGTTCCCAGACCAAACAAATAGATCATACCGGCGGCCTGAGCCGGTGTAGGAAGCGTTATAGCTGCTGAAAGCGCCATATACACCAAGCCGCACGGCAGCAAACCATTGAGAAATCCGGCAGCTGTGATAGCGCTAAGACCCGGCTTACCGATCACACCACCCAGCTTTTTCTTGATCTGCTCTTCCCACGGCAAACGGAAATGCCCCAGACTGTGGGCAAAAAATGAAAGTGCTCCTATTATGAGCAATGCAATACCCATTCCAAGTGACAAATACTGTTGTATGCGGGGATTAAAAAAGCCACGGAACGAATACAGCACCATAGCCATACCTGCGTACACAGAAATACGGGCAAGGTGATATAAGAATATTGCTGCAACCCTCTTCGCACCGGAAAAAGCCTGAAATGGCATGATCCAGACTATGGGACCACACATACCCGCACAATGCAGACTGCCGGCAAATCCCATCAACAGGGCCATTGTCATAGTAGCGGCAGGCATCAGTCGTGCAATTGAATTTCAGATTCCTGATAATACCCTTTACCGTCGGCCTTGATGTCCACTTTTACAACATAGCGGGTGTTCTTCAGTTCGGCTCGTGATATTTTCATATCAGAACCACCACCTATCTTGTACACCCGATCCCAATCTTTATTCACAGGACAATAGAATTTCACTTCACCCGACAGCACCTTTTCTTTTAAAGCAGCCGGCATTTCTATAACAACATCGCTACTGTTTGCATGTATAGCCACGTCAGTTGACAGTGCTGCCAGATTCTTCCTAGCGTCAATTACGTCCTGATATCCGATCTCGTCTTTATAATAATCAGGTGATACCAGATCGATCTGCTGGCGGCTGCTACCGATCACTAGTATTGCGATCAACCCAACAAAAGCCCCGTAAAGCAACGCCACTTTCCACCCCCAACCTATTTTCATAATGCTAATTTTACTAAACGATTAATTTCCACTGAACGGGCCGAGGAATGATGTTGCGATCGTTGTGATCTTCTTGCCATCCTCGTATACACCGATCCTCAATTTTGTCTTCCGTCCCTGCAGGTCTGACTTATTCACGTAAACAAACATCGTACCGGTAGTGATACCATCTTTAGGAATTTTGATCTCGGTCTCTCCAACCAGCTTAATTGTTCCATGGAAATTCTCCGGAACAAATTCTACTTTCTTCGGCTTGAACGTTTTGTTGAGCACCTTGTAGTTGTACAGGTTACTCAACTGTTCGTTTGGTTGTTCCTGATACAACTGACCAGCAGTACGCAAGATGGTAACACCAACGTCTGTGCGACTCGCAAGCAACCAAACCAGCACGCCCAACAACACCGCCATTACAGCAGTATATCCCTTCATACGCCAGGTAAACCTCCACGGACGTTTTTCAGCAATGTTAGCCTCTGAAGCATAGCGTATAAGACCTTTAGGAAGGTTCACGGCCTCCATCATACGATCACACGCATCAATACATGCAGTACAGTTTACGCATTCAAGTTGGGTACCATTCCTGATATCGATACCGGTAGGACATACTTTTACACACTGAGCACAATCGATACAATCCCCTATTGTTCTTTCCTCGTTCTTATGGATCTTTCCGCGCGGCTCACCACGACTATAGTCGTAAGCAACGATCACGGAATCTCTATCAAGCAACACACCCTGCATCCTGCCGTAAGGACAAATAACTGTACACACTTGTTCCCGCATCCACAGGTAAACAAAGAAGAATACTGTGGTGAACACCGAAAGAGCCACAAAACTCCCAATATGTTTTGAGAACGGTTCTAATACCATGTTCCGCAACTCGTCCACACCTATAATGTATGCAAGGAAGGTATTTGCGATCACGAAACTTAACAGCCAAAAGAGTATCCACTTTGATACTCTCTTGATGATCTTGTCAGTATTCCAGGGCGCGTTTTTCAAAGCACGCTGTTCCGCTGCGTTACCATCTATCCAATATTCGATATTGCGGAAAAGCATCTCCATAAAGATAGTTTGCGGACATGCCCAGCCGCAGAACACACGACCGAACACTACCGTAAACAACGCGATAAAGACGATAAATACTATCATCCCTATCGCGAATATGAAGAAATCCTGAGGCCAGAAGATCTGACCAAACAATATAAACTTACGTTCCAGAATGTTTAAAAGAAATATCGGATGACCATCATACTTCAAAAAAGGCAATCCAAAAAAAACGACCAGATACAAGCTTGTTGCAAGCTTCCTCAAATTATAGAACTTTCCTTCCGGCTTCTGTGGGAATATCCAGATCCTTTTACCCTTCTTATCTACCGTGGCTACCTTATCCCTAAAAGATTCCTGATTTGTCGTATCGCTCATATCCTGGTCGTTTTTCTCACCCTTGACGGGCGCGTATTATTTCTTAGTAGTGTCTGTAACCGCTGCTGCGCTACTTGCTGCTCCTGCTTCAATATACAGATCTCCCTGAGGCGCTTTGGCAACAGCCGGCTTGGTGCCTTTAAGGGACTTAACAAAGCTGGTCAACTGTTGGATCTGCTTAGGAGAATAATCATCTTTCCAACTTTTCATTCCTTTTTCCTGCCATCCGTACTTGATAGACTTGAATATGTCCTTTACGCTTCCACCGTGCAACCAATAATCGTCTGTCAGGTTAGGACCCACTGTTCCTCCACCGTCAGCAAGGTGGCATGCAGCACAAGCCTGAACGTAAATTTCCTTTCCGGCGGCGAGATCAGCTGCTTCACTAAGGTAAACAACAGTATTTTCATCAACGTTGTTTGCAGACTTAGCCAGATATGCCGCTTTGTCCTCTTCTCCTTTCTGCATTTCCGCAACATACTCTTCTTCCTGACTCATACCATCGCCAGAGAAATGATAACGGTAAATGTAGATCACCCCAACAAATATAGTCAAATAAAATCCATATAACCACCATGGAGGGAGACTATTATCCAACTCATGAATACCATCGTAATCATGATCGAGCATAATGTCTTTTTCCTTTTCTATAGCAACGGCCTTATTGAAATTATCCCAGAACCAGCTCTTCTTAGCCAGCAACGCTTCTTCGGCTTCAGGCACTTGCCTGATCGTCTTCAACAACATGTGGATGAATGTTGAAAGCAAGAAGATGACAACAAGTTCAAGACACAATACTACAGTGAGCACATAAAACTCTGTGGCAGGGATACCTGCTATTACTTCAGGGAGACTGGTATGGGCCAATTCATTGGTTGCAGCAGCGGCATCTTCCTGTGCATAAGCACTAATACCCAGAAGTGTGAAGCCGACCAGGGCAAGAACACTTTTCACCCCTTTTCCGTTTGTGCTTTTGTCTTTGCGAACTTTCTCGCGCACCACGTAACCGAGTTGCTTCATTGTATATGCGAGCATCCCAATTATGAACAGAAGAATAAGCATCAATGACACCATACTTACAAGGGTCATATTGTATACCGGACTTTTGTCCGTACCAGCGGTTTCGGCGGCCAAAACTACAGCGGCTGGTAGCAGTGAAATTGTAGTTGCCAGAAATACTTTATTATATTTTCGCATGTTATGCTGATTTGTGTTGTGAGCGTTATTGTTCATTCTTACTGTCGGGAAAAGGTATACGCTTAAGCGCTTCTATGTAACCTTTGTCCGCTTTCAATGACCAAATAGCCATGACAGTGAAGAAAAGAAAGAAAATAGTCAAAGAAGTAAGCGGATAGATACCAACCCCGGTAATCGTCTCCAGATAATGTATGAATTTCATAAGGTTAGTTTTATTCGTTTACGATCGGTTTCTTTTCAAGTTTGATGTCTGTACCTACACGCTGCAGGTATGCGATAAGTGCTATGATCTCTTTGTTGCTTTTGATACTGATCTTGTCATTGGCAAGGTTGGCTACGATCTTATCGGCCTGGGCCATCAGATCAGCGTTAGCTTTCTTGTCATATCCGGCATCGTAAGGAACACCAAGTGTGATCATTGCTCTGATCTTGGCACCGGTTATATTTGTATCAAGGTTATCAGTGAACAACCATGGATAGTTCGGCATGATGGTACCCGGAGAGATACTGCCCGGCTCATACATGTGGTTGAAGTGCCAGCTATCAGGATATTTGCCACCTATACGAGCCAGATCCGGACCGGTACGCTTACTACCCCACTGGAACGGATGGTCATAGACGAACTCACCTGCTTTTGAGTATTCACCGTAACGAACCACCTCACTGCGGAACGGACGGATCATTTGGCTATGACACAGGTAACATCCCTCACGAACATATATATCGCGACCGTGAAGCTCAAGAGGGGTGTAAGGTTTCACACTAGCGATCGTTGGTATATTTGACTTCACCATAAATGTGGGGATCATTTCAAACAACCCACCTATTGCAACAGCAACGAGGCTGAAAACAAGCAATTGTACAGGGCGACGTTCGATCCACCTGTGCCAATGTTCAGTGCTATGAGGTACAAACTCTTTTGCGAGTGCCGGTGCTTCAGCAGGCTCTTCGTCAAGTACATTACCTGTACCGATTGTTTTTACCAGGTTGTAACACATGATCAGTGCACCGATGAGGAACAGAACACCACCAATACCACGCATCAGGTAGAACGGCTGCATTTGCTTAACGGTATCGAGGAACTGATACTTCAGTGTTCCTTCCGGAGTAAACTCTTTCCATGCGAGACTCTGCATGAAGCCAGCCCAATACATAGGAACCGTGTAAAATACTATACCAAGTGTACCGATCCAGAAGTGACGGTTAGCCAGCTTAATTGAGTACAGTTTTGTGCGGAAGATCTTAGGAATAAGGTAATACAGGATACCAAATGTGAGGAAGCCGTTCCAACCCAGCGCACCCACGTGAACGTGTGCAATGGTCCAGTCTGTAAAGTGACTGATAGCATTAACGTTCTTCAAACTCAGCATCGGGCCTTCAAAAGTTGCCATACCATATGCAGTTACCGCAACAACCATGAACTTGAGTACAGGTTCTTCACGAACTTTATCCCATGCACCGCGCAGTGTAAGGAGACCATTCAGCATACCACCCCAAGATGGTGCGATCAGCATTACAGAGAATACTGTACCGAGTGACTGTGCCCAATCAGGAAGTGCAGTGTACAAAAGGTGGTGAGGACCAGCCCAGATATAAATAAAGATGAGCGCCCAGAAGTGAATGATAGAAAGACGATAAGAATATACCGGGCGATTAGCCGCTTTGGGCAGGAAGTAGTACATGAGACCCAGATAAGGTGTAGTAAGGAAGAACGCAACCGCGTTGTGACCGTACCACCACTGAACCAGTGCGTCCTGCACACCTGCATACCATGAATATGATTTCCACATAGAGAACGGGATCTCTATTGAATTCACGATGTGGAGCATTGCCACCGTAACGAAAGTTGCGATGTAGAACCACACTGCAACGTAAAGGTGCCTTTCTCTCCTCTTAATGATAGTACCAAACATATTCCATCCGAATGCAACCCACACCAGAGCGATCAGGATATCGATAGGCCACTCTAATTCGGCATACTCCTTACCGGTAGTATACCCGAGCAGAAGGGTTACAGCCGCAAGTACAATAATGGACTGCCAGCCCCAGAAGTGGAACTTACTCAATCCATCGCTGAACATGCGCGCCTTACAAAGACGTTGCAGGGAGTAATACACGCCCATGAAAATACCGTTACCCACAAATGCGAAAATGATCGCATTGGTGTGTATGGGGCGAACCCTGCCAAATGTTGTTGGCGCAAAGCCAAAGTTGAGGGATGGATAAACCAACTGAAAGGCAGCCAGAATACCCGCAAGCATCCCGACTATCGACCAGATGATGGTGGCATAAGCAAACCATTTTACGATCTTGTTATCGTAATTAAATTTTTCCGTCTGCAAGGATGCGTGTTCTCTGTCTAGTGCAATATTCATATGTATATGTTTGATTAGATCCTAAAGTGTGGTTTTCTTAACATCGTTTTCGTACAACATGCGCATGGCTGCTCCGTCTTTGTCTTCGTACTGGTCGGTCTTGACGCTCCAAATGAAAGCCCCCAGAAAGGAACCCGCAACAATAATGCTGACGATCACTAAAACGAATAGAGCGCTCATATTTTTTTAATTTTTCGGATACAAAACTATCTCGGCAGGAACAGTAGGTATATGACCATCCTCAAATCAAAACATGATTATCGTCAGGTTTTGGACAACCGGATACCTTCAGAAAGTTAAATAATATTTTTGATTTATTTTAACAAATCCTACTTCCAAATGTTAAAATTCAAACGGAAACGTTTGTTTTGAAGTAGTTCGCGCCAGTCGATGGCGAAGAAGAGAACAATAATAAATATACCGGCAATAAACCCTGTGACGGTCTTCCAGGTAAAAAAACCATTGGCAATTGCAACCGCATTTCGGGCAGCAAAGTCGCCACTTAGCACCATTAAAAGGTCGCTGCAGAATTTACCGACCACAAACGAAGGAATGATCTTGGATATTTTAATGCGGGCTACACCTGCAGCAGTGAACAATGGCGTGGATGGCAAAGGAACCAGTGTATAAAGCAGAGCAAATAGCCGCACCTTGCCGTCTTTCCCTTCCAACTGCTTACCTATAAACTCTATATCCTCTTTTTTTTGTGCACTTATGTACTTTTCCGACAGGATGGGCATATACAAACTCAGAATATACCGGCCAAGCGTTGAGCCAGCTACTCCCATTACCATCACATACCAGATATCAAGCCCATATCGCATTTGAAAAAAGACCATAACAGTCCATGCCGGAGGACCAATAAAGGGGACCAGATCAACTAAAAACGCAGCAAAAAATACTAAAAAATAATATACCATCAGGTTGCTCTGAAAATCCCGGTACCATCGTGCCCGAAGGTATAGATACTAAAGACGACGGAATTATGACCAAGTCGCAAAAATCCGAAAAAAATATCCATTTCCACTGACAATTATCAGGCCAGCTACTTTTCAACATCATAAACCGTTCGCCCACATTCTATATACATTTGCCGCTTAAAAAAGAAACCAAATGCAAATCAACTATACCTCGGCCGATGAAGCGGTAAAACTTATCAGGTCAGGCAACAGGGTCTTTATACATGGCAGTGCCGCTACCCCGGTATTTCTGGTTAATAAATTGCTGGACAGATTTGATGAGGTCTCTGAAATAGAAATAGTTGCAATCAGCACCCACGGAAAAATTGACTGGAACCGCCCGGAAGTATTGAATAGCTTTCGGCTGAATTCTTTATTTGTCTCGGATAATGTGCGCGGATGGGTGAATTCGGAATATGGCGAATACCTGCCTGTTTTTCTGAGCGAGATACCCAAGCTGTTTGACAAGTCTATATTGAAGCTCGACGTAGCTATCGTTCAGGTATCTCCACCTGACCAGCACGGATACTGCACCCTTGGCACCTCAGCAGATATTGCCATTTCAGCGGTGCGGAATGCACCGATCATCATCGCCCAGGTAAATCCCCGTATGCCCCGGGTATTGGGTGAAGGAAACGTACACTACAGCAAGTTCGCAGCCATGGTGTGGCACGAATCAGAACTGCCTGAAGTTGATTATTCATCGAAAGCTGACGAGATCACCGAAAACATTGGCAAACAGGTTGCAACCCTTGTTGAGGACGGATCCACCCTGCAAATGGGCATCGGTGCCATACCGGACTCCGTTCTGCGATCTTTGAAAGACCACAAAAATCTTGGCGTACACACCGAAATGTTCTCTGACGGATTGATTCCGCTTATTGAATCGGGCGTGGTAGACAATTCCAAAAAGAAGGTATTTCCGGGCAAAACGATCAGCTCATTTATCCTGGGAACACGTCGCGTCTATGATTTCGTCAACGACAATGTAAGCATCAACTGCCTCGGTGCGGATTTTGTAAATAACGTGACAACCATTTACAAAAACCCGAAAGTAGTTGCCATCAACAGCGCATTGGAGATCGACATTACCGGTCAGGTATGTGCCGATTCCATCGGAACATACCAATACTCAGGCATTGGTGGACAGATGGATTTTATGCGTGCGGCAGCTTTATCTGAGGGAGGAAAACCGATCATTGCTCTGCCGTCTACCACGAGTAAGGGTATCTCCAGGATAGTGCCCATGCTGAAGGAAGGTGCAGGTGTAGTTACCACCCGTGGCCATATTCACTACGTTGCTACTGAGTATGGTGTGGTAAATCTGTACGGAAAAAATATGGAACAACGGGCAAGATTACTGATCAGTATCTCCCACCCAGACCACAGAGAGACACTTGAGCGAGCCTACCACAGCCGCTTCGGCAAGATGCCGGGCTAGCTGATTTGGAGAACCGTACAGTCGAAAAGACATATAGATATTTTACAATGCCAACCGGCGAGACCATTCAAAATAATCTTCTGTAGCACCTGTCATCCATTGTGTGTTAAATAGTATAGAGAATGAGCAAATTGTAGTTCTCGTTTGACCAAAAAAATATACTTTTGAACTTCAAAACCGACAACAAATACTATGGCTGAAGCAATACGTATGCCGCTATTGAGCGATACGATGAAAGAAGGTGTAATTGCAGAATGGCACAAGAAGGTTGGAGATACTATTAAATCCGACGACATAATAGCAGAAGTTGAAACCGACAAGGCAACAATGGAAGTGATGCCTTATGTTGACGGCACATTATTATATATAGGTGTAGAAAAGGGAAAGGGCGTACCTGTAAACGGCATTATGGCCATCATTGGTAAACCCGGTGAAGACTTCCAGTCAATTTTGAACGCTGAAGGTGGTAGCTCATCTGCTCCTGCTGCTGCTGCTGCAACTCCAGCAACACAGGAAGCTCAGGCAACTGTTGTAGCCGACCATAGCGCAGCTACCCCTGCGCAAGAAAGTGGCGATGACAGAGTGAAAGCATCACCGCTGGCTAAACGCCTGGCTGAAGAAAAGGGCGTAAATATTTCATCTATCAAAGGATCCGGCGATAACGGTAGGATCATAAAACGTGATGTTGACAGTTATGCTCCGTCGGCAGCAACGGCTGCTCCGGCCAAGGCTACCACAGCACCTGCTCCGGCAGCAGCTACAGTAACAGGCACCGAAGGGTACACCGATACTCCGCTCACACAGATGCGCCGTATCATTGCTCAAAGGTTGGCTGAAAGCAAGTTCTCAGCGCCACACTTCTACTTGCGTATGACCATTACGATGGACAACGCGATGGAAGCGAGGAAGGCGATCAACCTTGTTTCGCCTGAAAAAGTATCATTCAACGACCTGGTTATCAAGGCATGTGCTATGGCATTGCGCAAGCATCCGGCAGTAAACAGCTCATGGATGGGTGACTTCATCCGTCAGAACCACCACATACATATTGGTACAGCCGTGGCTGTAGATGAAGGGTTGATAGTTCCGGTTGTGCGTTTTGCCGACCAAAAATCTCTGTCTCAAATATCGGCCGAGGCAGGATCCTTGATCGACAAAGCACGTACAAAGAAAATACAGCCAAACGAGTTTACAGGCAATACTTTCACCATATCCAACCTTGGCATGATGGACATCGATGAATTTACTGCTATCATCAACCCGCCTGACAGTTGCATACTTGCAGTTGGCAAGATCACTCCTACTCCTGTTGTTGAAAACGGGCAAATGGTGATCCGCCACCTCATGAAACTCACATTGAGCTGCGACCACCGTGTGGTTGACGGTGCAGTAGGATCACGTTTCCTGCAAACACTGAAAACCTATCTCGAGAACCCGGTTACTATGTTGGCATAATACCCTCAATGTGGTTTCGCATTGTTTAGGTTGCCAATAATATATTATAAACATGGAATAATAAATATAAAAATACTATTGCGGAAGGCAAAAATCGCTACCTTTGCAATCGTATTAGATTAACTGTTTCATTATATCTTAAATACTAATTCTAATGTCATTATTAAACATTTTTCCGCAGTTGTTGATGGGAATGCCTAATTCAGGCGAATTGATGATCCTTTTATTGATCATCATTGTGTTATTTGGAGGAAAGAAGATACCGGAATTGGCACGTGGCCTCGGAAAGGGTATCCGCGAGTTCAACGATGCGAAAGATGGCATTAAGAATGAGATCGAGTCTGGCCTGAAGGAGAAAGATAACACTCCCAAAAACTAACTTCGGATCACCGGATATAACTATCCGCCGAATTCATCTATTAATTTCACCGGCTTCCCTATATGGGTTGCATGCTTCACCGCTTAAAAACGATAAATCATGCAATACAAGACTTTTTTGCTTCCACTTACCGGGCTGATCCTTTCGGCATCTATTTCTTATGCACAGCGACCAGGAGGTAGCAAAATTCGTGTGTCAAGCACGGCTATTTCTTCAGAATCTAAAGATTCATTTATAGTTAGCAGACCTGCTGTAAAACCTGTACCTGCTGTTCAGCAGCAAGAACAGGAGCCTATCGCAATTGCTGCTGCACCAACGCCGTCATACACACCGGCCAAACTGCCTCAAACAACAGTAGCAAAGGCGCAACCGCAATCACCTGAGCCTTCAGTTGTCCCATCTGTAGAGACACCTAAATATGGCCCTGTGCCGCTTGCCGGCACCAAATCATATTTTGGAGAGAAGAATGAGTATGTGAACAATTATGTACGTACATACCTTGAGGCGCACAATAAAACACTCAACAGCGTTCAGAATGCGAGCACAAAACCATTCTCTGTAATAGACAATGTACTGGAGAAGAAGCAACTGCCGAAGGAACTAAAATATCTTGCTGTAATTGAATCTGCGCTGAACCACAAAGCAGTGTCCAGGGCTGGCGCCGTTGGCCCATGGCAACTAATGGAGTCAACAGCGAAGATGATGGGGTTGTCGGTAAACAGGCACCGTGACGACAGGACTGACTGGTACAAATCCACGACTGCTGCCACAAAATATCTGGAATTGTTGTACAGCCAATTGAATGACTGGTTATTGGTGATAGCAGCATACAACAGCGGCCCTACACCAGTGCAACGCGCTATAGAACGTACCGGCAGCCGCAATTTCTGGGATATTAAAGAATACCTGCCCAGGGAAACACAGGGTCACGTTCTTGCATTCATTGCAACTGCAAGCATCTTCGAGAACCTTAGCAAGTTTATCAATCTGGGCAGTGTGCCTGTAGATTTTAAATTCGGAAAAGAAGAAGACCTTATTCCGGCGAAAAAAGCCGACGCAGGAAAAACAATACCGGGGCTGAATACGCCGGTTGCGGGAGCTGCTAAAACCGCCGACAAGAAAGCTCAGTTTACAGAAGAGGAATTGAAAAGCATGACCATTGTGCGCATCAATGAACCGCTTCATCTGGAAATGATGTGTCAGGAATTGGGCATGGATAAGAAGCTGATAGCCCGTTGGAATCCTGACTATGAATTGTTCTTACTGAACACCTACCCCACTCCGTTTTACAACCTGCGTATTCCGAAAGACAAACTGGACGTTTTTCTATCAAAGAAAGACCAGCTGATACACAAGTCTCAAGCTATTTTTTCTCAGAACATCAAGTAAGAAGATCGCTTCTATTTCACTGCTTTTACCGTGTATCCACCCGCTCGTAAAAGCGAGATAACACCGTTTTTCCCGGCCAGGTGACCAGCGCCAACCGCAAAAAATACCGAGTTGCTTTTCATCATTTCCCCCATTAGCGGGATCCATTTCCTGTTTCTGTCATCGACCAGTGTCTTGGCGTTACCCCCCAAACCTTCTGACTCAACTATCAACTTTTGCATGAGCGCGATGTCCTGATCGCGGTATGCCGCCACTAATTTGTGGTACTCAGCCTCTCCTTCACCATTATCTTTACCATCCACAACATCCATTATACCGGCTACTACAGTATCCACCGGAATACTTTCCAGGGCGTCCAGCTGATCCTTCGCACTTTCAAGACCAAGCAGCTCTTTGCCTTGTTTCTTAGCCACTTTCATCAAGCTATCTTCATAAGACGCAGCATCATCACAAGATGTGCTCTTCGTCACCATCATAGTCTGCAATGCCACCGGCTTCATCATCTCAAACATGGTCAGGTCCATGCCGACACTGTCTTTCATATAAGCCTTCAGACGTGTGTAATCAGACTTGCTGAAATATGAAGATAACTTCTTACCGGTCTTGTCCATCAAGCCTGAGCTAACTTCCATCATCACATTCATATCGTCCAGATCCATCTCCAGACAAACCTTTTCAGTGCCATCAAATGCTTTGGTCATCCTATCAGACCACACATAATCGGGTCGGCATATAAGATGTATCGTTCCAAATAAATAGGAAGGCTTTTTCAGTCCGTTACCGCTTATCTCCCAGAGCAGTGATTTTTCCTGGCTGAACGCGGCAAAATGTGAGCAAACAAAGATGATCGTTAGATAGCTAATTGTCTTACGCAACATAATTCAGTTGTTATTTTGTTTTCAACTATAATAGTTTCTGAAGTGGTCAACAGTTACTTTCAAACCATCCATGAACTGGTGGGTAGGGTTATACCCCAGCAAACGCTGTGCCTTTGAAATATCAGCCAAAGAGTCTCGGATATCACCGGCCCTCGGCTCGCGGTAAACTGGTGCATGATCAATTCCCAATATGTCGGCAATGGATCGGTAAAGGAAATTCACCGAGTAGTTATTACCCGTCGCCACATTGTAGGCCTGACCAAATGCCGCAGGATCTTCTGCCAGCATTGCACGTACATTGGCCTGAACAGCATTATCAACATAGGTAAAGTCCCTTGTCTGCTCGCCATCACCGTTTATGTGAACCGGAGTGCGGTTAATGATACCGGAAACAAATAGAGGAATCACAGCGGCATACTGACCATTGGGATCCTGTCGCGGGCCAAAAACGTTGAAGTACCTCAATCCGGCAACACGAATTCCGTACAAGCCACAAAAGACATTGGCATAGAGTTCGTTGGCCATTTTGGTCACAGCATAAGGCGACAATAGATTACCGGTCCGCTGTTCCACCTTTGGCAGATTCGGCTCGTCGCCGTAAACCGATGAAGATGATGCATATACAAACGACCTCACACCACTATCCTTGGCGGCGGTAAGGATGTTTACAAATCCGCTCACATTCACTTCGTTGCTCGACACCGGATCTTTTACAGATCGTGGCACAGAACCCAAAGCAGCCTGATGTGACACATACTCTACGCCATGGGTAGCGCGACGGCATACATCAAAGTCGCGGATATCTCCCTCCATAAACTCGTAATTCGGATGATCGCGGAATAAAGCAACGTTCGACGGCAAACCTGTAGCAAGGTTATCCAGAACGCGCACGCGCGCACCGTGCTGCAGCAGGTAGGCCGTTATGTGCGACCCGATGAAGCCGGCACCGCCGGTTACGAGGAATTTCCGGTCAGCAAGTGAGACCGAATGAAAAAGTGCGTCCATTCGAAATATGGATGATAGATCAATAAAAAAAGACCGTCCAGTTACGGCACGGCCTCGAATTAGCTAAGAAACGGCTATTTAATTAAGCTTTCTTTTCTGCTTTTGCAGCAGCTTTCTTACCGGTACGTGCAGTACGCGCCTTACCAAAGCTACCCAATGTTATTTTACCTTTTTTGGTACGTTTATCACCTCTTCCCATGATTGTATTAATTTAAAATGTTTTTAGACACGCAAAAGTAAATAATTCATCTGACTTTTACGAATGCTTTTTGAGCACCCGTTGGTACAATGCTCTACTTACATGTATGGCTGCACTCCACAGGTATACCGAACGGACATAATCCTGCACGGTTGATCGCTTACCGGCAAGGTCTCCATTAAGCCAAGAGATCGTTTCGGCGACCTGATTCGCCATGCCGGCATCAGAGGCTGTCAATGTTACTCCATTTAGTACACCCTTCCCAAACATTTCGTCAGCTACACCTCCTACCCCCTTCTCAATTATTATTGGCAAACCTGCAGCCAGATACTCAGCAATTTTCACCGGATTTGCCACTCTGTTTACCAGCGTAGGTTTCCTGATGAGGATACCGGCATCACACGCAGACAGTGCGTTACCTACTTCATCCTGCCTGAATTTTTTCAGCAATACTCTTTCCATATTCACACCGGCATGCTGCAACATCACGGTGATCTTGTCTATCTGAGACGAGAAAAACGCCGGTCGGATCTTATTATCTGCCTCCATCAGCGCCTTCATAAAGGGTATTGTCAGGTCTTCCAGGTGCTGGTATGCGGCAGTTGTGCCGGAATACACCACTACAACTTCATCCTTTTCCACTCCCCAACTTTCCCTGAGTTCATCCCTTTTGTCACCGGTTACCACTGCCGAAACACAACATGGCACAACGGCGCACCCGGCAGTGGCGCCAGCGGTTTCTATAAGCAACGCTCGCAGGGCATCGCTCACCGTAGTCACCCCGTCAACCTTCGAAATAGTGTTTGTCAGATGCTTAAGCAACGAGTTATAGAGATCACGATCGGCGCCTGTAGCCTTTTCGGGGGACTCGATCCCTTTTTCGTAGAGTTTCTCAGCCGGCCAGAATCCTCTCACGTCCAGCACCACCTTATCTCCCGGAAATAGGTCACGCATTTTCAGGCCCCATTGAGCCGCACTTTCGCCCCTGCAGTGGTATATTACCGGTTTCCTGCCCAACCTGCGGCGGTATATCTTCATGAGCTGCACCATAGGGAAATACCCCAGGCGACCGATACCATTGATCATTCGGACACTGATGTGCGGACATCGCTCAACCAGTGACCGCAGTTTCTCCTGCGCAGTCGCATCTGTGTACTCGCGCATTGCTCCGAGTATCCATGCCTCCACTTTATCGGGGGCTGCCTCTCCCCGATCCCTGGCCTGCCATTCAGCCTGATCGAATAATTGACTGGCTACGAGCGGAGCTCTGTACTCCCCGTCAACAGTAATGTGTACCAAGCTATACCCTTCGTTCATGCTCATGCGCTCGCCTTAATTTCTTTTCTGTAAAAGAAATGAAAATAGACAAGAAAAAATAGAGCCGTTTTGTTATTAGCTTTGGCTGTCCGGTACAAAATGATGCGCAGTCCGCCTTATTTCGCACCAATAAACAACTGTAAGCAAATGAAAAAGAATGTCTTCATAGCAATAGAAGGTACTGATGGAAGTGGCAAGAGCACACAGGCGAAAATGCTTGCAGAAAAGATGTCGGCAAACGGCCATAAGGTGCACCTCACATTTGAGCCCACTAACGGCAAAATAGGCAGTCTGTTGCGAAACATTCTGAAAGGGACTGAAAAAGCAGACCAAACCACTATTGCAGGTTTGTTCCTCGCCGACCGCCTGGATCATTTGCTGAATGAAGAAGATGGCCTGGTTAAGAAAATGGCGGATGGCTATACCGTTATATCAGACAGGTATTATTTCTCTTCATACGCATACCACGGTGTTTATGTAGACATGGATTGGGTGATAGCCTGCAACGAAATGTGTGCAAGGATCTTGAAACCCGACCTGAATATCTTCGTGGACGTACCAACAGACGAATGTATGCGAAGAATTGTTGCTAACAGGGAAAATGCGGAACTCTACGAAACCAACGAGATACTAAAGAAGGTAAGAGACAACTACATCAAAGCATTCAGTAAACTGAAAGAAAAAGAGCATGTAGCGACTATAAACGGAAACAGACAAATTGAGGATGTTGCCGCTGAAATATGGGAGAAATGCTCAGGATTATTAAAATAAACGAATGACAAACCACGTCAGAACACCTTCGTGAAACCCGCAAAAATGACAATCACTCCCAGACTGGTCAGTCCAAAAAGCACAAAATTATAGGCATCGCCAGAAACAGCGCTTGTCACCGTAAGCAAGAAGCTGACAAAGCAGATCACCGCGCCCACCAATATCAAAGTGAGACCTGTGGAGCGGCTGCTGGCATCCTTCATCTTAGCGATCTCTTCAACCAATTCCAGAACGTATCGGCGATCATGCCCGAGCGCAATCAACGACTTCTCAATTTCTTCCTTCTTCTCGCCATTTTCAAGCATCCTTTCCACATACTTACCTGGCTTCTCGTTCTCGTGTAATTCCAACATAACAATGTGTTATTTACATTAACAACAAACAATAGTGAAGCGGTTCAAGTGTATTTCTCGACTGAGGCGTTCCAAACAAAATGAATAGAAACCAAACCGCATCAGATCCACGACATCTACTATGTAACACCTAAAACAAATATACAAATTCAAACAATAAAAAAGTGACTCTGCTCATATTTTGTTTCGGGTGGATTTTTCCCGTTACGGCACCTATTGTAAACACCCATCATAGCACTTTTTGATAGTTTTACACTTACTTTTGCGCACGATGCTTTCAAAAGATCTCCTCCTAAAGGCCTACCGGCTGATGATGACTGCCAGAGCTATGGCGGAAACATATGATGCTAATCGTCAAATATGCAAATACGTCCATAGTACATCACGTGGGCATGAAGCTATTCAACTGGCAACAGGTTTTCTGTTACAGGGGTGCGACTTTGTAAGCCCCTATTACCGAGATGAGAGCATCATGCTGGGTATGGGCTATCGTCCTTATGAGCTGATGCTGCAATTGCTGGCAAAAGGCGATGATCCTTTCACAGGAGGCAGAGAATATTACAACCACCCCAATATAAAGCGGGAAGGATTCCCCACTATCATCCACCAGAGTAGTGCAACAGGTATGCAGGCAATTCCCACAACCGGTGTTGCACAGGGTATAAAATACAGGGAAAGGCAAAAATTGTCTGACTATCCGGTTCCACCTGTCACAATTTGTTCTCTTGGCGACGGTAGTGTCACCGAAGGTGAAGTAAGCGAAGCATTTCAGTTTGCCGTACTGCACCAGCTACCAATTATATACCTGGTACAGGATAATGACTGGGGAATATCTGTAAGCAGTGACGAAGCCCGCACAATGGATGCCTACGAATATGCAGGCGGTTTTAAAGGAATGGAGCGTGTGCGTGTAGATGGAAGCGATTTTTCGGCTTCATATACCACCATGGCCAATGCGATAGAACATGTCCGCAAAAACAGAACACCGGTGCTGGTACACGCCAAGGTGCCATTGTTGGGTCACCACACATCCGGCGTTAGAAAAGAATGGTACCGCACTGCCGAAGACCTAGAAAAACACGGACAAGATGATCCGGGACCGAAACTTCGTAAAGTACTGATTAACGACTACGGGGTAAAAGCATCGGAACTTGACAAAATAGAAAACGAAGAGCTGGCATTTGTTCAATCGGAATTCGCTGCAGCTGTTGACGCACCCGACCCGGACCCGGCAACAGTTACCGACCATGTTTACAGACCCAGCGGAGCGACAATAGAAACAGGTAACAGAACACCTGAAGGAAAGGAAAAAGTGGTAATGGTGGATGCCGCATTACACGCGGTTGAAGAATTGCTGCAAGACCACCCCGAAGCATTGTTCTATGGTCAGGACGTGGGAAAAAGGCTGGGCGGTGTTTTCCGTGAGGCCGCTACACTTGCCGACAAGTTTGGCGACACCCGTGTATTCAACACCGCAATTCAGGAAGCATATATCATTGGTTCCACCGTGGGCATGAATGCTGTGGGGCTGAAACCGATTGTAGAGGTTCAGTTTGCCGACTACATATACCCGGGGTTGAACCAGTTAGTTACCGAGATAAGTAAGTCCTGCTATCTAACATGTGGAAAATTCCCAATATCAATGATCCTCAGGGTTCCTATCGGAGCCTATGGCGGCGGCGGCCCTTACCACAGCGGAAGCGTGGAAAGTACGCTGGCAACTATTAAGGGCATCAAGATTGCTTACCCAAGTAATGCGGCCGATATCAAGGGGCTGATAAAGGGTGCTTTTTACGACGGCAACCCGGTAGTGATGTTGGAACACAAAGGACTCTACTGGAGTAAAGTTCCCGGCACAGAAGAAGCGAAAACCGTTGAACCGGACCGCGACTACATCCTTCCGTTTGGCAAAGGAAATGTGGTACTGAGTGCGGCTGACGAGTGCGTTGAAAATGGCGAATCTATCTGCGTCATCACCTATGGCATGGGGGTATACTGGGCGAAAAATGCTGCAAAACAATTCCCCGGACAAGTGGAAATTGTAGATCTGCGCACAATTTACCCGTTAGATGAAGAACTGATCTATTCTACTGTTCGTAAGCACGGAAAGTGTATGGTGCTGACCGAAGAACAGCTCCGCAACTCATTTTGCGAAGCACTCGCGGGCAGAATCGCGCAGAACTGCTTCCAACACCTCGACGCTCCGGTGCAGACCGTTGGCGCGCTGGACCTGCCTGCCGTGCCAATGAACATGGGTCTGGAAGCGGCAATGTTGCCGAGTGCCGAAAAAGTGGCGCAGCGTATAGCGGCCCTGTTGCAGTGGTAGTATTCTGTCAGGGGATCTTTATCAGCTTACGGCCTCTTGCCCTTGCCTGCTCCCAAAGCCAGGCCTCGCGGGTCACGTTGCCGTAACTTCTTATTCCGTTCTCCTGATTCTGCAACTTCAGGTAACTGTCGTACACATTGCTGGTGAAATGGGAAAGAAATCCTCTATGTGCAGCACTTATTGCTTCCAGGGTATCCAGATGGCGCAATGTAAGCTCGTTCAACTGACGTTGATAACTATTAGCCATACCCGAATCATACCTATATAACCGGTTGTTCGCATATAGCCACAAATTGAGGTACGCAGAATACTTAAAAATCTCATCGTTTCCATGTGTACACACTGCATACGCCATCAGGTTAGCGTCACCCTCGGCTGCAATACCTGCCTGATGCGCCATTTCGTGGCAGGTAATGAACGGCATCATGAAACCGGGTACTTTGTTATTCACCTGCCCTTCTGCAGTTAGCGGATTGTAATAGCCATCAACCGACATCCATTGCATTAAAGCACTGTACAAACTCGTCTTCACACCCAGCCCACCATCCTTTACACTGCAATTTGTGTACTCTCTGTAGTAGGCAATTGACCTCTCATTAATATGCTCATTGGGTAGTGCCCTGTATTTTGGTGCCGATCGGTTGAGTTTACCTACCAGGAATTGGTTCAGGGCAACCGTCACGGTCATGTCGTGTGCTCTTCTTTCCTGCCTGCTCCCCTTGGGCGCTGAAGGCAGCCCCCAAAACCTTGCCAATGGTTCTTTACTGTAATTCGCACCCCAAAAAACGATAAATACTATGTAAACTGCCAGAAACGTGTTTACCCCGTTTAATACTATTCCCAACACCCTTTCTTTATGTCTTCTCCATCTGCTGGTAAAATAAACAAACCTGATAACCGAGACCAGCAACCAAAGGCCAAGAAGAAAGTAAAGCACGTCACCCAGACTGACTGAAGTGATTGAAAAAACAGAATTCCTAGTAATTTGCAGTGCCGGAAAGACGGTTTCGGAGTACCATTTCACTACGCCCGGAAATTGCTCCAGCGCAAAAAACATTGCCCACAACACCACTATCTGACAGGAAAGTATCCATATTTTGGTGCTGTTTTTCATAATTACCCAAATATCAAATTTACCGTCAGCAATTCCAAAAGACCTTTTTTCATTAGAAAAACCGCCGGAATTTTGCGTTATTCGCAATCAATAACTAACAAACGTTGAATTCAGAGAAGATCATAGTCATCACAGCACCCTCAGGGTCGGGAAAAACAACCTTGGTCAAGAGGCTTCTTGCTCAAATGCCCAACCTGCAATTCTCTATTTCCGCATGTACACGGCAGCCCAGGCCGGGCGAAGTGCATGGGAAGGACTACTATTTTTATGATGAGGATACATTCAGGAAGCTCATTGCCGATGATGCGTTTGTGGAATGGGAAATGGTATACACCGGAAAATATTACGGAACGTTACGAACTGAGATGAACCGGATATGGGACAGTGGCAACACCCCGCTTGTAGACATTGACGTAATGGGAGCATTGGTGGTGCGCGATAAATACCCTGACCGTTGCATCACCATATTTATCGAAGCACCATCTATGGAAGAGTTACGCCGTCGCCTGATAGCCCGTGGCACCGAAACGCCTCAAAGCCTGGAAGAACGTATTAACAAAGCTACCCACGAACTGACAGTTGCTCCCAATTTCGATAAGATAATCATAAACGACGACCTGGACCGAGCAACCACAGAACTGGTAGATACAGTCCGATCTTTTATTGAAAAATAGATATTTTTGAATACGACTACATCAAACATTTCTTCCAATTGACACGAATCATACTCAACTAACAACATGGCTAAAAAGCAACGTGCGAACATTACCCCGGAAACTCCGGTCGTAGAACAGAAGTCTCAGTCGTTACCTGTTGTGCATGATCAGGAACCATTCAGTTTCAGTGATATCAGATCCTGGCTTACCCATTTCAAAGGGCAGGCTATCATCGTGGCCCTGCTGGCATTTGCCCTCTATTGTAATACGTTCAAACACGAATTTGCTCATGATGATGGCATTGTGATAGTGAAGAACGAATATGTGTTGGAAGGTTTTGCGGGGATCAAAGGTATTCTCACCAAGGACGCTTACGACAGTTACTACCGACAGTTGAACACAACCAATCAGCTGAAAGGCGGTCGTTTTCGTCCGCTTTCGATAGTGACGTTTGCTATCGAACAGCAATTTCTAGGCGCGGTAAAAGAAGAGAATGTTGATAGCGTATTGAAGCAGCAAATATCATACGGCGTATCAGGACCTGGCCAGAAACAGCTTGTGTACAATATGAATGTCCGCCACGTCTTCAATACGCTTTGGTATATGTTGTCGGTTGTGGTACTGTTATGGTTCCTGCGCTACATAGTATTCAAAAAGGATCCTGTTGTTGCGCTAATTGCTACCATATTATTTACAGCCCACCCCATCCACACCGAAGTTGTTGCAAACGTGAAAAGCCGTGACGAGATCATGTCATTGCTCTTTATGTGCCTCACTTTCATATACGCATTCAAGTACGAGGAAAACAAAACCAACAAGTTGCATCTAGCAGCAGCTTTGACGAGTTTCTTCATGGCGTTCCTCTCGAAGGAATACGCGATATCAATGATGATACTCCTTCCATTGGCATTTTACATTTTCCGTGGATATTCATTTTTCAAAAGCATCACCACTACACTTCCTTACGTTGTAATAGTAACTTTATACCTCGCAGTGAGGTTGAATGCGGTGGCACCACCACCGGCCGAAGGTGATGCAGGAGGCGGAGTACGAACACTTTTCCCGCTACTGGGAATTGCAGCAGCGACATTTGCCATATTCAAATTCCTGAAACCTACCAATACACCCAAAGACGATAGAGCTACGTTCTTCAGCAAACTCATGCCGTTCGTACCATATTTTGTCATATCGGGTATTTATCTGATGGTGCGTTTCTCTGAATTGCCTGAAGTTATCGAAAGTGCTGCACAGGAAGTGCTGAACAACCCATACCTGTATGCTGAAGGAAGTCAGAAACTGGCCACCGAAATAGCCTCAACGCTTTATTACCTCAAATTCCTGTTGTTCCCACATCCGCTTTCTGCAGACTATTCCTACGCGCAGATCCCTTATAAAGAATTCACCCACCCCATGGTTTGGGCATCGATCATCATTCATGCAGGTATCATCTATGCAATGTTCCGGTTCTTCCCGAAACGCAAAATGAATACAGGCGTGGAATCAGCAGACTATGTAGCAAACGGCGCTCAGATGATCTGTTTTGCCATAGCGTTTTACATGGTGCACCTACTCATGGTCAACAACCTCGTTTTCGACATAGGCGCTACACTCGGCGAACGTCTCATCTATCACTCATCGGTTGGTTTTGTAATGGTGGTGGCATGGCTTTTATATAACGGCTTCGGGAAGCTGCAGCCGGCACGATCAGCTCAGGTAGGACTGGCATCTGTGGTCATTGTAATTACAGCTCTGATGAGTTTCAAAACAATAGACAGAAACGTAGCCTGGAAAAACGACAGTACGCTTTTTGGCACAGACATCAAGACGGTACCTAACAGCGTGTTGGTAAACGCGAACGTTGCGGCTTCCTACATTACGTTGGCCGACTATGCCAAGGATTCTACCGAGCGCACAAAATACCTTACTGATGCAGTGAAGATCCTTGACCACACGCTTTCAATACATACCAAATTCGTGGCAGCCTATCTGAACCGAGGTATCGCGTGGTACAAACTTGGAAACATTGACGAGACAAAAGCCAACATTGAGAAAGTGCGCGCACTGTACCCCACGTACCCTACGCTACCCGGCATGTACAAACTCATTTGCGACTACTATCTGAAGGTAGGTTGGGAAAATTACGGCAAGATCGGCCGCTACCCTGAAGCGATCGAAGAGTACAAAAAGGGCCTTCAGATCGATTCGAACAATATAGACCTCTGGTACAATATGGGTGGCGCCTAC
>JAEUVY010000084.1 GCA_016786565.1 Flavipsychrobacter sp.
AAAATTAAATACTTTTGTAGTGTAAATAGAAATCAGCATCAAAAGAAGCCAACTGTAAACAAATTACAGGACTAACAAAATGGCAGTAAACAAAAAACAGGATTATCTAACGAAGGTGTAAACCTATATTAGGAAGATACAGGGAAGCAGGTGAGAAGTAACTGCGCAGGTTTTGAGAAGCAAGTGAGAAGTTTTTGCGCAGTTTTTCCATTCTGTGGAGCACTCAATCCCTACACAATTCTACATAAAACATTGATTTTCAATGAAAACATCCACCTTCATGCAGCTGAATTGAAAAACAAAGAAAATAACCGCTCAGAGTTTTCCTCAAAAACGTCAATATGTGGCAATAATCGCCTCCCAAACGGGTCAGATGCGACCGCGACTGAGCTTGTTGAGTAAGGAAACGTAGGCTGATCTTGCCTGCGGGCTAAATTCTTTGATCAGTTCGGACTGGATCTCGGGGTAAGACCGGTCATCTTTCCAGGTCATGGTGCCACCCCACTTTTTCTGCACCTCGGGACCGAGCGACCTTACGATCTTTGAGAATGCTGTTTCGAACTGACTGCGTAATTCGGGAGTTGTTACCATAAGCGTGTCTTTAAGAACTATACCCACTGAAGGTACACTTTAAACAGGACATTAAAGGTTATATTTAAATGAAGGGCACAGTAGGCCGCCGCCCCACACAAAAAAAGCTGCTCCTTTGGGGAACAGCTTTTTGAAGAAATAATAATGATTGTCGGTTATTCCAGCACCACGGTGCGGGCCACTTGTTCGCCACCGGTAGCATCGGTAACGCGTACAAAATAGATGCCGCGGGCCCAGTTGCTTACAGGCACTTCTGCAGAGGCGCCTATAGTTCCCTTCCACATCATCTGGCCGGTACTGCTGATGATGCTGAGGAATGAGTTGCCGCCGGTGCCGGTGGTTATCTGCAGCAGATCGTGCGCAGGTACCGGGTATACCTTGAGTGTTGCCGCAAGTGTGCCAACAGGCTGCGTGATACCTGTGGCCAGGCCCGGATTGTTGGTCACGGTGATGCTTCTGGTATTGATGTTGAAGAAGATATTGTTCTCCGCCTTCACCTTGAAGCGCACTACGGCGCTGGTAGCAGGCGGGTTGGGAACCGTGATGGACGCGGTGCCGGTATTGGGGAAGGTGCCCACGGTGTATGGCCAAGTGACACCGGCATCGGTAGACATATATATCTTCACATTGGCCACGTTGTAAGGTGCGGCATCAGTACCTACCTTGTCCCAGGTGATGGTCTGCGTGCTGCCACCTTCGTAGGTGATGCCGAACGCGTTCTGGCTGGTGACCTTGAAGCCACCGTAATTGTTGGCGGCCCCGGTGGAAATGGCGTCTATATGTACTGTATCATCGGGGAAGAGGAAACACCCCTTGCCGTTGAAGATGTTGCGGACAGTGAGTTTGAAGGTGAGGAAACGGGTAGTGTCGGGTGCCTTTTCGCCCAACGAGCCGCTGGCAGTTACTGCAGTGAGGTTGCCCGAAAGGATCATGCTGAGTTTGGGGAAGGTGCGCAGCGGATCGTACTTCTTAGGACTATACGACCTGAAGATGGGACCGCGGAAATAGGTATCCTTGATGCGCGAACCGAAGTCGCCCCGGTTCCACTGTTCCCAACAATAGGTGACAGAGGTATCGGCAACAGAATCGACAGCGGTTGGAGCGATGAGCTCGAACGGTGTTTTGTAAGGTATCTTGTAGCTGGCTGTGAACGGTGCCAGATATACCAGTTTGTTGCCGGTGGAAGTGCGTACAGCACAAACGTTTTGCGAGCCTGCGAGCTTGCCCTGTATCTGCACGAGGCTGGACGCGTGGAAGTAGGCATCACTGTTATTCTGCACATTGTCGGGCGAACAGATGCCGGCATAGGCCAGAATGGTGGAACCGCTGGAAGGTTCGTAGGCGTAGTTGGAGGAGGCGTTTCCGCTGCAACTACCGTCGCTGTTATTGTTGAACGTGTGGTTGGAGCCGAACTCGTGCCCCATTTCGTGCGCCACATAGTCTATGTCAAAACCATCGCCCACGGGGGTGGGCAAGCCCGTGACACTGCGCCCCTTCTGGCTGCTGTTGCACACAATGCCGAGGCCAGAGATGCCACCGCCGCCGGTAGTGAACACGTGGCCGAGGTCGAAATTGGCAGTACCTATACGATTAGTACAGGTAGTATGGTTGACACCCAGGCAGGCAGCACCGTTGCTGTTAATAGAATTGAACGGGTCGTTGCCGTTGATGGTGCCGGTGGGTGCGGTCCAGATGAGGGTGTCCTCGTTGGCTACGAAGTTCATCTGTACAGAGAACTCCCGGTTGTACACACCATTCACGCGATTCATGGTGGTGGTCATCTTGCTAAGTGTCTGGGTGATGGTGGGTGATGCCACGCCTGTAGCGGCCACCGCATACTGATTGGAGCAGGACAGCGCCAGCCTGTAGGTGCGCAATTCGTAACCGTTTGACGTTTTCTGCGCCAGTTTGGGCAGGCCGGTCTCAGCGGTGATCATAGCCTCGCCGCCGGCCAGTTCGTCGGCCTCGTTGCGGAACTCGCAACGCATACGGTCGTTGTCGTTGCGGCGTTCATCGCGCTTGTAGTGAACGAGGTAAAAGCCGTCGTGGTAATTATCGAACGGATCTATAAAGGAGGTATTCTCGCCATCATAGATCATGGCACTGAAGCCATAAACAGTGAAGTCGAGCTTGGCAGTAACGGCAGGCGCGCCCACTGCTTCGGCGGTAAAGGTCTTGATATCGGGATACTTCTGTGCCAGAACGGGCGGCATCATGGGTGTCTGCCATACCCTGAAGTCGCGGTAGGAACCATCGGGCAGGGGCAGCGAAATGACGATAGCCTCGGCGGGATCCTCTGAAAGGTTCCACATACGTGCCTTCAGATCGGCCTCGTCCAACCGGTAAACAGTGAACCTATCGGGGTGCTGCAACTGTACGTTCTTTGGCGCCGCCGACGGATCGACCTGCTTCCAGTAGTTGCCGGCATGGGCTGTGGCCGGCGCCCACAACAACTGAAGGGCTATAATAGCGGGTAAAAACTGCTTCATTATTGCTATTTTGTTAACTATAAAGTACTGATTGACTGAAAAATATGAACAAATTAAAGAACAACTCAGGCAAGTTAGGGAAAAATGCCATCCGACAAAATAATGGGGGCGGAAAATATTAGGTGGTCATTGGCTATTTTTGGCAGTAATAATGGCAACAATATCATTTGAGTACACATTAGGCAATATTGACAGCATTCCCGCGGAATTCTGGCAACATGCCGCTCCGTACCGGCTGATCACCTTTACGGGAGAGATGGGAGCAGGTAAGACCACGTTCATCAGCCACCTGTGCGACTACCTGCAGGTAGAAGACGCGGTAAGCAGCCCCACCTTTGCGCTGGTGAACGAGTATGCGGCCTATATAAAAGGAAGGGAAGAGGTGATCTACCACATAGACCTGTACCGCCTGAAGGATGCAGCAGAGGCAGTGAACGCGGGCATGGAAGATTGTATAGACCAGGCCAAACGCGGCAGCGCCTATTGTTTTGTGGAATGGCCGGGAAAGGCTGATGCGCTGCTCTTTGCGCCCCGGCTGGATGTGACCATTGAAGTGACAGGCGAGACCGAACGCCGCATGACGCTACAGACTATAGACCGTTGACGGCACACGCCCAAGGTGAGCCTGACCATAAACTGAGAACTTTTCTTTACTTTCACCCCTCCAAGAAAGAACATATGCACGAGATAATAGAACTGTTAAAGACGCTTTTAGCCGACCCGGACAAATTAATGAACTTTATTACTGACCACGGGGGACTGTACCTGGTCATGTTTATCATATTCGCAGAAACGGGCCTCTTTGTAGGCTTCTTCCTGCCGGGCGACTCACTGTTGTTTGTAACAGGTATCGCTATTGCCAATACCATGTCACCGTTCGGCAATACGGCGGCTAACCTTATCTATTGGATGACGTTGATAAGTATAGCGGGTATACTGGGCAATTTTGTGGGGTACTGGTTCGGTAAAAAATCGGGGCACCTGCTGATGAAGCGGCCCGATTCGTGGATCTTTAAGAAAAAACATCTGGTTCAGGCGCACGACTTTTACGAGAAGAAAGGAGGAGCAGCCATATTGCTGGCGCGTTTCCTGCCTATAGTGCGCACATTTGCCCCTATAGTGGGCGGCATGGCCGAAATGAACTATGCAAAATTTGTGAAGTTCAACATCATAGGCTGTCTGGCATGGGTCATCAGTATGACAATGGCGGGCTTCCTGCTGGGTGAAGTGCCATGGGTGAAGGCTAACCTGGAGAAGATAGTTATCATCATCATTTTTGTAACAACCGCTCCGGTGCTGTTCAAAATGTTCTTCGGAAAGAAGGATAAGGCGCCTGCAGAACAGGCCTAAAAGCGTAACCGGCAACCAATGGAGCAGCACAAAAAGACAGCCTTACTGAGCATACCCGTCATAGTGGCGGCGCTGGGCTATTTTGTAGATATCTATGATCTGCTGCTGTTCAGCATCATCAGGGTTAAAAGTCTGAAGTCGCTGGGCCTGACCGATGCCCTGATAGATACGGAAGGTAAATTCATCATCAGCATACAGATGTATGGTCTGCTATTGGGCGGCATACTGTGGGGCATGATGGGCGATAAGAAGGGCAGGTTGAGCGTATTGTTCGGCTCTATTGTATTGTATTCTCTGGCCAACATAGCCAACGGATTTGTAACCACTGTGAACCAATATGCCCTGGCCCGCTTTATAGCGGGTGTGGGGCTGGCGGGCGAACTGGGTGCCGGCATAACGCTGGTGAGCGAACTGGTACCGAAGGAAACACGCGGCAAGGCGACATCTATTGTAGCCGGTGTGGGACTGACGGGTGCAGTGGCTGCCTACTTTGTGGCACACTCGTTTGACTGGATGGCTGAGGGCGGCAACAACTGGGCACAGGGCATTGTCTCATCGCACTATGACTGGAGAATCTGCTACTTTATTGGCGGCTTCCTGGGATTGATGCTGTTACTGCTGAGGGTGAGCGTATTTGAATCGGGTATGTACAAGAACATACAACATTCGAAGGTGCAGAAGGGCAACTTCCTGATGTTCTTCAACAATGGCAAGCGGTTTAAGAAATACATGCTGGCCATACTGGTGGGCTTGCCTACGTGGTATGTAATAGGTGTACTGATCACTTTCTCAAAAGAGTTTGCCGAACGTTTCGGAATCAAGGAACCGGTGGACCCGGGCAAGTCTATCATGCTGGCTTATGTGGCGATATCGATCGGCGACCTGCTGATTGGCTTTCTGAGTCACTGGCTGGGCAGCCGTAAAAAGGCGCTGTACCTGTTCTATGCACTGACGGTGATATCCATAGCACTTTACTTTTTCCAGGAGAATGGTACTGCCACGGGCATGTATGCGATCTGTATGCTGATGGGTTTTGCCACGGGGTTCTGGGCGTTGTTTGTGACGATGGCGGCAGAACATTTTGGTACCAACCTGCGTGCAACCGCCGCGACGACCGTACCGAACATGGTGCGCGGGTCGCTGCCGCTGATCATACTCCTGTTTAACGGGTTGCAGCCTTCTCTGAGCTACATCAATGCAGCCGCGGTGACAGGTGTAGTGGTTATGGCAATCAGCATCACAGCCGTATTAATGACCGAAGAGACCTTTGGCAAGGACCTCAACTTTATGGAAGAATAGGCCGCAGGGAAGACCTGTGCAGTAATCTGTTTCGCTTATGCAACTGTCTTTAACACCCGATGTTCCTGTACTGCAGCAACCGATCATCTATTCAGACAATATACTGCTGATAGGGTCGTGCTTTACGGAACACATCTCGGACAGGCTGGCGCAGCACAAGTTCAGGGTACTGCAGAACCCGCACGGCATTTTGTTCAATCCGCTGAGTGTGGCGCAAAGTCTGGACAGCTACATAGACGGTAAGCAGTATGAGGAAAGCGAGCTATTCTACCTGAATGAACTGTGGAACAGCTGGGACCACCACACACGATTCTCCAATACCGACAAAGCTGCCGCATTGAAGGGTATCAATAACGCGCAAACACAGGCCGCGGCATTCATACGCAAGGCTGATAGAGTGATCATCACGCTGGGCTCGGCATTTCAGTATTACCTGAAGGAGAACGGCAAACATGTGGCCAACAACCACCGGGCACCTGCGCAGTGGTTTGAGAAGCGACTGCTACCCATAGACGAGATCACAGCCGCGCTGGACAACACGATCAACAAGCTGAAGGCGATCAATCCGTTTGCGCAGGTCTTGTTCACGATAAGCCCGGTGCGACATATACGCGACGGCGTAGTAGACAACAACCGCAGCAAGGCACGGCTGATAGAGGCGGTGCATGACCTGTGCGGCAGGCACGAAGTAGCTCACTACTTCCCGGCCTATGAACTGATCATAGATATACTGCGCGACTACCGCTTCTATGACATAGACTTTGTACACCCCAACTATCTGGCGACGACCTTTGTGTGGGAGCAATTTGTGAAGGCCTGCATAGCTAAAGAGGCGGTGCCGGTGATGCAACAGGTGCAGGAGATAATGACGGCAAGGGCACACAGAACCCGCTTCCCGGATACGGAGGCGCACAGGAAGTTCCTGAGCAGCTATCTGAAAAAGACTGAGTCACTTGCGGCACAACACCCTGTGCTGGACCTGACAGAAGAGATCAGGTATTTCAGTGGTCTTTAGGCGCGGCGGTCCTTACCAGTTCCCACAATACTATACCGGCAGTTACCGATACATTGAGCGAGTGTTTGCTACCCCACTGTGGTATCTCGAGGCAGCCATCAGAGAGTTGCAAAGCTGCATCGCTGACACCGGTGACCTCGTTACCAAGTATCAGCGCTACCTTGCTGCCATCGTAGGCGGCAGACTGCAGTTGTGTACTATTATGGGCCTGCTCAACAGAGAGGATACGATACCCTTCTTCACGGGCAGCGCGGATGGCATCGGCAACATCGGGGAAGTGCTTCCAGGAGACAGTTTCGGTGGCGCCGAGGGCGGTCTTGTGTATGTCGCGGTGGGGTGGTTGCGGTGTATAACCACACAGGTAAAGGGCCTGTACAGCAAACGCATCGCAGGTGCGGAAGACTGAACCCACGTTCTGCATGCTGCGCACATCGTCGAGAATAACAATGATGGGATGCTTTTGTGCCGAGTGCGCCTGAGTGGCGTCTATGCGGCCGAGATCGTCCATTGATTTGCGCTGTATCATTGCTGTGTACCGGAATTACGGGTGCAAATGTACATCCAAATGGGCGGAGAATCAGACAGCGTATAACTGCTCTATGTCGCGGGCGTATTTCTGCTCTATGACCTTGCGCTTCACTTTGAGTGAAGGCGTGAGCTCGCCGGTATCGATGGTCCATTCGGCGGGCAGCAGCGCGAACTTCTTGACCTGCTCGGGATGGCTGAACAGCTCGTTGTACTTGTCGACCTGGCGCTGCACCTGAGCTAAGACCTCGGGCAGGCGGATGAGATCAGCGTCGGAGGTGGGTATATTGATGTCGGGATGATGCTCGCGGAGGTATTTGCGCAGGTTGGTGAATGATGGCACGATAAGGGCAGCAACAAACTTCTGACCGGCACCTGTGACCATCATCTGCTCGATGTAGATGCTCTCCTTCATGCGGTTCTCTATGGCTTGTGGCGCCACATACTTACCACCGGACGTTTTGAAGATCTCCTTCTTGCGGTCGGTGATCTTGAGGAAACGCCCCTCAACCCACTGACCAATATCGCCGGTGCAGAACCAACCATCTTTGAAGGCTGCTGCGGTAAGGTCGGGGTGTTTGTAGTAGCCGATAGTGATGTTGGGACCTTTTATGAGGATCTCTCCGTCGTCGGCTATCTTCACTTCCACATTGTCTATGAGCGGACCGATAGAACCAATGCGTCTGCCATCGCTCTCGAAGCGGTTGACGGAAACTACAGGAGATGTCTCGGTGAGGCCGTAACCTTCCATGATAGTGATGCCGGCGGCGCTGAAGATGCGTGCCAGCCGCTCCTGACATGCAGCAGAACCGGTGACAATGGCCTTGACACTGCCGCCCAATGCCTCGCGCCACTTGCTGAAGATGATCTTGTTGGCGAGCCACAGTTGCAGGCGGTACCAGAGTGAACCGGGAACCGCATTGTCGTACTGTTTGCCCAATGCCAACGCCCAGAAGAACAGAGCCTTTTTGATGCCCGTCAATTCCATGGCTGTGTTCATGATACGTTCGTAGACCTTCTCGAGGAGACGCGGAACGGTGGTGAATACAACGGGCTTCACCTCTTTGAGGTTGGCACCTATGGTATCCATGCTCTCGGCATAGTAGATAGCCAGCCCCTTGTTGAGGTAGACGTAAGTGACCATGCGCTCGAAGATGTGGTTGAGCGGAAGGAAGCTTAGTGCTTTATCGCCCTCACCGGCAAATGTGAAAACCGGCATAGAGTTGTGGACATTGGATGCGATGTTGCGATGGGAGAGCATCACCCCCTTGGGGTTACCGGTAGTACCTGATGTGTAAATGATTGTAGCGAGCGTATCGGAGCCGATGCGAGCCGCAAGCGCCTCGTCGTGCGTGGTGTTTGCAGCTGTGAGTTCGGTCCAATGTGACACGCCGGGCAATTTGTCGAATGAATAAACGCGGGTGATGGAAGGAACTTCCTTCAACGCGTCTTTGAAACGATCGTATATCTCGGCATTTGCCACAAAGACTATCCGCACGCCGGCCTCGGCCAGTATGTAGGTCAGCTCGGCGGTACTGATTGTGGGATAGACCGGAGTGAGGACCGCGCCTGTGAGCTGCACGGCCAGATCGGTCATCATCCACTCGGGGCGGTTAGGAGAAATGATGGCTATCTTCTCCTGATGCTCGGGCTGGAGCACCTCGTTGGCTATGCCCAATGAGAGGAGACCACCAGCCATACGCGAAGCAGTGTTCCACACATCGCTGCAGGAATAGGTGCGCCAGTTGCCGTTCTCTTTGGCAGCCAACATGGTAGCCGCGGGAGCAATCTCACTGCGCTGCTTTACGATATCAAATAACCGGGCTATCATACCCTAAATCTACTGATTTTTTAAATACCGAAATCTCATCGGCATCACTCGCCCAGGATGTAGCGTTCAGACTTCAGCTTCTGATCAATAAGGTCGGGGTCGGCAGATTTGCGGCGGATGTCAAGCAGTTTGTGATAGGTAGAATTGAACATGCTGCGGAAGGTGGCACGGGCGTTCTTGTCGTGCGGCTGGTTATCCTCGGGCACAGAAAATGACATTGACAAGGCCCCGGTAACAGGATCGATCTGAACGATGACCCGCTTGTCGGTGACGATATTGGAGGCCCGGTTATCGGAAATAAGCGTGTACTCGTCCTCTTTTGAGAATTTTACAAAATCGAAGATGCGTGGATCTTTGACAATGGCATTGCGTGCGGCATCAAACTGATAACAGTTCATTTCGTATCTGAGGAAGACCTTTTTAATCCGGATAAACATGGGTGTTTTGATGCGCACTGTGTCCACGAGGTCTTTTCCCTTCTTTTTCCAGGTAGGAAATGTGACCGCGTCGAACTCGGGATTGTAGTCCTTATTCCAGAGACCGGTGAATCTATCGTCCTGGTCGCAGGAGGAGAACAGAAGTGAAAAAAGAACAAGGAAACATAAAATTCGTGGCATGGGGGCAGCAGTGTGGTGAAGGGTAAAAATAATACGCAATACGTTACAGAGTCATGGGAACTGCATGTTTTTAGTTAATTAAATACTATTACAGTACTTTGTGGGGGTAAAACCAGACCAAGAATAAAGTATGAATGAGGCTGCACATACACCACCCGCAAAGAACAGGATAACACTGTACATAGTACTCTCGATGTTTGCGGGTATCGCGTTGGGGTATTTTCTTAACACCTATCTGGCGGACAAATCAGCCGAAACCAAGGACAGCGTGTTGCAGCCCTTCTCGTTGCTGGCCGATATTTTTCTGAGGCTGGTGAAAATGATCATAGCGCCGTTGGTTTTCAGCACGCTGGTGGTGGGAGTGGCCAAACAAGGCAGTGCACAGACAGTGGGAAGGATAGGTGGCAAGACCATGCTGTGGTTTATCTGTTTCTCGCTGATAAGTCTGGTGCTGGGAATGCTGCTGGTGAACACTTTTACGCCGGGAATAGCGATGCACCTGCCACTGCCTGATGCAGCCGGGAGCACCGTAGCACATGCATCGCTGAGTCTGAAAGAGTTCATCAGTCACATATTCCCGACGAGTGTAATAGACGCCATGGCCAAGAACGAGATACTGCAGGTGGTGGTGTTCTCGCTGTTCTTTGGTGTAGCGACAGCAGCGGTGGGTGAAAAAGGAGCGATAGTGATAACAGTGCTTGACTCTGTATCTCACATTATACTGAAAGTGACCGCCTATGTAATGAACTTCGCGCCGCTGGCGGTGCTGGGTGCCATGACGGCAGTGATAGGCAAGCAGGGATTGGGCATACTGGGCACTTATTCCCTGTTCATAGGTGAGTTTTATCTGGGGCTGTTCCTGCTGCTGGCGATACTAACGGGTGCTTTGTGGCTGTTTGTGCGGGGAAGAGTTCCGACGCTGTACAGGCACATTAAAGAACCGGTACTGCTGGCATTTTCGACCTCATCGAGCGAGGCGGCATTTCCGAAGCTGATGCTGGAACTGGAACGATTTGGCTGCGACGAAAAGATAGTAAGCTTTGTGCTGCCGTTGGGCTATTCATTCAACCTGGACGGATCGATGATGTATATGTCGTTCGCGTCGATCTTCATAGCACAGTGTTATGGTATTCATCTGGACATCGCGACACAAATGAGCATGTTGCTGGTGCTGATGATAACGAGCAAGGGGATAGCCGGTGTGCCGAGAGCATCGCTGGTGGTGATAGCGGGTACACTTGCCACCTTCAATATACCCGAGGCAGGACTGGCGCTACTATTGGGAATAGACCCGCTGCTGGATATGGGCAGGGCTGCGACCAATGTTGTTGGCAACAGTGTGGCCACGGTAGCGATGTCGAGCTGGGAAGGCGGATTGCAGCATCAGAAGAATTGACATAAGCCAGTAAGTTAATGCGTTGCTAACGTGGCATTTCGGTGTGTGTGTTTCACAGGATCAGCTATATTTTTGTAATGAGGGTTACAAATCCAATAAACTGACTCCGGCATGAACAACAAAACCAGCCTCCTCCTGGGAACCACTTTGCTTGCCCTGTTGCCGCACTTTGCATTTGCTGCCGAAGTAGCATCGGGCAGTATAGAGACTATGGCTTTCGTGATCTCGATCTTTAATCTTGTATTATCAGTGACGGCTCTCCTATCGATAAAGCAGTATTTCTGGCCGGGAGTAGACAGTACGTCGGTCTTTCACACAGCTCACATCATTTTTGTTGTTGTATTCTATGCGGTGAGCTTGCCATTCCTGATAAGCAACCGTCAGTATTATGTTGAGTATGCAGACCTGGTGCCATTATCGATACTGGGGAAATTCTTCTTTTCGGCAGATGCAACGTCACTGATGCAATTGGTGATCGTGGCTTCGGTGGTCTTCAACATCCTGTTCATCAGAAGGAGCAAACGAGAGTTGGAAAGGCCCTATATGGCGGCTGCGCAAGAAGAAAAGACCATAGAAAAACAAGTTGCGGACGACAAAGTAGACCGTGAAGAGGCGGCATAATGCCACTACGCTTCTGCCGCAGCAACCGACCGCACGATGGCCCTATAAACCGCAGCAGACACAAGGACCGAACATAGTACAAATGCGGCCCACACAACAGCACCCGGAAGCGCAGGCAAGTGAAGCTGAGCCGCCGCCAGGCGCGATGAAACAACTGCCTGAACGAACACAGTACCAACCAACGCTAACAATAAACTACCGGCAACACGGGGGAGGAAACGGCGCACCATAAACCCGACCAGATACCGGCGACTGTAGCCCAGTTGATGCAGCAACACCAAGGACGAACGGGAACGGGTGACAGACAGCTCGATGAACAACATAAATATGAGCGCACCTGCTACCATGAGCAATACCGCCAAACCGCCTGTGGCGGCTGCCACCGACTGCACTATGGCACGCATGCGGCTCCACTGCAATCCCTGAGGTTCGGTGGTGTAGCCGTGCTGCTGCAGCCATGTTACAAACTGAGGATCGGAAGGATCGGCAACACGGAGAATGAGCTGCATGACACGAACGGGGCCGGCGGATGCCGCGAAACGGGAGTTGCCATAGGTGATGAACGACTGCGGCACCAGGACGGAGCCTACCCTATCGGAAAAGCCGGAGATGTGTGCCGAAAAGACCTGTACGCTGGGGTCGCTGCCGACCTTCATGCGCATACCTATGGCCTGCACCGAACCACGCGACAATTGCGGAAGGCCCTGGCCGGGTGCAAATACATAGTTGTAGATATCAAGGAAGCGGGCTGCAAGTACAACAGGAAGGTTGGGGTTGCCGGGTTGCCAATTCCAGTCGGACGGGACGGCATCGAGAAACCTATCGGGCACAGATGCGAGGGGTAGTTCGGTCTGCAATGGAAGTTGCCCTCCTACTTCGGCATAAACGGGAAACAGGGCGGGTGTGATCTCGCCGGCATCGAGCACCTGCGGCGCATGACGCACCTCGGAGATCTCTGCAGCAGAGAATGCGTTTGCGGATGCGGAGCCCATGTTGCGTTCGGTGATCTGTTTGCCAATGACGATGTAGCTTTCTGTGCCGTTGCCTTCGCCTCCCTTGATAAGGAGATCAAAATCGGACCAGGCAAGAACACTGAGCAGCAACAGGAAAGTGCCGGCCGCGAGAACGGCAAGTGCGGTCCACAAGCGGGCACGCCCTGTGTGCAGGAGCAATAGTCGGTTCAATATGGAAGACCTGCGCATGCTCACATGAGGAAGGTGTGGGTGTATGGGAAATAGTTGTTGGCATCGAGATCGGTGAGGAAGAGGCCGGCATTGCGGCGTTGTGCCACGCTTTTGATAAGGTCGATAGCTAATTGGCGGTTGGCGACATCGAGGTGGCTGAACGGCTCGTCCATGAGCAACCATGCAAAAGGCTGCACCAATGCCCTGATGATGGCGACACGCTGCTGTTCGCCATAAGAAAGTGTGGCGGCTGTGGCGTGTGCTTTGTGGCCAATGCCGAGTTGCGCCAGCCATGCCTGCACCTCTTCTGCTGTAACAGTGTTGGTGAGGGCGCGTTTTACCTCTATGTTCTCAAGGGCAGTGAGCGAAGGGAACAGACGCATGTCCTGAAAAATGACCGAGAGTTCTTTGGCACGCAAGGCTGACAACCGATCGTCAGACAGTTGATCCATCTTCAGATCGCCGAAAGAGATAGCGCCGGTGTAACCGGTGCGCAAGCCGTAGAGCATGTGGATGAGGGTGGTCTTGCCCCTACCCGATGGCGCCTGCACGAAAACACAGGCACCCGATGGCAGGGAGACCTCTGTATTCCAAACCTGTGATGGCCGGCCCGCCAACTGCTGAACAAGATGTGCCGGAACCAGGCCGCGCATAGATAGCTGCATGGCCACTGATATTTGACCAAAAATAAACAATGCAGGGGGAAGTGAGCCGCTAACTATTGCAAAACCGCGAGGAACATACTATCGGCACGGAGGGAAATGCCGTTTATGAGCTGCATGTGCTGCACCTTGAGGCCGGTATTGGCAACAATGTGTTCGACAACATCCTCGTTCTCTTGCCGGAATACGGAGCAGGTAATGTATATGAGCCTGCCACCGGGGCGCAGGTAGCGGCTGACATTGACAGCGATGGCGCGCTGGAGCGGCGGGAACTTCTGCTGCACCTCGCTATTGAAAAAATGCAACTGCTCGGGTGTGCGGGCCCAGGTACCGCTGCCTGAGCAGGGGACATCACATATTATATTATCGAACTGACGAGTGCCGAGGGTATTGGCGAGCGAGACGGCATCCGCAGCATCGGCAACAAGTGCATCGGGGCGGCGATAGCCGTAGCGGGTGAAACGCTCTTTGAGGTTGCTGATGATGCTGGCCCGCTTGTCGGTGACGGTGAGGCGAACGGCGGGCTGCTGCGCCATGAGGAGTAATGACTTGCCCCCGGCGCCACAGCAACAGTCGTACCACTGCTGGCCGGCCGCCGGTGAGAAGAATGTGCCGGTATGCTGGGAAGATGCATCCTGAACGGCGTAATCGGCCTCGGGCAGGATCTTATCTATGGCACTGCCATTGGGCAAAGCCAGGCAGGAGGTGGAAACCTCCTCGAAATATATGTTATTTTCACTCAATATATTACAGACCTTAACCTTATTGCCGATAACCCGGATGAAAAGCTGTGGTTGCCGGGTCATGGAAAGGAGCCACTGATCTTGGGTGATACCATCTGACAGCGGAAGTGGATGAGGGAACAGCATTTCGGGCTGCAGAAGCGGCACATCGTTATCGGCAATGTCGAAGGGTGCAAAAAGCTTGTCGTAAGTGGGGCCCGAGACCGCACAGGCACGCAGACAGGCAAGCACCTGAACCTCAAATGGATGCGCTACCCCCTGCGGCACTACGATGCCGGACGAGCACCTGAACCAGCTATACAATATGGTGGTAAGTATCTTGCGGTCGCGACTACCGAGTTTGGGGTGCTGACGGGTGTAATTGCGTATAAAATGGGCGAACGGCACGGAACCGTTGTAGGAGCTGATGAGGGCTTTGATATGTGTCCACAGATACTGCATATACTGATGCAAGATTACGCAGAATAATCTGACAAACTGAGTGAGTTGCAACTGCAAGAAAGTAAAATAAAATACCCCTAAAAATTGGTGTACCTACGTGCGAATAATATCGGTGTTTCTATGGCGGGAAGTGATGTGAAAATTTTCAGAAAAAATATCGGCGATGGACGGGAAAAATAAATATCACCGGTTTGCTTGTATTATCAGATATTAGGTGTATCTAAGAGCTGTGTAAAAATGACGTGCGTGCTGAAACGCCCGCCGGCAAAGGATTTCAGAGAAAAATGAATATTGCTACCGAATAAAAAAACCTGGTAGTGATATGGTGCGAAAATTCCAAAATTTTTTTTCGATAGTTTGCGTGAAAATTTTCTCAGAATAGAAAATGCATTCTGTAAGATTCGGTAAACAAACAAGTGCAAAACAATTTTTTTTTTCAACAAAATGTTAGCAATTTCGTCCTCCCGCTGGTGAACAGCCACGGAGAACCATGAATAGTGAAAACAGAGTAGAGGCTTCGCAAAAAAAACAATAACTTTAGGTAAGGGAAACTCACAATACCCCTACGAAACAAATTACCGGTTTCTTAGGAATGGCTTTGTCGGCTCCGTTATCTTTTGAACGAAACGAAAAACAAGACTAACCAACGAAAGTTGTTTCAGTAACATGGATAAACACGTTTACAACACTATCAACAACAACCTCCTTACCGAAGCGGAGCAGCTTTGGGAGAAGTGCCTTGTTATTATAAAGGATAACCTGAGCTGGCGCACCTACCAGACATGGTTCGAGCCGATAAAGGCTGTGAACCTGAATGACAGTGTGCTGACCCTGCAGGTGCCGAGCCAGTTCTTTTATGAGTGGCTGGAAGAGCACTATGTGGAGCTGCTGGGCAAAACCATCAAGCGTGTGCTGGGCAAAGAAGGTCGCCTGGAGTACCGCATCATGATGGAGAGCAACTCGAGGAAGCCTGCATCGGTGAACATGCCGGGCAGCACCATGAGCAAACCTGCCAAAGACAATAATTATGTGGACATGCCGCTGAAATGGGATGATCCGCACAGCATAAAAACACCATATGCGATCCCAGGTCTGAAGCGTATGCAGATAGACCCGCAACTGAACAGCAACTACACTTTTGATAATTATGTAGAAGGCGACTGTAACCGTGTGGCCCGCTCGGCAGGCATACACGTGGCTCAGAAGCCGGGTGCCACTTCTTTTAACCCGCTGGTAGTTTTCGGCGGTGTGGGATGGGGCAAAACCCACCTGGTACAGGCCATAGGCAATGAGGTGCGCAGGTTGCACCCCAACAAGTCAGTACTGTATGTAAGTGCGGAAAAGTTCATCAATCAGTTTATAGACCACTCTAAGAACAATGAGGTGAATGACTTCATCCACTTCTATCAGTTGATAGATGTGCTGATCATGGACGACATTCATTTGTTTGTATCGGCGGTGAAGACGCAGGACGTGTTCTTCGCTATCTTCAACCACCTGCATCAGAACGGTAAACAGATCATTCTGACATCGGATACGGCACCACGCGACCTGGAAGGTATGCAGGAGCGCCTGCTGAGCCGCTTCCGCTGGGGACTGAATGCTGATATACAGGCACCGGACTTTGAAACGCGCCAGGCGATACTGCGTGTGAAGATGCGCCAGTCA
>JAEUVY010000077.1 GCA_016786565.1 Flavipsychrobacter sp.
AGGTTCATAGCCGGGAATAATATTACAGGGAACAATAACACCCTTTCTTAACGGGGGCAGTCCGGTTAGCCTTTCGTAGGAAGAAACGTACCCAACCCAGGTGCGCCGTCCGAACAGGACACTAAAACAATTACCAATAAACCGACCGGGAGACTTAACAAAAAAGGCCAACAGAGGGGAGATTGCCAAAAAAACGACCGAAGCAGCAATATCGATCATGCGTTTGTTACGCATTTGCGCAAAAGAAGACAGATTAAATCTCCTATCCAATGTATAAAGGTCGCCGGATGTGGCGCTGGAATTGCTCCCCACAAAACTCTCACCACCAGGCAGATGGATCTTGTATTCGTACCTGTCGCCACATTCCTGCATTTTGGCAAAGACCTCGGTGTAGGTAAGTCCGTTAATGCAAAAGATCACTTCGTTGACGTTGGTGACATAGAGCAGGGGTTTCATTTCTGAAATGGCTCCCAGAGCAGTACCCGCAGTGGGGCCGGGATTGATGCGGCCTGCCAATTCGGGTGCATAATTGACCTGTCGCAGGACATCGGCTGTTTGCCTGAACGCCTTTTCATCGGCCACTATCACCGCCTTGTGAGGAAGCGCATCGTAGGGAACGAACTTGAGGACGCCCATTCTATAGAGCAACTCGTGCAAGCCAATGAGCATTGCTGTGCCCGCCATGCCACTGAATATGATGATGGCACGTGAGTAGCGGTATTCAGGCGGAAGAAGGCCATAATAGGCAAGGATGATTATAGTACCCAACAGCATTCCACGGGCTACTTTCAACGCCCGGTATGGTTGATCGTAGGCACCATTGAAGTATAGCGAAAGTAGCCACAAAATGATATAAGCAGGGAACGTAGCATAAACCATCTCTTTGCTGATAGTGGCAACGTTCTTCACCTCATTTACCCAAAACTCCTTGATACCATACAGCGTAAGCAACATGATCAGCGCATCAAACAATGGCATGTGCAGCACCTTCAACCCCCGCTTTACAGTACCCAATATGGCGCGCAGGACGATTCCCGCATTGATAAACAGGATAAAAAGGCCTGCCTGATTTTTTGTGTAGTGCTTTTTGACAAACGTGACCAACGCCTCGTTGAAGATGCGCACATAAGACAGGGTCATTTTGCGGGTGCTTTCGCCTTTGTAATGAATGAGGTCGACCTCGGGAAAGTAGATATTCTTATATCCGGCTTTCTGAATCCGATACGAAAGGTCCACGTCCTCGCAATACATGAAATAATCCTCATCGAATGGCCCACCCGACTTTTCCATAGCCTCCTTTCGCACCAGCATGCAGCAGCCGGATAGGACATCAACCTCAGCAGTTTCGCGCTCAGCAATATGCACCGCATAGTATTTGTTTATGTAGGCCGACCGTGAAAAGACCTTGTTCAACCCGGTGGTTTTAAATATTGCCACCGACAGGGACGGGAACGACTTTTTAGAGTCGGGTGCAAATTGCCCCTTGCCATCTATGAGCCTGGGGCCAAGCGCACCGGCTTCGGGGTGTTGATCCATGTAGGCTATGGTGGTCTTCAGGAAACCCTCGGGCATCACCGTATCGGGGTTGAGGAAGAGAATATACTCCCCCTTCGCCACAGCAACGGCCTGATTATTGGCCCGAGAAAAGCCAACGTTCTCTTTATTTTCTATCAGCCTGACGGTGGGAAACCGCTGCCGGACAAAATCGCAACTACCATCGGAGGAGTTATTATCAACGACAATAACCTCAGCATCGAGCCCCTGTGCGGCACGCAACACAGAATGCACGCACACCTCGAGGAAGTACTTTACGTTATAATTGACGATAATAACCGAAACCTTCATGATTTGAACCGGAAGCGCAATGATGAACCATCACAATTTCCGCGCCACTTTTTATTTTACTGCAAATAACGGAAAACGAACCAATAGATTGTAATACAGTTGAGAATAAGCCGCGAAAGGAGTGAATAATGGAACAGCACCATTTCAGATCAACAATGAAACTAATTCTTTTCTCTGTGAGGAACTCAAGGCAATTATCTAATTTTAAGGCATGAATAAATTCCTGCGATTTACTATTCTGCTTGTGCTTATTGCAGCCGCCGGCGTACTGATACTTGCGTTTCTGGAACCACATGACGTGACAGTAACCCGTTCGGTAATCATAAGATCGAACCGTGAAACGACGTTTGCTCAAATTAAGAATCTTACGAATTGGCAACACTGGAGCACCCTGCTGGAGAACGACACATCAGTAAAAATAACCTATGAAGGAAATACCGGAGAGGCAGGAAGCACCCTTGAATGGAAAGGGGATCACGGTATTACCGGAGAGGGCATTATAAAAAACACAGGCATTGAAAAGACCAATATGAACTATTCATTTTCAGTTATCAAGCCTGGCACAATGGAGGCCGACGGAGTATTCGCGGTAACAGACACCGGTGAAATGGTAAAAGTGACCTGGACATTCCATAAGCACTTCCCGTTTCCGGCAAACGCGGCACTTATAGTTTTTGACCTGGACAGGTATATGGGAGGCGACATGATGCACAGTCTGACGAAACTGAAGGAATATGTTGAAAAAGACGCAGAGCCGGCCGTTGAGATTGTGGAAGTGCAGTATCCGGGTGGCATACTGGCCGGTATACGAGACACACTTGCATGGGATGATATGGAAACCTTCTTTGGAGACACCTATAGCCTTTTTGTAAAAACACCGTCGAGCAAGTTAAAGGGTTCGCCGATAGGGATGTTCTATGAATGGGACACCATCAGAAGGAAGGCTGACGTATTTGCCGGATTTCCGGTTACAGATACCGACATACCGGTGCATGGAATAATATTCTCCGAACTACCACAGACAAGAGCGTTTAAAGCCGTGTACAAAGGGCGCTACGATGGCGTAAAAGCAATACACAAATTACTGGATGAACACGTTGCAAAAAAGGGCCTGATCAAGTGGATAACAATTGAGGAATATGTTGTTTACCCCGGCAACGAACGTGACCCACGCAAATGGCAGACAAATGTTTACGTGCTGGTACAATAAAAAAAGCGGAAACAGAGTGAGTGTTGGTCTCTGTTTCCGCTTTTGAATAGCTGAACGAAAATTATGGTGTCTCTTTCGGATAGTCCAGATAACTCCACTTGTTCATTACAACACCGTCTTTCAGGAGCATGAGCCCCGGATTGGTGCGCATTACAGTCTTGTTCACAGTACCGTCTATGGTGAAGAACGGAATGTCCTTCATATTCCAAGCCTCCTGATACACCTTACAGATGTCGCGACCGGCAGAACAAGCTACATAGAAAGGTATGCCCTTTGCTTTGGCTTTATCCATTAACGAACGAAGCACATCCAGATTGTCTTTATGAGCGATATCAGGTTGACGGAGGAACCAGATATAGACATAACCCTTTGCGGTGAGTATTGCCTGAGTCTGATCTACGTTATCTGAATCGGTAAGGGCAAAGTCGTGTATCTCCGAAAGACCTGTAGCAGGTGCTATTTCAACAGACTTGCTTGAAACAAATTTCCAGCTTGGGTCTTTCCATGGGTAATTATCGGAAGTGAATTCCTGCTTCACACCGTTCTTTTCATAAACGAATGTGGTTGCAAAAACAGCTTCCTTAGCATCAGGAGCGGGCTTCATTTTTTCCCAAATGTTGTTTCCTACTTTGTACGGAAGACAATCGTGGTAAGGGAGGTGATGCAGTACCCACCACTGCGCACCGAAAATGAACACACCACCCAGCGCCACTATTGTGGCATTGATAGCTCCTTTATTGAAAATGGGGAATACCCGGTAACGGAAAATAAACAGGATGAGGACTGCAGCCGTCAGAGCGACATCCTTGTAGAAAGTGGCAGTGTTTGATATCTTGATACAATCACCAAAGCAACCACATTCTTTTATCTTGCCTGAGTAAAGAGCGTAACCTGTGAGAAAGGTAAAAAAGATGTTGAGCAACAACAAAAGTGTTACATACAACCGGAAGTAATTTCCGACGATCATAGCCAAACCAGAAATAACCTCGAAACCTATCATAAGAATAGAAAGACCGAGACTGTAGTCGATCATAAAGGTCATACCCCATACCTCGAAAAACTCATTCATCTTGTAAGTAAGCCCGAGCGGGTCGTTCGCTTTTACGAGACCGGAAAAAATGAACAGCAGGCCGACAGCCACCCTTAAAATCCAGAGAATAATCTTCATGTTGTGTTGTTAATGATTGAATAGGTAAAACAAATTATTTTTTTAAATAAAGTGCAATAATAAATAATTTTTTGAAGTAAAGAAAACTTGAGAGTGTCGTTTCCTTTTCATATCCTTGTCAAACATACAGCATAGGGGCTAATTGACAAAAATGTTGGTACACCCAATTATTAAACTAAAGTAAAAATTTTGAAAAAAATAACATTCCGGAATAAGACATTAGAGCTGGCGACACCCGTGGTAATGGGTATACTGAACGCTACGCCCAATAGTTTTTACAACAAGGGTCAGATGTCGGACAAGGACAGTTTATTAGCGACAGCCGAAAAAATGCTTGAAGACGGTGCAGAGATCCTGGACATTGGTGGTGCCAGCACCAAGCCGGGGGAACCACTGATCGATCCTGAAACAGAAAAAAACAGGATCATTCCGGTGATCGAATCTGTACGAAAGCAATTTCCTGATACCTGGATATCGGTTGACACCTATAACTCGCCGGTTGCAAAAGCGGCAATAGAAGCAGGGGCTGACATCATTAATGATATCAGTGCCGGTACAATAGATAGGGAAATGCTGACGGTGGTTGCCGGCCTGAAAGTGCCCTACATAGCGATGCACATTCAAGGCACCCCTGAAAACATGCAATTATCACCTGCTTATGAAAACGTTGTAGCTGAAGTGCTGCGACAGTTGCGCAATGCGATTCAGCGGTGCGAGCAGGCAGGTATCAACCAGATCATTATTGACCCCGGTTTTGGTTTCGGCAAAACAGTAGCCCACAATTTTGAACTGCTGAGCATGCTGGGAACACTTAAACTGACCGACAGACCAATTCTGGCCGGCCTATCAAGAAAGTCGATGATCTGCAAACCATTGAAAATATCACCTGAAAACGCACTAAACGGCACTACCGCGCTCAATATGGCCGCACTGATGAATGGTGCTGACATACTGAGGGTGCACGATGTGAAAGAAGCCGTTGAAACGGTGCGTCTATACAATCTGATGAGTTAGCAGGACGATCACGAGCCGGCCTTCTCTGTCCAGATGCCGGCTAAATGAACCAGAGTTTCCACTGCCTTTTCCATGTCCTGTACGCTCACATACTCCTGACGGGAATGGATACCCATCTCGCCGGTGAAGATATTGGGGCAAGGAAGTCCCATAAAAGACAGGCGTGAACCATCGGTACCGCCCCTGATACTCATTCGTTGCACTTCGATGTCGGCACGCTTCATTGCTTCTTCGGCATAATCCATAACATGAGGGCAACCATCGAGGATCTCTTTCATGTTGCGGTACTGCTCTTTTACAACAAATGACATTGTTGCGCCGGGGAACTCGGCAATAGCGAGTTGTGCAATTTCTTTCAAACGCGCTTCGTGCTCCGCCAACTTAGCGGTATCGAAATCACGGACAATGAACTGAACGGTGGCTTTCTCGAGCCCACCCTCTATAGCAACGGGATGCACGAAACCTTCCATTCCTTCAGTCACTTCGGGGCACCACTCATCTTTAGGCAGCATATCAACAAACGCCGACGCCACCTTTATGGCATGCACCATTTTCCCTTTGGCGTAACCCGGATGGGCACTAACGCCATAAAATGTAACCGTTGCAGCATCGGCAGAGAATGTTTCCCCTTCGAGGTGACCACGTTCACCGCCATCAAGGGTGTATCCGTAATGGGCACCCAGCTTCTGCATGTTCACTGCAGACACTCCCCTACCCACTTCTTCATCGGGTGTAAATAGGATACGAATCTTTCCGTGTTCTACCTCAGGATGGGTGATGAGGTATGCGGCAAGGTCCATAATGATGGCGACACCTGCTTTATCGTCGGCACCGAGCAAAGTGGTGCCGGAAGCGGTAATGATATCGTCGCCGATGCGCTGAAGGAGGTATGGATGGTCTTTTGTCGACAAAACCAGCGTTGCGTCATCCGGATAAGAAATATCAGAACCATCATAAGCTGAATGCAACCTTGGCTTCACACCTGTTCCGCTACAATCGGGTGCAGTGTCAACGTGAGAACAAAAACAAAGAACAGGCACATCCTTGGTTGTGGTAGCAGGAATTGTTGCGTAAACATAGCCATGTTCATCAAGCTCGGCATCAACAACACCAATTGCGTGCAACTCTTCTACCAATATACGACTAAGGTCTTTCTGCTTTTCGGTAGACGGCTGCGATGGAGACGTAGGGTCGCTTTGTGTGTCAACCTGTACATATCGCATGAACCTGCCTGCTACTGAATGCTCGTAATTATGAAGTGCCATTGTTCTATTTTTGTGGCTCAAAAGTAAGTATCTTGTAGTTTGTATGGAAGGATTTGTATTGAGCAAAGTGGATATTTCTCAGATCGTGACGGTAAGCTTCACGTTGTTTGCCGTTATTGATATGCTCGGTTCTATTCCTATTATCATCAGTATCAAGAAAAAAGCGGGTGATATTAACGCCATGCAGGCTACGCTGGTATCCGGCGGGCTGATGCTACTATTCTTTCTTGTAGGTGAGCAGATGCTGCAATTCATGGGGCTTGATATCCGTTCATTCGCGATAGCGGGTTCGATCGTGATCTTTATTCTGGGCCTGGAAATGGTGCTGGGCCTGGAATTCTTCAAACCCGAGCAGGATGCCAAAGCGAGTACAGTGGTACCTATCGCCTTTCCGCTTATCGCAGGTTCGGGCACACTGACCACGGTAATGTCTTTGAAAGCCGCTTACAATTCGTACAATATCCTGATCGCTATATTCATCAATCTCATCATTATCTATATCACGCTTCGCTCTGTGAATCTACTGGAGCGCCTATTAGGCCCGTCAGGCATATTGGTGGTGCGTAAATTTTTTGGTGTGATACTCCTTGCAATTGCAGTGAAGATATTCATGTCCAATACAGGACTTATGAAATAACCCGGTAGAGCGAAGTAAAAAGTAGGAATGCGGGCAGCCCGCGGAAGAATCAGTTTGTAAACCTTTTGAAAAAGAACAGCAGATAAAAACTAAAGATGCCGTCTATGAGAAAGATACTGCTCATATACACATCGCGGAGGTAAACGTCCTTAACCGCAAGAAAAATAACAGCATTTGTAATTGTCAAACCCATGTATGCAAGTGCCCCCCACTTTCTGAGGTCGCATGCCGCGACCCATGAAATAGCATAGCCCGCCATCCATACCAACTGCAACCACTCAATGCCGAACGGAAGCCGTGCGCATTGAACTATTGTCCACACCAGCCACAACACATGCGCAATGCCAACGTATGGCATGATCATGGGCGGTTTGCGCGCTATGTCGGTAACAAAAGTTTTGAGATCTCTCATAAGATATATCACGGTCGCTGGCCAGTTGATAAGCCGGCAAGCGACCGTGAATATTGTACCCTAGCCTTTTGAGAAGGCGTTAAGAATGTCATATTTGGTCAGGATCGAATACTGGCCGCTGTCGTCGCGGGTGAGTACCGCACCATTATCTTTGTTGATGTAGCTTGTGAGCCTTTCAAGCGGTGTGTCGCGGCCAACAACCGGAAGCGGTTTGTCCATAACATCGGCTACCAGCATATCCCTCACATCGGCCTGCTCAATGAGCTTTTTGAAAAGGCTACCCTGAGAGATACTTCCTGTCATTTCTACTCCCTGCATCACCGGAACGTGTTCGATATCGTATTTCTTCATCAGATCCAACGCATCCATAACCTTTGCGCCCTGGTCGATAGTCACCAACCTACGACGACCCAGTCCGTTCATCAGGTCTCCAACAGTGTCTACCTCAAGGAAGCCGCGGTCCAGCATCCATTCATCATTATACACCTTGGCAACATAGCGGCTACCGTGGTCGTGGAAGATGACAACAACAACATCGTCTTTCTTGAGTTTGTCCTTCATCTGACGAAGACCGGCAATAACAGAACCAGCAGAGTACCCACCGAAAATACCTTCCTCACGGGTAATGCGGCGCGCCATTACTGCACCATCCTTATCAGTTACTTTTTCGAAATGGTCTATTGCATTGCGATCATAGTTCTCCGGCAGAAAATCCTCACCAAATCCTTCAGATATATAAGGATGAACTTCTCCCATATCCAACTCACCTGTGTCGAACCATTTTTTGAGCAAGCTACCATATGTATCTATCGCCCATACCTGTACGTTAGGATTCTTCTCTTTCAGGAACTTACCTGTACCTACCACAGTACCTCCCGTACCTGACGCCACAACCAGGTGAGTCACTTTACCTTCGGTCTGCTCCCATATCTC
>JAEUVY010000089.1 GCA_016786565.1 Flavipsychrobacter sp.
CCACTGGGATACCTGGGAAGACGGGAAGTTCTCTCACATCTTTATAGCTGACCTGAAAGAAGGTACCGTAAAGGATATTATGGAGGACGAGCCACATGACTGTCCGCAGAAGCCCTTCGGTGGTGCAGAAGATCTGGTATGGTCGCCGGACAGCAGGGGATTTGTGTATGTGTGCAAGAAGAAGTTCGGCAAGGAATATGCCATTAGCACCAACACCGATCTTTACTTCTACACGGTTGCCACAGGCAAGTCGGCCAACTGGACCGAGGGTATGGCCGGATATGATACCAATCCGTCATTCAGCAGCGATGGCCGCCGAATAGCGTGGCTCAGCATGTCTCGCGATGGATATGAGGCGGACAAGAACGATGTGGTGATGATGGATGTGGGTACCCGCAAGAAGATCAATCTGACGTCGAAGTGGGACGGTACCGCAGAGGGTTTTATCTGGAACACCACAGGCGACCGCATCTATTTCAATGCGCCATTTGAGGGTACAGTGCAGCTTTTTGATGTTGCTGTTCCGCGTAGCGACCGCGACAAGATAGAGGTAAACAACATCACCAAGGGTAAATGGGATATCAACGGCATTGTGGGCCAGGCAGGAGGTGAGATCATTGTATCGCGCTGCGATATGAACCATGCGTCGGAGTTGTATGCTGTGAAGCCTAAGTATGGCGATATGCGTCAGCTTACATCCGAGAACGACAACATGTACAAAGACATAGAGATGAGCAAAACAGAGCTCAAATCTATACCTACGCCAGATGGCGCTACGCTGAGGGCATGGGTGATCTATCCGCCTGACTTTGATCCGAAGAAGAAATATCCTACACTTCTTTACTGTCAGGGTGGGCCACAGTCGCCGCTTTCGCAGTTCTATAGCATACGCTGGAACTTCCAGTTGATGGCGGCGCAGGGATACATTGTTGTTGCTCCCAACCGTCGCGGTATGCCGGGCTGGGGTGTGCAGTGGAATGAGGCGATCAGCAAGGACTGGGGAGGATTGCCGATGCAGGACTACCTGACTGCGATAGATGAAGTAAGTAAAGCTCCCTATGTGGACAAGAGCCGTTTGGGTTGCGTAGGTGCGAGTTATGGTGGTTACAGCGTGTTTATGCTGGCGGGCATGCATAACAACCGTTTTAAGTCGTTTATTGCCCATGACGGCCTGTTTGATCTGAAAAGCTGGTATGGTACCACCGAAGAGTTGTGGTTTGCAAACTGGGATATTGGCGGCCCTTACTGGAAGCAGCCTGTGCCGGCCAGTTACGACAAATTCAATCCGAGCAATTTTGTGAATAAATGGACGGCGCCTATCTTGATCATCCAGGGAGGTCTTGATTTCAGGGTGCCTATTGAGCAGGGGTTAGAGGCGTTTCAGGCAGCAAGACTGCACAATATCAAGTCGAAATTGCTGTATCTGCCTAATGAAAACCACTGGGTGCTGCATCCACAGAATGGAATTGCCTGGCAGCGCGAGTTTTTCAAGTGGTTGGACGAAACTTTGAGATAAGATCACCAAATTATTTTAAACCTATTCCCCATGCAATTTCGATTGTATGGGGAATTATATTTTAATTACGGGTGATATTAATTGTTGTATTTTTAGATTTAATGTGTTATATTCGCTAAAAGTTTTTAAGTGGCCGAGATAGTAGTAAAGAAGCAATTAGTAAAATTTGCCCCCAAAGGAAACGACAGTTTCTACGATACGTTGAAAAGCAGAGTAAACGAGTATTTTTCATCCAACAACATCAGTCATTATTCCAACAGAGCGATGTACATCAAGACAGCAGCGATGCTGGCGATGTATGTGGTTCCGTATGTGTTGATTGTAACGGGATTGGCTAAGTTCAGTCTGGGGCTGTATTACGGCCTATGGGTGTTGATGGGTGCCGGTATTGTGGGGATTGGCACCAGCATTATGCATGACTCCAATCACGGAGCCTACTCTGAAAATAAGGGGCTGAATATGTTTTTGGGTAATCTGCTGAATTTTATCGGTGGATACGCTCCCAACTGGCGCATTCAGCACAATGTCTTGCACCACACCTATACCAATATAGGTGGCCTGGATGAGGATATTGAAACCGGTGTGGCCCTGCGCATGACGCCGGAGAAGCCACTGAAGAGCTTTCATAAATACCAGCACATTTATGCCTGGGGATTGTACTGCCTGATGAACATCTATTGGGTTGTTGCCAAGGATTACATAAAGATATCCCTGTACAATAAACAGGGGCTACTCGTTAAGGAGAAGCTGACCCTAAAGAAGGCTATCCTTGAGCTGAGCCTGCTGAAGGTGTTTTATGTGGCATACATCATTGTCCTCCCGATACTCTTCTCCGGATTTGCCTGGTATCATGTATTAGGTGGTTTCCTCGCGATGCACGTAGTGGCGGGCTTTTCGCTGGCTTGTATCTTTCAGCCTGCGCACGTTGTTGAGACTTCAGACTTTGCGCGTCCAGATGAATCGAGAAAGATGGAGAACAGCTGGGCTGTGCACCAGATCATGAATACGGCAGATTTTGCACCAAACAATAAATTGGTAAGCTGGTTTATTGGTGGGTTGAATTTCCAGATCGAACACCATTTGTTCCCGCACGTGTGCCATATACACTATCCCAAGATAGCTGGTATAGTTGCTGAGGTGGCCAAAGAGTATGATATCCCGTATCAGGTAATGCCATCGGTGAGAAGCGCATTGCTGGCGCATGGCAGGATGCTGAAACGCCTCGGGAATAATGAGCGCCCTTAATAATCAATCCTTAATGATATATAAATAAAAAACCCCGGATATCCGGGGTTTTTTATTTTCAGTAGATTGATCTGATTAATTAGCAGCTTCTTCTGAGTTAACGAGTTCGTTTACGAACTTGGCAACAGCAGCGATGCGTGCATGATTCAGTGCATAATGGATGAATTTACCGTCACGCTCAGTGATCACGATGTTTGCACGGCGGAGGATGGCAAGGTGTTGTGACGCTACTGACTGTTCCAGACGCAGTTTTACGTAAATGTCGGTTACGTTCATGCGTTTGTTTTCCTCAAGCAATTTCACGATCTGCTGGCGCAGTTTATGGTTAATAGCCCTCAATGTCATAGCTGCATTCTTAACAGCTACGTAGTCCAATTTGATCTGTTCGTTCGAACCCTTAATTACCAGAGTGTTTGCCGATACCGTCGTTTCCATTAATTAAATTTTACGATGTTAAATGATTAAAAAACTGTGATTATTTATTCAGTATGAGAGGATAAATGTGAATATTTTGCAAACATACGTAATTAAAGCGATATGAGGTGCTAAATATTTATAAAAAAAGTTAACATTCCGTTAAAATAGATTCTAATAAACTGGATAATGTTTTTTAACTAACTGAAAATCATTTAGTTATGTGTGTAAACTTGTTTCAGGTAGAACGGAGCGGCAGCTGATATATTGACAAAATCCTGACAAGTAAATCGTTCGTACGCATAAGCCGCCCAAAAAATATAGTCAATTGTAATGTCTGCACTAAATACGTTGGGAACAACATTCATTTTATGAAATTCTTCTTCGGGTAAGTCGCTGATAATATGCAATTTTTGGCATTTTTTTAAC
>JAEUVY010000090.1 GCA_016786565.1 Flavipsychrobacter sp.
GAAAACTCGAGCATGGAATATGTAATAGGTGGTGGTTTCCGCAAAAAAGGTATCCGCCTGCCATTCCCGCTGTTTGGCGCCACCAAGCTGAAGAATGAACTGATCTTTAAAATGGACGTGGGTATACGTGACGATAAGACCAGTAACACCTTCCTTGCCAACAACGTAAGCGTGACATCGCGCGGACAAAAAGTGATAAGGGTGTCGCCAACCATCAACTATGCCGTAACCGACATGCTGAACCTGTTGTTCTTCTTCGACAGGCAACAGACCATCCCATACGTATCTAACGCGTTTCCATCATCTACTACACGTGCCGGCGTGACACTCCGATTCATTTTCGCGCCCTAATTAGCTACTTTTGAAAATGCAGTACCTGCTGCAATGAAAATCTGATAGTGAGCAACGCAATTAAAACGTCTTACGCATTGATGGTCTCAGGCGCACTGTTATGCCTGATACAGATATGGCTGCCAGACTACTACCTGACATGCGACGGCCCCTGCCACCTGTACAACGCGTCGATAGTACATGAACTATGGAAGGGCGTTAACACCGGCTTTTACAACACCTTTTATCAACACAGCTATGCAATAAACCCGAATAGCCTGACCACTTACGCAATGGCATTACTGCTGTTTTTGGCCAAGGGCGCGGTTGCAGAAAAACTATTCCTCACCGCCTATGTATTTATCTACATATCGGGTGTCATGGTGCTGATGCGAAGGATATCGGGCGCCACCATTTCGTTGTGGTTTTCGACCGGGTTCATTTTCATATTTACCTATGCGCTGTCGAAAGGGTTCTACAACTTTTCACTTGGTGTGGGCTTCTGGCTTTGGATGGTATGGGCATGGATCCGATATCTTGACAAGCCCCGACTATCGGCCCTGCTCGTTTACTTGCTCTTTTCGTCGCTTACATTCTTCACACATCTCCTGCCATTCGTATTCGGGCTCATCACCACCGGCTCCTTACTGGTATCTTATGGACTGGCCGCAGTGACAGACAAACGAAGAACAGTGCTAAATCTAGCTGCATGGGCTGCGGCGGCAACACCTTTCGTCATTTTTACGCTGCTATTTACACAGAAAGAAGGCGGACTGCAGCTGACACTTGCACCACACCCATACAGGCTTCTGGAACTGCTTGAATTTAAGTACATCATTAACGTAGTGAACACAGAACGGCCGTTGGCATTGCTGGCAGGAGCGGTGATAGGCATACTGGTGATAGTGACAATTGTGTGGAGCATCAGCAATTTCAAGTGGCACAAATATGACGGGTTTGTAGCCGCGCTGGTGATCATCGCATTCGTTTATACATTCTTTCCCGAAGACTTTCTGGGGCGCGCGATCATCATCAGCATAAGGGCACAGTTGTTTGTAATGCTGCTGGCAACATTGGTAATAGCCTACAGAATGAAGGAGAGCGCCCTGAAAAACGCAGGGGGCATTTTACTTTTTGCGTCGTTCGTTGTGCTGTCTGCCATAAGAATAAACTGCAGGCAAGACGCCGGCATGGCGTTGAAAGGAATTTTGGACGCAGGCAAAATGATCCCTGACCGGTCATTGGTATTTCCGATCGATCGGGCACCGGGCGGCATGCGAGCAGACGGCACCACCATTGCCGACCGAAATGCCATATTCCATCATGCCACTCACTACATAGCCTGTGGCAGACCGGTGATCATGTTGGATAATTATGAAGCAAACACGGGCTACTTCCCGATCAGTTGGCGCAAAAGTGTAAATCCGTACGTTCATTTATCGCTGAACGGTGGATTTGAAAATGATCCACCAACGGGCGAGATACTCAACTATGAACGTGTGTCTGAACAAAAGATCGGGTACATTATAGTAAGGAATTCCCTGCCGGCCGCAGACGGACCATCGGCTGACCTGCGCAGGCAAATTGATTCAAATTACGAAGTGATATTCACCGATGCAGGCCATAAAACCCAACTGCTGACGCGAAAACATAATTAATTTTAACAATACAAATAACCGATCCAAATAGCAGTTAGGCATTTTGGAGTAACTTTGACGCACAATGGAAGAAAATAAAAGACAGAAGCAGGTAGGCAAAATGATTATGGAAGAGCTGAGCGACATTTTTATGCGCGAAGGCCTGAACATGATAGACGGCGGTATGGTGTCTATATCAAAAGTAACGGTGACCCCAGACCTGCTGGAGGCAAGGGTGTATCTCAGCTTCTTTCAGGTGAGCGACAATGCTGCTTTGCTGCATAAGATAAAAGAACGCAGCGGTGAATTGCGTAAGCTGCTGGGTATGCGCGTAAAGAACCAACTGCGCCGTGTACCGGAGTTGATCTATTACACCGACGACACACTTGACCATGTGTTCAAGATGGAAGAGTTGTTTAAGAAGATCAACGAAGAGCGGGAAGAGTTCAATAAGAAGAACAACATTTCTTAAATGAACCGCATGCTGATATGGCAGATCGCACTCAGGTACTTCGCAGGCAAAAGAAAAGCCAATGTTGTACCCATACTGTCACGTATCAGCATGGTGGCCATTGCGGTGAGCAGTGCGGCCATGATCATTGTTTTCTCAGTTTTTAACGGGCTGGAGGGTGTTGTAAAGGACCTGTATAAAGGCTTTTACCCCGACATAAAAATATCGGCA
>JAEUVY010000106.1 GCA_016786565.1 Flavipsychrobacter sp.
TGAAGATCTTATGGTGGTATTACCGAGCGTGTTCACCTCTTCCCATTCCGAACAGAGAAGTTAAGCCGCTCATGGCCGATGGTACTGCACCAAAATGCGGGAGAGTAGGTAGCTGCCATATTCATTTAAGAGCCTCACACACGTGAGGCTCTTTTTTTTGCCCTTATCCCGGCGCAACAACAGCTCATTTCTCCGGAGCAAGTGATATAACCGAGTGACGAAACTTCTTTTAGCAGTTTTATCGAATGCAAGCTATTTCCATTTTCCTCCCTAGTTCCTAATTCCCAATTCCTAATTCCATCCTATCACACTACACAAAACGCACTATCATAGATTTTCTTTTTGTTCCATTGTTATCTGGGTTGTAACTTGTATGGATGTTGAAGAAAATGAGGCTAAAAGGCATGTATGGTGATTTAATTTAGTCGAAACATGCCTGCGATCCGAACAGGTGGGTGAGAAGCAAATGGGAAGCGAGTGAGAAGAAGTGGGAAGTTTTTGCGCAGTTTTGGGAAGCAGGTGCGAAGCAATACTTCTCACATTCACATTGATAATCAATGAATACACCCTCAATTGCGCAAAAAAACAAAAAAATGAAGTTTTGGGAGAATTTGCGCAGCACATTGATCGGTATATGTTACAGGCTTTCTGCCAATATTAACCCTTTTATTAGGCTGACGTCTAAATTACCGGATTGGCAAACCAAAGCTGAAGATGTCGCCCTGTCATTGTTTGGCATAACATGATCTATGATGTTGCCGATCCTCTTGCTTTCTAAATCCACACTGAACGGTCTTTTTTACCACATTATTAATTGATGGTTATTATTTGTGAAAAATATTTTATGGATTAGTTTGCTCGTTCCCATATTGTATTAATTTTACGCACAACAAATCGTTTTATGAAGAAGATATACCAAACACTATTAGGTGTCCTTTTGGCGTCACCTCTTTTCGCGCAAACTTATTGTACCCCTGTATGTAGCAACCCCGCAGGCGGATGTACCTATGGTCCTGTAACCCGGATAGAGATTCCGAGTGCAGCAGGTCTTTTTAAGGATACACTCAGTTGCACAGGTACCGGTTATGAAGACAGAACCCTGGTTACTTCAATAACGGGTACTTTCAATGCAGGTAGTACCTATACAGCCACTCTTACGGGGCCATATCCCTCTCCCAAAAACAGTCAGTTCTGGATAGATTTTGACAACGATGGTGTATTTGCTTCATCAGAGAGCATCGGCGGTGTAAACTCTTGGGGATATACAACAACGGTTACACTCACAATACCAAGTACAGCTGCAGCCGGAACGCGCAGAATGCGTTTCGTTTCTGAATATGCGGGAACGATCTACTATCCTTCCATCAATCCATGCATGGGAACCGGGTCATACATGTTTGCCGATGCTCGTGACTACGTTATCACTGTAGGGTCGGGTTCCTCCGCGGCATGTACAGGTGCACCCACAGGTGGTACTGCTTCATATACATCAAGCTATACCTGTGGCCACAATACTATTACGCTTACAGATGCCGGAGCTAGCTCCGGTACAGGAATTTCTTATCAGTGGCAAAAGTCTTCTGATGGTGGAACTACCTGGACGAATATTTCAGGTGCTACAGCCACTACGTACACATTCCCGCAGGAAAATGAGAATATGAAGTATAGGTGTGCGGTGACTTGCAGCGGTGGTTCTACAACAAATTCAAGTTCCGTTTCTGTGAATGTCAACAGGATAAATGGACACATTACCTACTCATCTGCCGTTCCCGATACACAATCATTGAAAGTTTGGCTGATCTATCATAATACTACCGCGGGTACACTTACTGCAGTTGACTCTGTAATAACGTGTCTCGATTCATCATTGCCATACTATGAGTTCAACGGAATGACAAGCGGGTCGTATCTGGTAAAAGCAAAGTCTCTTGATGTAACAAGTTCTGTTGTTGGTGCTAGCGGGTATGTGCCCACATATGGTGCGTCCAGCGCTGTGTGGAGCGGAGCAACAACTGTTAGTCACACTGGTGCTTACGATTCTTTGCACATTACCATGGTATACGGTACCGTGCCATCAGGTCCGGGTTTTGTAGGTGGTTATATTTCATCAGGCGCAGGTAAAGGAACTGCCGGTGATGTTCCTGCAGCCAACATGCTTGTTTTCTTGCAGAACACAACGTCAAATGTACTTACCCAGACCTATACCGATGCGTCAGGTAATTACTCGTTCTCGGGCATAGCTGCGGGCAATTACATCGTGTATCCTGAAAAGATAGAATACGCCACAACTGCTTCTGCAACTGTGTCCATCACTGCATCTGCTGCATCAGTCACCGGTGTGAATTTCAAAGAGAACACCACAGCTAAAACTATTAAGCCGGTTACGATCAGTAGTGTTGCAACCACAGGAGCTATATCAAATGATGTAGTTGTATTCCCTAATCCGGCTGCTAATGATATCACGGTGGCGTGGTCTCACACAGAACAAACATCGGTTGATCTGACGATCATAGATGTTATGGGGCGTGTGGTAATGGCAAAACAGATGGATCTCGGCAACGGTCAGGGTAAGTCTGTTATCAGCATCGCAAATATTGCTGATGGCGTTTACACCATCAGGATGAACGGCAACGGTGTTAGCTTCACAGAAAAGCTGAACGTGTTGCGTTAATAATATTTAAATACAGAGGCCAATTCAATGTTATGAATTGGCCTCTGCATTTCTTCTGAAATTGCCTGCACTCCGGGCACTTATTCTTCGAAATTTAGATTTGAGGGCTTTTCACGAGTTGAAGTTTCTTTCCCCGTTGTTGTAACTGCCTCACTTACAATTTCGAATTTCAGATCATCGAACCAGATAGTACCTGTTCCGGCAAGTAAGGCGCCATAGGCGATATTGGTCGCGCCTTCCGGTACATCCAGAATGATCTCATACTGTTTCCAGTCGGTAGTGCCTTTTATAGCGCGTTCGTACATATTATCAAACGACAGACTTGCTTTCCCGCTTCCATCAACACGAAGCCACAGCCCGGCCCATGACTCTACATTTTCTGACTTTACATATCCGGACATCTTTATCCGTTTACCGAGGTATTTGCCGGGCAAGGAATTTTGCATCAACGTGCCAAAGCCTTTTATCTTTTTCTCTGTTGATGTGATAATTGCAGCATTCCCTCCCGACACTCCGGCTTTTTTATCTATTCCCATCTCATACGAGTCAGGCTCGCTGCCAGCCTTAAACCAGTTCTTCGGTAGGTCATAAGAGCAAAGCAACATTGTTGCCAAAAGGAAGGATGAAACTGAATAAAAGACTTTTCTCATAAAGCGGTTATATTTTTAAATGCGGTGAACTGATTGAAATTTTAAAGAAGGTAACATGAAAGTACGTAATATCTATTGTTGTCGTTGTATACCTGCAAAAGAAATGCCGGGTGTAATGCCCGGCATTCTGCAGTTATGCATAGTGAATGGTGAAACAAGTATGTATCGCTATCTTATATCTCAATTGTTTACAACAACTTTTGTTTGCTGTTTGCCATCGGCGTTGGTTATCGATGCTATGTAAATGCCTTCCGGTATCTCAGAAATGTAATGGGTTGAAGACATTGCAGAAGAGGCGATTGGTAAAGTTCTTACCGACCTACCCATAATGTCTGATATTGTTAGCGTTGTTTCAGAGGAAGATGCCGGCACTATGATAGAGAGGTTGCCCTGCGACGGATTGGGGAATACAGCGAATTTACTCTGGCCGAGATTTGCGTCTGTAATGTCTGTCGGGCAAGCAATAACAGATATGCTGAGTGTGCTGTTGCAACCGCCGGTGAGCGTGTATGTGATCGTCGTGGTGCCTACAGCTACCCCGGTCACAGTGCCTGTCGCATCGATAGTTGCAATAGATGTGCTGCTGCTGGCCCATGTGCCGCCTGCTGTAGCGCATGAATATGAGCTTGTCGCTCCGACGCACACACTTGATGCGCCTGTAACTGATGCTGGTTGCGGATGCACGGTGATCAGTGCGGTGTCCATGCTTGTTGTCGTAGCGTATGTAATGATCGCAGTACCTGCAGCAACAGCGGTTACTGTGCCTGATGCATCTATTGTGGCAGTTGCGGTGCTGCCACTGCTCCATGTACCGCCCGATATTGATGCACCAAGTGTTGTTGTTGTGCCTTCGCATAGTGAGGTTGTTCCTACAATAAATGCTGGCGGCGGTGGCGGCACTATATGGATCTTTCTTATCCTGTGGTTGCCCTGGTCAGCAAGGTATATAGTACCTGATGCGTCGGAGATCACGCCCATCGGGCTATTGAGTGCTGCCGCAGTAGCGGGTCCTCCATCGCCACTAAATGAATAGGTGCCGTTGCCACACAATGTCACTATGTGCCCGGCGCCTGCCAACACAATCTTCCTGATGCGGCTATTGCCGTTATCTGCTACTAAAAGATTGCCCGATGCGTCTATCCACACTGCGATAGGCTTATTCACTCTCGCCGCAGTGGCTGCATAACCATCGCCTGTAAAACCCATGGTGCCATCACCCGCAAGGTCCACAATGTTGCCCGAAGTATTGACCATGCGGACACGATGATTCATCCAGTCGGCTATGTATATATTACCTGATGCATCAACTGCAACATCTTTTGGCTGTTTTAAACTCGCACCGGTTGCAACACCTATGGAATATCCGGCAATACCGTTGCCTGCCACTGTGGAAATTACCCCCGTTGAGACAGTTACCTTCCTGATCACATGATTACTCTCATCGGCAAAATAGATATTGCCCGATCCGTCTGTAGTAATTCCGGTTGGTCTATTGATCATTGCCGCAGTGGCTGCGCCTCCATCACCGGAATAACCACCCGTCCCGTTTCCGGCAACAGTGGAAATGTTGCCACTGGCATCTATCTTTCTTATCCGGTTATTGAAGTTATCTGAGATGTAGATATTGCCCGATCCGTCCAGGGTAAGACCTGCAGGTTGCCTGATGCTTGCCGCTGTTGCAGGTCCGCCATCACCTGCATAGGTGGCAACACCGTTGCCTGCTATGGTGGTTACCACGCCAAATGTGTCAATTTTTCTCACGCGGTGGTTCGAGTAGTCGGCGATATATAGATTACCGATGGCATCTCGTTTAATAGCGGCAGGATTGTAGAAGTTAGCCGCCGTTGCTGCTGCTCCGTCTCCGGAGTGTCCCCCTGTACCTGTTCCCGCAATAGTGTTGATGACCTGTGCCCGGCCGTTTGACGCGGCAAAGAGTGTGGCAGTTGAAAGCGAAACGCACATTATAGTTTTGTAGAGGGTTGTCTTATTCATTTTGAAGGTTTTTGATTCTATGACAAAAGTCCGTACTTGCCTTTCGCATACAGTTACCCGTTTCACGAACCGATACTTTTAGTTCATGAAATGCAGAAAGCGACCATTATGGCCGCTTTCTGAGAATGGATAACAGTGATTTAATCTAGTTCAGTGATACTTTGTTCAATCGGAGTTGCTCTTCAAATTCAGCCTTTCTTTCGCGTGAAATGTAAACCACTTTTCCATTGTCCAAAAGCAGGGAAGAGTCTGTCTTGCTGTATTTTTTCAGGTAGTTGATGTTTACAATAAACGACCTGTGCGATCGGAAAAAGTTTGGACGTTGGTCCAGGATCTCTTCAAAGAACTTTATCTTTTTGCTCACCAGTATCTTTGAACCGTTTTTCAGCCACACATTGGTGTATGCCCCTTCCGCTTCGAGAAATACGATATCGGGAACCTCTATGAATAGCAGTCCCTCTGATACCGGAAGTGCGATCTTATTGAACTGGCCGTTCTTGAAAGTGTCTTTCAGAGCAGCAACATGCTGGGCGCTTGTGTCTGTGCCTATTCGTTTTGAAGCCTTTTCTACTGCCTGTTTCAGCTTGTCAATATCTACCGGCTTTAATAGATAGTCTACTGCTGAAACTTCAAAAGCGCGAAGTGCATACTCGTTGTATGCAGTTACAAAAATGATCTGAAAATCAATGTCACGGAAAAACGACAAAAGTTCAAAGCCATTGTATTCAGGCATTTCTATGTCGAGAAAAACCAACTGCGGCCGTTTCTGATTGATATTGAGGACCCCATCCGGAATGTTGGCGCACTGGCCGGTGATCTCAATATTGGGGCAATATTCACGCAGCAGCATGCTCAGTGTGTTCCGGGCACGTTCTTCATCATCAATAATTATCGCTTTTATTTTGTCCATATGGTGTTGTTCGCAAATTTGAGGTTTGGGCTCAAAGCTATTGTTTTCAGAAGTTTGAACAGAAAGTAAATCATGAACGGTTGTTTTGAGTTCATGGTTGGTCTTACGTCAGTGGTATTTGCAGCAGTACACTTGTGCCTGATGCCATCCCGTTTTCTTGCAGATCTGTAATTGTAAGGATGATCTTCTTTTCCCGATTATCGTTTATGAGTGATAACCGTTTTTCTGTTGCGCGGGTAGCAAATGATCTGTGGTGTTGCGGAGAACGTTTCTTTATTTCTGCTGATCGTTCTCTGCCGATTCCATTGTCAGTAATAGAACAATTAAGTACTTCATTTTCTGTTTTGAAGGTAATGTTCAACACCTTTTTACCTTTCTTATGCAGCAGGCCGTGTTTTATGGCGTTCTCCACAAACGGTTGGATGATCATTGACGGTATGTGCGTGTTGTGCGGATCTACGGATGAGTCAATCTCAATGTCAAAAGTAAAGTCACTTCCAAATCTAAGTTGTTCCAGTTCAAGGTATAGCTTGAGGGTATCAGCTTCTTCTGCTAATTCAATTTCGTTACTCTCTGAAGTGTCGAGGATCTTGCGCATCAAAGAACTATATCGGCTCAGATAGTAGTTCGAATTTTTTATGTCATTCTGAAGTACAAGGTCCTGAATTGAATTCAGTGTATTGTACATGAAGTGAGGGTTCATCTGGGCTTTGAGAGCTGTCAGTTGCGAGTTGGTCAATTGGTTTCTTATCTCAGCCTTTTTCTTTATTCGGTTGATGCGGGCCAGAAACAAAAGTGCTACCAATAAGACGGCAATGCCTACTATAGCCAGGTAGAACCACCATTTTTGCCAAAACGGGGCAGCTATCTGGAAGGTAACTGTTGCTACCGACGATCGGATGTCGTCTTCATTCACCGCCATGATCTCAAATGTGAAAATCCCTGCCGGAAGGTGGTTTAGGCGCACATAGTTGATGTTTGCAGGTTGTGTTTCCCAGTTGTCTTTAGATCCCAATATTCTGTAACGATATTGGAACCTGCCTCTGCTTTTGAGTGCAACCGCAGAAAAGTTGATCAGTATGTCTTTGTTGTTGTAATTGAGTTTTATTTTCTCTGACGACGAGTGTTTTACTCCATCAGTGATGACTGAGGATATGGTTATGTTGGGCTTGATATTATTTCTAAAGTCGGTGGAAACAGGCATGTAGAAAAGTCCTCGCAGCGTGCCGATATAGATCTTTTCACCGTCAACTGAGATGGCGTTTATTTCCTTGGCGTTGATCCCGTCTGCATGTTTTATATAAACAAACGACCCATCGGGCATACGGATATTGATACACTCATCAGTGGCAATGTACAGGGTGTCATTGTAGGATGTGATGCACTTGATGTTATTTCCTCTTACTCCGTTCTCTGTTGTAAGGTGCAGTTTCGGTTTTCGCTCACTTATATTGTAAACTCCGTCTGCAACAGTTCCGGCCCACAGTCCGTTCTTGTCAGAGTATAGGGTGTTGCAAAACAGTGGTCTGCCATTGATGAGAAATGGAATGAATTTTTCGTTAGTCTGGTAAGCGAGACCTTCATTAAGTGTTACCCATAGGGTCTTCCCCGCTGTGTCGTACGAGACACGCTTTCCTGAAGCGGGTTTTATTATTCGTTGGGTGTATTTCTTTTCTTTTATCAGCAGTGGCAGATCAGTAATGCTACCTATGCTCAGGGTTGATGCGATCACTATACTATCTTCCACCATTGCCATGTCGCGGATGTATGATGAGGGGTATCGGTTTTCCGTATTTTTCTTCAGATCTATTACCGAGAATACTCCGCGGCCAGCCAATATTGTGTTTTCGTTGTATGGAATGATCGTTGTAACGTTTCTGTACAGTTCATTAGCCTTCTTCGGCAACTTTATCAGACTCCCGGTATTGGGCGTGAATTTGCAGATGTCGCCGGTGTAGGTGCCTGCCAGCAGGAAGTCGCGCCCGATGCTCCTCAGAGCGGTAATGTTGTTGTCTGAGAGTTCGGAATTGGTTGTGTTCAGGACGTTTAGTTCAAGGTGTGGAATGACAAATATGCCACTCTGTAGAGTAGAAAACCATAACATGCCTTCTCTGTCCTGAAAGATGTCAGAGATCTTATCCTTCGGAAATAATCTGCCTTTTATCGCGCCGTTTTCATTCAGAAGGTATGCTCCGCTTGATGTGCCCACCCAAATGGTATTGTCTATGTAAGCAACCGTATATATGTATTCCGCGAAACTACTGCCATCCAGTTTGGCTATCGTTCGTATCTCTGTGTCTTTAATTTCGCATATCATGTGCGAGTGCCCGACGTTTTTTGATGCTAAAAGAAACAGGCGGCTTTTCTGTTTTCTGAAAGCACACATATTGTTGGCGAAAGAAAGTTCCGGTGTGCTGATCTTTATTTTTGAGTATTGTTTGGGCCCGGTTTCAGTGATCTTCCAAATATTGCCACTTTGAGCTATCACGTAGATATCTCCATTTTGAGAAGATTCCATCTCCAGCACTACCATTAAGTCCTTGAATAAGTACTCTCTGCTTCCGTCTTCATTTATTTTCAGGATGCCATTGGGCATGCCTATCCAAACACTGTTTTTCTTGTCAACTGTATATTCGGGGTGTGTGCGGACATTTTCTTTAACGTCTGCAAATATTGAAAGGCTGTCATCACCAACGGTGAAGATCTGCCCGAAGAAATTTTGACAATATAGCTTCTTGTTTTTTGTGAAGGACAGCGAGGATATTGCAACTGCATTTTGTCTGCTATTGCTGTGTCTGTCAAAACGTATGCCGTCATACCGATACAGCCCGGCATTGCAGCCTATCCATATATACCCGAAATCGTCCTGGTCCAGATCATATACTTCATTCGATGGCAATCCGTTATCGTCATTGACCGAATAGAAAAAAGGGTGCTGTGCGCCAGCCCGAACATATGTAAATGTAAGAAGGACGTAGAGTATGGATATGATCCGATATGGCATGATGCAGCTATTAGCTGCAATATAGGAGAGAATGTGATAATTTGTGTCGACATCGCCCAAAACAACAAGAGCCACCGTTTTGGTGGCTCTTGTTGAGAAATGAAAATAGTATTAGTCCCTTTTGTTGCCGAAGAGGCGAAGGAGCATTATGAAAAGATTGATGAAGTCCAGGTAAAGCGTTAACGCACCGAAAAGAGACAATTTCTTTGTGTCGTTTGCAGAAACGTTATTGAATTCTATGCCGGCACCAATACGTTTCAGCTTCTGAACGTCATATGCCGTAAGGCCGGTAAATACAGCAACACCTACAAGACTAATAATATAGCCGAGCGCGTCACTGTGCAGGAACCAATTGACCATTGAGGCAATGATCAGCCCCACGAGTCCCATTGTGAGGATGCTGCCAAAAGAAGTAAGGTCCTTATCTGTGGTATAGCCCATTAATGCCATGATGCCGAACATTACAGACGCTGAAGCAAAGCAGCCTATTACTGATCCGCTGGTGTATGCAAGGAGGATGAAGCTGAAGCTTATGCCATTAACCGCGGCATAGGCCATAAAAAGAGCGGTAAGTGCTGTTGCCGAAAGCTTGTTGAATGCAAACGACATAATAAGTACGAAAATGATAGGAGCAAACATTACCGCATAACCGAGGATATTGAGACCTGTGCCATTTTCCCCCACGTTTATAAGATATCCGAGAAGGGTGGGGTTAGTGGCAAACAGTATGGCGAAAACTGTGGAAACTCCGAGCGCGAAAAACATCCAGGAAAATACACCTGCCATGAATTTCTTTGAGACCGCGCCTGATACCGGTGTTTGCTTACTTTCAAGCACCGTGTAATTAGTGAATTCTGATTGACCGAAGCTGCTCATCTTTGTTTTTTAATGTCCTGTAAAATTACAACGATAATTAATCATTGTAATGTGCCTTCTTTATTTTTAACATTACGGTTGATGTAATGTTTTAGTGGTTGTCGTATTCGATCATTGTGGTGAAAGAAACTCTTTCCCGCTTTTTTGTAAATATATGCCAATTGCCATCGTAAGTAACTTCCGAGGGGCAGTTTTTTGCTCTTATCGGTATGGTTTTTACATGCATATTTACGTCGAAGTCGTATAGGAGTGTATGGTACGAAAGCGAATAGTCGCGGGCTAATATCGCGTAATCACTTTTCCTGAACCAGGTGACAAGGGTGTTGTATAGTACTTTTTTTTCGAAACTCTTACGCGGGGTAATTGTAAATATATAGCATGTTTCTCCATTGTATGATTTCATTGACACGCTGAAATTATATTTGTATGATTCGCTTTCGTCGAAAATATTCTCATGGTCAGCCATCAAGGGTATTCCGCTTATCTTAGCACCCGGGTTGAAGATCAATTGTTTTAATCGATATTTCTGAGCCTCCATTTTTCCGGCACCTTTTCGGGATAGGTTTCCGGCTACAATATCATCTTCGTTGCACACGGGTACTGTTGTGAAAAACAGATAGTCGAACAATGCACCTGTGTAATAGTTGTTGTCTCCATTCTTTTTGTAGTAGTCGCCTGTTACCGTTCGTTCCAGAATACTGTTTGTGCGGCATTTGTTGTTGATATGCTGTCTGGTGGTGCTGATCATTGACGCTATCGTATCTCCTCTGTTGCCTTTTACGTATACTCTGTTTTTTGCTGTATAGGGAAATAGGTGCATGCTTCGGAACGCTTTGTAAAAGCTTGAGTCAGTTCTTATCCTGCGAATAAATGCGTTGATATCGAAGCCCGACTTTATCACCACGGTGTCCATGGCGATAGGTGCTCTGAAGATGCTGCCGGTGTCTGTTATTTGTGCTGTACCCGCCAGCGGAAGAAATGCAGCGGTGGCAACGACTAATATGACTCGACCTATTGTTGTCATCAATCACTTGTTTTCAGAAGCGTGTCGGCAATGATCATGTCTCCGGGTGTGGTGATCTTGATGTTGTTTTTGTCGCCTTCCACCAGAAATACTACAGCACCGTATTTTTCTGCCACCGTTGCCTCGTCGGTGAATGACGGATCATAAGCCTGGTTGAATGCCGGGAGAATTACATCGCTACGGAATGTCTGTGGTGTTTGAATGATGCGTAGGTTGTTTCTATCAATAGGCCGTGACGAACCGTCGGGGTTCATGAGGCGCATACTGTCTATTGCCGGTATGGCAGGAATGGCGCTGCCATGTAGAATAGCGCCTTCCAGGCATCTCGCGATTAACTCATAGGACACAAGCGGACGCACCGCATCGTGGATGAATACAATCCCCTCTCCGTCTACTTCTTTCAGTCCGTTCTGAACGCTGTGAAAACGAGTTTCACCGCCGGCTACTATCGTAATGTTGAGTTGTCCTGTATATGATTTGAGTATTGTTCTGGCACTATCCATTTGGTCGGGTGGGGCCACGAGAATGATCTTCACATCCTTTAGCGAATGGGCAAACGCCATTATAGAATGGCAGAGCACAGGCAGGCCGAGGAGTGGCAGAAACTGTTTGGGGATCGTTCCACCCATTCTGGTGCCTTTCCCTCCGGCAACAATTACCGCATATTTTTTCTTGTTTATCATTTTATCTGAGTTGAATCAGGCCTTCTTTCAGCCGTTTTCGAACAAGGAGGGCAAAGCAACGTAAATTCATCTGTAATCAGAAATATACACCGGTATTTTATAGCCTTGTCAGACAGGATTCTTACAAAAAATATTTCAAATTATTGCGGCGCTTTTCTGACGTAACATAAAGATAATATAAAGGTTACATAACGGTAACCGTGAGTTTACATAGGTAAAGTAAATACGAAACTACCTTTGCGCCAATATTAACGAAACGTGAAAAAAACATTATCATTTTTAGCGCTGGCATTCGCAGCTTACAGTTCCAACGGTCAAACTGACACCGCAGTAAAGAAAGAAGAAAAAAAGTCGCATTGGTACGACAAAGTTGCTATCAGAGGCTATATGCAGACCAGGTACAACAGACTTCTTGAGACAAATCCCAAACTTAAAAATGAACAGGGCGACCGTTCGTGGGGCGAGAATGGAGGATTGTTTATTCGCCGTATGCGGGTTATTCTTTATGGGCAGATCCATGAGAGGGTATATATTTACATTCAACCAGATCTGGCTAGCTCGGCGTCGTCAACCGGGTTGCATTTTGCACAACTCAGGGATGCATACGTGGATGTGGGATTTGACAAGAAAAATGAATTTCGTGTTCGTCTCGGGCAAAGCAAAGTTCCTTATGGGTTTGAAAACATGCAGTCGAGCCAGAATCGTGTGCCGCTGGATCGTAATGACGCGTTGAACAGTGCTGTTTCAAATGAACGTGATATGGCAGCTTTCTTTTACTGGGCACCGTCAAAGGTCAGGAAGCTGTATTCGTCGCTTGTAAATGACGGACTTAAGGGTTCGGGTGACTATGGCGTTGTTGGATTTGGTGTATTTAATGGTCAGACAGCAAACAAGCCTGAGCTTAATAACCAATTGCATGCAGTGGCCCGCGTGTCTTATCCTATACGAATTGGTAGTCAACTCATCGAGCCAGGCATACAAGGCTACACCGGTAATTTTGTAATCCCGACGGACCAAATATCTACCGGTGTGAAGATACGCACAGACCGCAGCTACCTAGACCAAAGGGCAGCAGCATCTTTTATCTTGTATCCGCAACCGTTTGGTATCCAGGCCGAGTATAATGTGGGTAAAGGTCCGGAGTTTAATAAGGCGACAGATTCAATCGAAGTACGAGACTTGAAAGGGGGGTACATTACTATGACCTATTTGCTTAAGTACAAGAAACATATTATCATTCCATTCTGCAGAATGCACACCTATCAGGGTGGAAAGAAGCATGAATTGGATGCCCGCAGTTATGATGTAAAAGAGATAGAATCAGGCGTGGAATGGCAGCCTATTAAGAACTTTGAACTCACTATGATGTACACTATCAGCGAGCGTCGTTTCGAAGATTATAAAGCACAGAACAATCTTCAGAAAGGTAACCTGCTGAGGATCCAGGCACAGTTGAACTTTTAAGCAAGCTTCTTGAAGCGGGTTATAAAGCCGGTCGGATAGACGATCGGCTTTTTTATTGCGGTTATTTGATTTTAATAATTTTAAAATGTTTTATTTGATAACAATTAAATAACTTCCAGTAGTTTTGCCATTGAACGAAATGTGAGGCAATAGGCGGCAAATTAGAGCATGATCCGATAAAACACTTTTTCCATGAATAACTTCAATATAGTGCATTCAGCGATCCGGAAAAGTTGTTCCGAACCAGATGTGCCCAGCGAAAGATGTCTGGAGCAGATAAAGAAAGACCTACATGAGAATTACCATGAGCATATTGATTTTTACCTTAGTTTTCTACAGGACCTGGGGCTCATAAAGTATGAAGATGGTGGTAGATTAATTGCGATCACCGAGCATGGGATGACTGTGCAGGAAGTATTTACCTACTGATCTCAAATAGCGAACGGGCTCTGGAAGGAGCCCGTTCGAGAAATGGTATTTATGTGGACCTATTAGCTGAACGCGTTAATACCTGTAACATCCATGCCGGTAATCAGCAAATGGATATCGTGAGTGCCTTCATAAGTCACTACTGATTCGAGGTTCATCATGTGACGCATGATACTGAACTCGCCTGTAATGCCCATTCCGCCAAGGATCTGCCTTGCTTCCCTTGATACTTTAAGTGCAATATCGCAGCTGTTACGTTTTGCCATAGATATCTGTGCAGGTGTTGCGCGGTCTTCATTGCGCAGTACGCCGAGTCTCCAATTGAGTAATTGGCTCTTTGTGATCTCGGTGATCATCTCTGCCAGTTTTTTTTGTGTCAATTGGAAACCTGCTATCGGACGGCCGAACTGTTCGCGTTGCTTGGCATAGCGCAATGCTGTGTCGTAACAATCCATTGCACATCCCAGGGCACCCCATGCAATGCCGAAACGGGCACTTGATAGGCAGGTAAGAGGTCCTTTCAGTCCTTTGATGTTTGGGAAGATGTTTTCTTTGGGAACCTTTACGTTGTCAAATACCAGCTCGCCGGTAGCTGATGCCCTCAGTGACCATTTGCCATGGGTCTCGGGGGTAGTGAAACCCTCCATTCCACGCTCCACTATCAATCCATGTATTTCGCCTGCCTCGCTTTTCGCCCACACAACAGCGATATCTGCGAACGGTGCATTTGATATCCACATCTTAGATCCGTTAAGGATAACGTGGTCGCCAGCGTCCTTGAAATTCGTCAGCATTCCTGCCGGGTTCGATCCATGGTTAGGTTCTGTAAGGCCGAAGCAGCCCATCATTTCGCCTGTAGCGAGTTTGGGGAGATATTTATGCTTTTGCTCCTCGCTGCCAAATTTGTAGATAGGGAACATAACAAGAGATCCCTGCACCGACGCGGTTGAGCGTATGCCTGAGTCACAGCGCTCCAGTTCCTGCATCATGATACCGTAGGTGATATAGTCGAGACCCGGTCCTCCGTATTTTTGAGGGATGAAAGGACCAAAGCATCCATGCTCGCCAAGCCCTTTTATCAGGTGCTTCGGGAATTCTGCTTTTTGCGCATATTCCTCTATCACCGGAGATATATCCTTCTTCACAAAGGCGCGTACACTATCTCTGATCAGTTTTTGTTCTTCCGTCAATAGCTCATCCAGCAGATAATAATCAGGGTGTTGATAAAGATCCTTTTCCATGTTTTGTTAAAGTTGATGTCAAATGCGGCGCAAAGGTAGCATTTTTGGCATATTGGTATAATTTTGCAGTTCCATTATTCAAAGTTTGTCAGTCTGGTTGTTATCTTATAGCCTTATAATTATTAACCATAATTCGTTAAACACAGCACTGAAGCACTTTTCGAATGATAGAGTATTGATATAGTTTTTTTTGTTCTTTCATGTGTGAATTGTGGAACGTATTTTGAGCAACATTGTGAGTTGAATCAGTACGCCAGATCATTTACCAACCAATGGCCAGTTTTATACGCCTGAAGTAGAGGATTGACAAAATGACGGTATCAGAGGATGGGTGCACAGGTTATATAAGTGAATAAATAAATAAAGGAGTTATATTATGAGGCAGTTAAAAATTGCCACCCAGATTACAAATCGTGATTCTCAGGCGGTCGAGAAATACTTGCAGGAAATAAGCAAGATTTCTATGATCACGCCTGAGGAGGAGACTACACTGGCTCAAAAGATCCACATGGGCGATCAGCGCGCGTTGGAGAAGTTGGTGAAGTCGAATCTCCGTTTCGTAGTATCGGTGGCTAAGCAATATCAGCATCAGGGACTTTCTCTGAGTGATCTGATCAATGAGGGTAACCTTGGTTTGATCAAAGCCGCGCAGCGCTTTGACGAAACGAAAGGTTTCAAATTCATATCTTATGCGGTATGGTGGATCCGTCAATCCATTCTTCAGGCATTGGCAGAACAGGGTAGACTTGTGCGCCTGCCCCAGAACAAGATAGGTACCTACAACAAAGCCAACAAGGCTTTTATTGCTTTTGAGCAGGAGAATGAACGCGAACCATCAACTGAGGAGCTGGCAGACATTCTGGACATGAGCGAAACTGAAGTAACCAACATCTTCACCAGCAATACACGTCACACATCGCTCGATGCACCAGTGCATGAAGCTGAGGACGTAGCAATGGGTGACCTGCTGGAGGGTAGCAGCGACACTGATCAGGATGTGATGAAAGACTCTCTCAGGAATGAGATCCGTCGCATCCTTAAGTCGCTGAGTCAGCGTGAAGCTGAGATCCTTGCGGCCTACTTCGGACTGGAAGGTGACAGCGGGCCAAGCATAGAGGAAATAGGCGAAAAGTTCGACCTTACTAAGGAGCGTATCCGCCAGATAAAAGAGCGTGCTATCAAACGTTTGCAGAAAGCACGTTACAGCAATGCACTGAAGGTATATCTGGGTTAAGCTTACTGTTTTATCGGGATCATATAATTGCAGGAGACGGGAACGTCTCCTGTTTCTTTTAATCACCATACGCTATAAGCAGAATGGCTCCGGTAGCAAGGAGCAGACCCATGAGCTTTTGCTTGTTAGCCTTTTCGCTGAATAACACTATAGCCACGATGGAAGTGAGTATCAGCACAGAAATATTGAACAATGGAATGGTGGCTGAACTCTGGAATACGCCACTGTTCAGACCTTTTACAAAAAAATAGATCGAGAAAAAGTTTGGAATACCCAATGCGATACCTGCTATGACATTTTTCAGCGCGAATTGCATTTTTCCTGTTATCGTAAGCACTCCAAGTATTATCAGACCTGTCAGGCCGGCCACAGCAAATATCATTATGGTGCCTGCAGCCTGATCGGCCCGGGTGACAAGAAATCGGGTCTGTACAAAGTTTACCAGGGTATCCAGTCCGCCACTTAACGCGAAGAGAAGGGTGGGCCACAGTAAGGATTTAGCTGATTTTTCTTCACCTCCAGAACGGGTGCTTAGGTACACCGCAGGGAATGCGAGTAGTATTCCGGCCACCTTTATAAGACCCAATGACTCATTATAGAGGATCACTGAACAAACAACCGGGATTATGAGCGATAGCTTACTCGCCATAATGGTTGTGGTCATGCCGTCAACCTTGGTGCAATACGTGGTGAGGTTGAAGATGACAATAAATGACACGCCAAGTAAAACTGACCACGGGAACCAGGGGGCGTCAAATGTGGCAGCGTTCAACGGTTTTTGCCCGGTGAAGATCCAGCCGGTAACTACACAAGTGCAGTAGTTGACAACAATTGCCTGGAGCGCGGTAATCTCAAATTTTGCAAACAGTTTCAGTACGACTGAAACGATAACGTTGAAAAGAAGAGCAAGTATGAGGTAGAGCAATGGAGATCGATTGTGCTAATTTGCTTGTTTTGACTCCGGTTACAATTTTTCGTTTTTTTCTTCTATCAATGTTTTGATGTCACTTACGATCTTTTTCACTGCTTCGTCTTCAAGTCCATCGTAGAAGCCACGTATACGGCCATGATGATCGACAAGTATGTAGTGATTGTCGTGGATGAAGTCTTTGTCTATGCTCACACCGCTCGTATCGTCCTCAGCGCTTATCAGGTAGCTGTATCTTGCCATGTCATACAATTTCTGCTTGTCGCCTGTCAGGAACATCCATTGCAGCGGGTCTGCATCAAAATGCAGGCTGTATGCTTTCAGAGCTGCGACAGTATCTTTTTTGGGGTCAACAGTATGTGATAGAAACATTACATTTTTGTTGCCTTTGAACTCTTTGTAGATCTTAGCGAGGTTTTCGTTCATTTTCGGGCATATTCCTTTACATGTGGCGAAAAAATATTCGACCACCACAATTTTGCCCGCTATATCGGCATTGGTAATGGTTTTGCCATCCTGATTGGTAAATGAAAAATCACTAATGTGATGGTTTTGTTCGTTCCCTATGACCGGCAGGGCTGACCGGCGCTTTTTTTCTGTACTTACTGAATAATAGTAACTGAGAAATGCTACGCCCAAAACAATGAAGAAAGATATTAATATGATTCCGGTTTTGTTCTTTTTCATTTGGCAAAACTACGCATAACGTTGTCAATTTTGCCGCAAAGCCTGCAAAGAATCCACGGGCTATGAAGATTCTAACAAACAATGGGTTGTCTACGCCTATCAGATAAGAAAGTAACATTGCGGCCGAGCATAATCGGGCAAATAAAATATGGCGTTTTGTTTTTGTTTCTGAGTAAATTAGTATTAATTTGCGTAACATGAGCGTAATAGCGAGTGGGAATTAACTATGCTTTTTGTTAAAAGCATTGGGTAAGTTCGTTTTCATATGTTACGTTCATTACCAGCTAACTGACTATTTAATTTATACTACATGAAGAAGATTGGTTTACTCCTGTTTATCAGTTGTTTATCTCTGGTTTCGTTTGCTCAGAATACGGTTGATATATTTTGCACCGGGCCGCTGGGTAGTTATACAACAGGCTCATCAACCTCCAGTCTCAGATCAGACAACGCAATCAGGGCCACTACGATTTTTGGCTCCTCCACCCGCGGATATGGTGTGTTCAGTCTGTCGTCAATTCCTCCATCGGCAGTTATCACCAGTGTTGAATTGCACTTTAACGTCGAGACAGTCTCGCCCGGTGGTGGTGGTGGCTGGACCACAAGAGGGGTTGTTGGCGACCTTTCCACCATCACAGCACCTGCCACATTGTATACTACCATGGGGTTGGGAACATCACTTTATACCACTACCTACGGCACAACGCCGGGTAACAAGGTGCTTCCTACAGCGGCGGCTGCGGAAGCATTCATTGGTGCTAACCTCGGAGGTACGGTGTCTATTGTATGGACCACGAACTCGACAAGGATCTATAACATAACCGGAGAGACCGGTATTGCCGCCACAACCGGCGTACATGCTCCTTTCCTTCGCGTTACCTACAATTGCCCGGGCATCACTGCGCTAGCTGCATCGGGGCCTGCCGCAATGCCATGTCCTAACACACCTTTCGATCTCACAAGTGCTGTCACAGGTACTATAGCTTCCTATTCGTGGACCGGACCTCTTGGTTTCGCGTCTACTATGGCCAACCCAACGGTAAGTTCAGGTTTGCCATCAACAGGAAACTACACGCTTACGGTGACGGATGCTACCGGTTGCAGCGCGCAGACTACGGTAAATGTACCAGTTTTCCCTGCACCGTCTACCACGATCAGTCCACTTACACCAACCGCATTTTGTGCCGGTGGCGACTGTACGCTTGAAGCAACTGCCGTTGCAGGTAATACTTACCAGTGGTACGACAACGGTACTGCAATTGCCGGAGCGACTAATTCTTCATTCACTGCTACAGGGAATGGAAGTTACAAAGTAGAAGTTACCGATGTTAACGGATGTTCTGCAATCACTACGGCACCTACCAACACTGTTTTGTTAGACACGCCAGGTGTGAACCCCGGAGATACCGTGCTGCTGTGTAATGGTGAAACAGTAACATTATCTGTTGACGTGAATGGTGTGGGTAGTGGTATAGCGTACCAGTGGCAGAAGAACGGTTCGAATATTGGCGGATCTATCAGCAATTCTTACCTGGTTTCTTCATCGGGCACTTATCGCTGTCAGGTATCTGTGCCATCTACAACATGCTCTACTGTCTCAAGGGAAGTTTACGTTGTTGTAAATTCATATCCGGTACCTGTGATCACTTCAACCGGTGGCGTGTTAAGCACTGCATCAACTTTCGTTGCTTACCAATGGTTCCTTAATACGATCGCAATTACAGGTGCTACGTCAAGCACATATGTGCCAACGGTTCCCGGTAGCTATCGCGTGCGTGTAACCGACAATGCCGGATGTTCTGCATATTCAAATGCATATTCTACTTACACTACCGGAGTAGCCGATCTGGGGACAGGTGTCGTGAAGGTGTTTCCTAATCCTGTGTACGACAAGCTCACTATAGTAGCACCTGCTGCTGTTACGGCCGTGGTAACAAGTGTTGAGGGTAGAGTGCTTATTACTGAAAGGAACGCCCGTGTTATTGACATGCACGAGTTTCCGGCCGGTCTGTACATCATTAATTTTTACAATGAGGCAGGTGACAAAGTAGGAATGGAAAAGATATACAGGAACTAATTTATTGCGGTACGATATAGAATTTAGACACTTTTAACAGGAAAAATATGAAAGTATTAAAAGCCCTTCTTGCAGCTCTGGTCGTTAGTTTTTCCGGCAACGCGCAGATCGTTGCCTTAAACCCTACCGCAGAAGGGGGATTTGAATTGGGTTCATCCTTTTCGGCAAATGGATGGGTTGAAGTAACCCCGCCCACCAACCGTTGGATCGTTTCTACAACAGCGCCTCATTCAGGAACCAATGTCGCTTTTGTTTCTAACGGCACAGCAAACAATTATTCCTTTACTACGGCCCAAACTTGTCACATCTATCGCGATGTTACAATTCCTTCAGGCTCAGTATCTATCAATCTTAGTTTTTATTGGAGGAGTACCGGGCAGATAGGCACAGACCGACTGTTGGTATATACCGCTCCTGTTTCAGTTACTCCTATCGTAAATGTTCCCGCAGCTCCGGCAACTACATTGGCAGCTGGAGCAACACTCGTATGGACTCAGACCGCTACATCGGCAGGATATACGCTTGCAACAGTTCCTCTTCCTTCCAGTCTTTCGGGAACCACTTTCCGTCTCATATTTACCTGGCAGAACGATGGGGCAACCGGTGCTAACCCTCCGGCTGCCATAGACAGTATTGGTGTTACTTACAATTGCGCATTCCCCAGTCCGATCGCTGGTGTTACCACAGTGTGTGAGGGCGGGACTTCAGTATTGGGCAGTGCCTCTCCCGGCGGTACATGGGTGAGTTCTAATCCGGCTGTTGCTACTGTGTCTGCATCGGGAAATATCACAGCGAACGTACAAGGTACTACAACAATCTCTTACACTACCGGTTGTGCAAATCCTGCAACAACTGTTGTAACAGTTATTGCTGCTCCATCACCCATTTCAGGACCATCTACCGTTTGCGAGGGATCTTCAATAACCCTTACCAACACAGCTTGGGGTGGAGGTTGGACCAGTTCAGCACTATCATATGCGACCATCAATTCCATTACCGGTGTGGTAGACGGGTTGGTTCCGGGTACTGCTACTATGACGTATGCAAATGGTTGTGGCTCGCCCGTTACAAAAACAATAACAATCAATCCTATCCCTGCTGCTATCACAGGAGGGGATACTGTTTGTGAAGGTGGTGGTACGCTCATGCTTTCAAGTGCTTCTATCGGTGGCACATGGAGTAGTTTGAGTACAGCTAACGCAACTGTAGGTTCCTCATCCGGTGTGGTGACAGGTGTTTCAGATGGTACGGTAGCTATTGTGTACACCAATTCTTTTGGTTGTTTCGTTTCGAAAATGGTGACAGTGTCGGCATTGCCTGCACCTATCACAGGTGTCTCGCCTTTCTGTGTCGGAAGCAATATTACTCTTTCAAGCACTTTCCCCGGCGGAACCTGGAATAGTGCTATGCCGGGTATAGCAATGATCTCGTCATCAGGAGTGGTGACAGGTCTGGCAGCAGGCTTCACGACAATTTCCTACAGTAATGGTTGCGGCCCTACAACTGCAATTGTAAGTGTAGATGCACTACCTGCCACTATTACCGGTTTCGATACCGTCTGCATAGGTTCTACAACTACTTTTGCTAATTCTGTTGTAGGTGGCACCTGGTCCAGTGGTAATCCTTCTGTTGCTACAGTTCTGCCAACCTCAGGGATCATTACAGGTGTGTCTGCTGGCGTTTCAGTGATCTATTATACTATGCCGGGCGGCTGTTTTATTTCACGTATCGTTTATGTTGTAGATGTTCCCGGTCCTATCACGGGTCCAACAGATGTATGCCCCGGAAATTTCATTACGCTTAGCAATGGTACTCCGGGTGGAACATGGACCAGTTATGCACCGGGTTCTGCGTCTATCAATCCAACTACCGGTGTTGTGACAGGCATCAATCCTGATATCGTTTCAATTGGTTATACTACTCCCGCAGGATGCGTGACCTACACATCGATCACTGTGAATCCTGTTCCATCTCCGATCATCGGTGGTATTAAGTATTGCGCTACCGATGTTGATACGCTCTTCAACGCAAGCCCGGGTGGCACGTGGACCTCAATAACTCCGGGTGTGGCAAGTATCGGTAACAGTACAGGTATTATGACCACTCTTTCAGGTGGTACTGCTATAATCAGGTACACGCTCACGTCTACGGGTTGCTCTACAACTAAATCTTTTACAGTCAACCCGCTACCGGTACCTGTTGCGAGTTTCGTATGGTCAACCAACACATTTGAAACCGGTACATGGTATGTAAGCTATCAGTGGTATCATAGTGTATTCGGAAAATTACCGGGCGCTACATTGTACAAAGTTGCGGGTGCCTTCAACGGAAACTATTCTGTTGAGGTGACTGACACAAACGGCTGTACCAACAGGTCTACTCCGGTGCCATATGCTACATGGATGGGTGTTGGCGCTGTACAAGGTCAACCAGTGTATTCTGTTTTCCCCAATCCCGCAACCGATGTTCTGTTCATAGATGCCGACCAAACAGTTAATGCTGTCATCAGCAGCATTGACGGTAAGATGATGCTCGAAGAAAAGAATGCGAGGAAAATAGACATAAAAACGCTTCCTTCAGGACTGTACATGCTCACATTGTACAATTCAGATGGCGTGAAAGTCGCTGTTGAGAAGTTTACAAAACAATAGAAGCAGTAGTCAGACAGGAATAGAATATTAAACCAAGCAGGGAAATGAAAAAATTACTTTTCTTATTTATTGCAATGTGCGCAGGTGTTGTCGCTTTCGCACAGAATATTTATCAACCTAATGGTACGTCGATGTTCACGGGTGCGAACACATATTGTGTTGGTGCCCCCATCACCACACCGTTGCGGGTTGCCTACACAACGTGTAATGGCGGTACGGGAGCACCTGTTGGTGCGTCTTGTCAGGTGCGTTGGTATTACAATCCTACTAACACTACAACTATTAGCGGCGCTACGATTCTGGCAAGTGGGCCGGTTCCTTTCACTTCAACAATATCTGCGGCAGATACGTTGTCATATACACCTTCTCTTAGTGTTGGGGGCAATTATTACTTCTTTTGTGTGATAGAGTGGACAGGTGGGGCAGCTTCTTGCGGTATGCCAACTGGTTCAATTGTTACCTCCGGTACACAGCTTGTTTCTATAAGTCCTTCTCCTATTTCACCTGCGGCGCCCATAAATATTTGTCAGGGTGCTACAACTGTGCTGACCAATACATTTGCCGGTGGCAAATGGACCAGCTCCAATCCCGGTGTAGTGGCGATCGATTCAACTTCCGGTCTCGCATCGGGTGTTACCGTGGGAGGTTCATTCATAACTTATAAGCTGGGTGGTTGTTATGTAACCGCATTTATGTATGTGAATGCAAATCCTGCTGTCATTGCGCCAACCGGTGTTTCAAATATCTGTGTTGGTGGTTCTTTAAATCTTACTAACAGCACTCCCGGCGGAACCTGGACAAGTACCACTCCTTCCGTTGCTTCGGTGGGTTCTGCCTCTGGGCTTGTTTCCGCTTTTTCTGCTGGTACAGCTACGATCTCATACATTTTCACTGCTACTGGTTGTTATGTTACAAAGACACTAACTGTATTGCCTAATCCTGGTGCAATTGGTGGAAGTTCAAACGTTTGTGTTGGTGGCTCAACAACACTTACAAACGCTACCGCAGGTGGTAGCTGGTATAGTAGCAATACGTTTAGAGCAACCGCTAACGCTGCTACCGGAGCCGTTTCCGGTGTTTCTTCCGGTACGGTTACCATATCTTACATTCTGCCATCAACAGGCTGTTTCAGCACTCAGATCATGACAGTGAATGTGGCACCATCGGCTATCACCGGCCCGGGGCAGGTTTGTGCCACTGCAACCATTTCACTTGCGAATGGAGTTGCCGGTGGTGTATGGTCCAGTAGCAACCCAACAGTCGCATCTGTATCTTCTACCGGAGTTGTTACCGGCGGTACTGCAGGTACTGCCGTCATTAGTTACACAACCGGTGGTTGCGCTCCTGCTACCAGAGTGATCACGGTGAATTCATTGCCTGCTGCTATTACCGGTATCAATGAGACCTGTAACGGCCAAACAACAACCCTTTTTAGTTCAGTTTCGGGTGGGAAATGGAGGAGCAGCGATACGCTCGTTGCCCGTATTGACTCCATGACCGGCATAGTGTCAGGCTTGTCAATGGGTGTGGTTACAATGACTTACACCGGTTTTGCAGGCTGTTTTACTACTAAGTCACTCACAGTTCATCCGCTTGCTCCTATTGTAGGAGAGGATACTATCTGTGTTGGTTCATCAATTGCCCTCACCAATATTGTCGGTGGCGGTACCTGGGTTAGTGGTAATCCGCTTAATGCTTCAATTGATACTTTCTCCGGAATCATGAACGGGCTGGTGAACGGTATCACCTATGTTGACTACATTCTGCCAACCGGATGTCGCACATCTAAGTTTGTTCGTATTCTGCCTACACTTCCTCCTATTGGCGGACCATTGGTGCTTTGCAGCAATTCTGTTGTTACATTGTCTAACGGAGTGGCCGGCGGTACATGGACGTCTCTTAATCCATACATTGCGGAAGTTGAAACTGCCACAGGCAAGGTTTCCGGGCACACTGCCGATACCACAACAATCGTTTATAAAATTTACGGATGCCAGATGTCGGACGTTGTTACCGTTAATCCACTACCAACTCCTACTTTGGCTTTTGATTGGACTACCGGCAAGCTGAGCACTGAATTTGGCTTCGCATCTTATCAATGGTTCGATAGCTCATCAGGTCCTATTCCGGGAGCTACTAACAATTCCATCATTCTGCCTGCGGTTTACGACAAGTACTATGTTGTGGTGACTGATGGAAACGGATGTTCTGCTCCAACTAAGTGGTTCAAAGTGCCTCTTGGCGTTAACGATGTGAATGGTAAAGCAGGTGTTGCGGTTTATCCTAACCCGGTAACATCAGTGCTTAACATTGCATCTGCTACTGAAGTGAGTGCGGTTATATGCGGACTGGAGGGACGCGTCATTTCAGAGGTACACAATACACGTACAGTCAATGTTTCTATGTTGCCTGCGGGTATGTATCTGATCTCTATTTTTGATAAGGGGGGCCAGATTATTGCTGTTCAGCGGTTTGTGAAGGAGTAGTTGTTTTGCTTGTTCAATATTCTGAGGCATCCTTCGGGGTGCCTCTTTTATTTATACCTGCCAGATCAAGTGTCTGTGTTTCAGCCTGTCATTGTTTCTTTTTTGCACTCGTTATTGTCGTTAACAATTTATTATTAACTTGTAATTTAAAAACAAAAATCTGTCATTTGTGTTTGTTATTCTCGTGTTAATAATTATTTTTGGTTAACAAAACGAAAACAACTATGAACGACGTAAAGGATATAGATGTTAATGCACTGCCGGTGCATCTTTTTGTTAAGTCTCAGAAGGAGGCAAAGAAATTAAAGAAGTCGACGGCCGAGTACGTTTTCAGGCCGGTGCCATTCAGAAGGGGAAAGAGATTTGAAGTTTGAGCGACTTCGCTTGAAAGGGTGCTGAAGACTATCAGGTTAAACAGTTTACTTTGAATACAGATAGGCTGTTTCCTCGCTACTGGTGCCTTCCTGACCAATGATAACCAGCTTTTCCCCATCATACTCAATTACGTGAAAAGTAATGCGCTCGGGGATGGTCAGCATTTGCTTCTGGAACAGGGTGATGGTCATTGTACCCGGATCATAAGACCAGGTGCCTTTTAGTACAGTTCCTTGCTCTGAAAGAGTAAATGTACTGTCGCACCTGAAATCCATGTAGTCTTTTGCGGAACTACTATCGGTGACATGGGGAATGCCGTCCGGGCCCTTGGTCATTTCGCAATACCATTTTCTATCGCAGAAAGGTGTTTCTTCGGCTGTTTGCGCAAATGAGGATATGCCTGTAGCAAAACAAGATAAAGATAACAGTATGCCAATCCTACGCCACATAGTTAGTGAGTAGGTAAAGATAGAAAGGTGTTGTTGTTTTTGTTGTGATTGAATAGTTATTGTCCGGTGTACGCAAGACATAAATAAAAACGGCCGGATCGATCCGGCCGTTTTCTTTATCACTTCAAGTGTTTTTACTTCACTTCTTCATATTCAGCGTCTGCTACATGGCTGTCGTTGGTGCTGCCTTCAGGCTGACCTTGTGCGCCATCCTGTGGTTGCTGACCTGCTTTGTACATGTCTTCGCTCGCGGCCATCCAAGCGGCATTCAGCTTTTCTTCCGCTTTGTCTATTCCGTCCAGATCTTCAGACTTGTGTGCTGCTTTCAGTTCTTCAAGCGCACTTTCTATAGCTGACTTCTTGTCGGCAGATATCTTTTCGCCGTAATCTTTCAGTTGCTTTTCTGAGTTGAAGATGAGGCCGTCTGCTTTATTCAGTTTTTCTACACGCTCACGTACTTTCTTATCACCTTCTTCGTTCGCTTTCGCCTCGTTCTTCATTTTTTCGATCTCCTCTTTGCTCAGACCACTACCAGCTTCGATGCGGATATTCTGTTGTTTTCCAGTGCCTTTGTCGCGTGCAGTTACATGCAGGATGCCGTTTGCGTCGATGTCGAAGATCACTTCGATCTGCGGAACACCGCGTGGTGCCGGTGGAATGCCGTCCAGAATGAATTTACCCAGGCTCTTATTGTCTTTTGCCATCGGGCGCTCTCCCTGTATCACATTGATCTCTACACTTGGCTGGCTGTCAGCGGCAGTTGAGAAAGTTTCGCTCTTTTTGGTAGGTATCGTAGTGTTAGACTCGATGAGTTTTGTCATTACGCCACCCATTGTTTCGATACCCAGTGAGAGCGGAGTTACGTCAAGCAGCAGAACGTCTTTTACGTCGCCTGTAAGAACGCCGCCCTGAATTGCTGCGCCGATCGCTACCACTTCATCAGGGTTTACGCCTTTGTGTGGCTTTTTGCCGAAGAACTTCTCAACTACTTCCTGTACTTTAGGGATACGTGTAGAACCACCCACCAAGATAACTTCGTCGATCTCGCTTGCAGCGATGCCTGCGTCTTTCAGCGCTTTGCGGCATGGCTCCAGTGTGCGCTCTATCAGGCTATCAGCCAGTTGTTCGAACTTGGCACGGCTCAGTTTGCGTACAAGGTGCTTAGGAGCGCCATCGATAGCCGTGATGTATGGAAGGTTGATCTCTGTTTCCTGAGAAGAAGACAGCTCGATCTTTGCTTTTTCAGCGGCTTCTTTCAGACGCTGCCATGCCATTGGGTCCTTGCGCAGGTCCATCGACTCGTCTTTTTTGAACTCTTCTGACAGCCAGTCCATGATCACTTTATCGAAGTCGTCGCCACCTAGGTGCGTATCTCCGTTAGTTGATTTTACTTCGAATACACCGTCGCCAAGTTCCAGAACCGATACGTCGAATGTGCCTCCACCCAGGTCGAATACCGCGATCTTGCTGTCTTTGTGTTGTTTGTCAAGGCCGTAAGCAAGTGCAGCCGCTGTTGGTTCGTTGATGATACGGCGAACTGTAAGACCTGCGATCTCGCCGGCTTCTTTTGTTGCCTGGCGCTGAGCATCGTTGAAGTAGGCCGGAACTGTGATAACAGCTTCTTTCACTTCCTGTCCCAGAAAGTCTTCAGCGGTTTTCTTCATTTTCTGAAGGACCATAGCTGATAGTTCCTGCGGAGTGTACAGGCGACCGTCAATATCCACACGTGGAGTGTTGTTGTCGCCTTTTGTCACTTTGTATGTAAAGTGAGATATTTCGTTGGTCACTTCGTCGAAACGACGACCCATAAAACGTTTGATTGATTGAATGGTGTTGTGGGGGTTGGTTATCGCCTGACGTTTTGCAGGGTCACCTACTTTCCTTTCTCCATTCTTCAGGAACGCCACTACCGATGGGGTGGTGCGACGGCCTTCGTCGTTTGCAATTACCACCGGCTCATTTCCTTCCATTACGGATACACATGAGTTGGTAGTTCCTAAGTCGATTCCAATGATCTTTGCCATAGTAAATTAAATGGTTTTACTGTTCCTACTCAATCAATATGCCATAATTCTATTTCGGCAATAATGGCAGAATTGCTGCCAAATCAGATGCTTTTTTTCGGGTTGAGGTGACAATATTGATGTCGGGGATAAATGCGTCTGCCAGCGACAGACTATATGGTACGGGGCGGTTGTATTTGGGTATGTTTTATGTGTTTTTTGTCCGTGGCACGGTTGTTGAAACAACACCTGTCCACAGGCGGGCATTATCACCGCAAAAGTCAGGAGTATGTTTGAACAACTATCAGTGATCACCGAACGCATATCCATGAGGGGTGTCAGCGCTGTGGCGTTTGCTCAGGTGTTGCGCACCATTATGGAGCGGATGCTTTGGGAGGTGGTTGCCGACCGGGAAGGTGGTTTTCTGGCTCGGACCCATGGTTTTTATTCATACTATGGTGCTGAGGTGCGTATTTCGATCGTAAAGAATGAAGCGGTAATAAGCATACAACCTGTGGATGCCATGTACACTTCCGGCGAAGAATGCAGGGCATATATGGACCGGCTGCTGCGTGCTATTGAGTTGGAAAGTGGTCAAATGGAAGAGGCTGACCGTAACCTGCACCCGATGCACAGGGAAAAATACGGTGCGCTTCTGGTCTCAAAAAGCTACCTCATAACACCCGTGTTGGTTTACATAAATGTGCTGTTATTATTACTCATGGTGCTGTCAGGTATCTCTCCGCTTACGCCTTCGGCAGCTTCATTGTTTCAATGGGGTGGGAATTTTGGACCCGCAGTAGCGGCAGGGGAATGGTGGCGGTTAGTGACGTATATGTTCTTGCATGGTGGGGTAGTGCATTTGCTGGGTAATACGTTTGCCCTGCTATACGTGGGTATGTTTCTGGAGCCTATGATCGGGAAGGGGAAGTTTGTCATGGCCTATCTGGTAACAGGTATAGGCGCAGGTTTAGTAAGCATTTGGGCTCACACTGCAGTGGTGAGTGTGGGGGCTTCAGGGGCTATTTTCGGTATGTATGGCGTATTTCTGGCCTTGCTTACCACCTCATACATAAAGCGTAGCTACCGAAAGACCATGATCAGAAGTATCTTGTTTTTTGTGGTATTCAACCTCATGTATGGACTTCAGGGGAATACTGACAATGCTGCCCATGTGGGTGGTCTGATCACCGGATTACTTGTAGGATGTGCCATCTATCCCGGTTTGAAAAAGAAGGTCGCTGCTTTTATTTAATAACAGTAGTTCCGTCGCCGGTCGCTTTGCCCATCTGTATTTCGTGCCGGTTGTTGTGTGGGTATATATCGTAATCAATTGATGATCAATTGTCTTTTGTGTTTTTGTTTCCGTCAGTTAAGTCCAGTTCCAATACAGTTGTGCCTGCCTTAAATGTGTAATTCCTGTTAGGATTTTTGACACCTGAAATGTTAAATTGTCTTACTTTTGCGGGCAATAAGAAATCAGGGTTTTTATATAGTCTAATTCATGCTGCAGCAAGAATCGATAGGTGCAAAAGGAAACATAACCGTGCTGGCGCGTCTTAAAGACTATAACCAGTTGCTGAAGCCCAATCTGAGCGGCATGGTTGTTTTCAGCAGCGTTATCGGCTACCTGATGGCTCCCAATATCTCGTTTGCCTGGAATGACTTTGGCCTGTGGCAAAGGGTGATCACATTATTTATTGGTGGAATGATGGTGACGGGTGGTGCAAATACCATCAATCAGATCCTGGAGCGCGATAGCGACCGGCTGATGAAGCGGACGCGTCTTCGTCCCTTGCCTGATGGTAGGATGGGGGATACCGAAGCATGGATCTTTGCCGCATTGACCGGAGTTGTTGGGGCGGTTGTTCTCGGATACTATTTCAATCCGCTGGCAGGAATGCTCAGCTTTCTTTCCCTTCTTCTGTATGCGTTTGCGTACACCCCCATGAAGAAGATACACCCGATAGCGGTATTGATAGGAGCGATACCCGGGGCGTTGCCTCCACTTATTGGTTGGGTTGCAGCCACAGGTTCTATTGATATTGGTGGTGTAGTCCTGTTTACGTTGCAATTTTTTTGGCAGTTTCCTCACTTCTGGGCCATTGCCTGGGTTGCATTTGACGATTACAACAATGCAGGAATAAGGATGTTGCCTACCCGCGAGCGCGAAACACGATTTACTGCAGTGCAGTGTATGCTATACAGCTTAGTGCTGATTCCAATGGCTATGGTGCCACTGCGCCTGGGTATGGTAGGTACAGCGGGTATGTGGGTGTGTATGGCTGCCGGGCTGCTCTACTTCGTAGCATCGGTTGCGTTCTATTTTAAAAATGATTATAAGTCAGCTCGTAGGGTTATGTTTGCATCGTTCATCTATTTGCCATCTATACTTCTGGCATTGGTGATTGACAAAATGTGACAGTGATAACCAGGCAATTGTTAGGTGAAAAAAAAAGTGAGTTTATGGAAATGACGAAAGAAAGGCGGAAAATACATCCACAGAAATTTATGATGTGGTTGTCCATTGGTAGCATGGTCATGGCGTTTGCGGGGCTCACCAGCGGCTACATGGTAAGGCAGGCGCAGGGCAACTGGCGTTATTACGAATTGCCCGCCATGTTCTGGTACTCAACTGTAGCCATAGTGATCAGCAGTGTCACGATGCACATGTCGGTAAAAGCGTTTAAAAACCGTGAGATACCTAAGTTTAAAAAACTCATCACAATAACGCTGATACTGGGAGTCATCTTTGGTCTGCTGCAATATGGCGGGTTTTATCAGCTCTATCATCAGCTGCAACAGATCAAGATCAACGGCGAGGTGCTTAATGAGGTAGCAGGGGTAAAGGTAAATGGTAATCCCAGCGAATCATTCCTTTATGTGATCGCCGGCCTGCATCTGGCGCATCTTTTCGGCGGAATTGTGGCGCTTATTATCGTTTATATCCGTAACTTCAGGGCCAATATTAAGGTCTATAATTCGACAGGATTAGAGATAACAGCTACCTATTGGCACTTTGTGGATATATTGTGGGTATATTTATTTGTCTTTTTTCTGGCAAATCAATAAAATTGTTTCGAAATTCGCACTCCATAGCACAACTTACACACTCTTAAAATAAATTATGTCGCATTCAACAGTAGTTACAGCAGAACCAAAAGAAAACGTTTGGATTGGCGGTAGGTCGCCTTTTAACCTCAGCTATGGCAAAATAATGATGTGGGCATTCCTTTTGTCGGATGCTCTCACATTTGGCGCCCTGCTCATTTCGTATGGTACTACCCGTTTCTTCAGTGCTGTTTGGCCTGATCCGAACGAAGTTTTCAAATCATTCCCATTCTTTGAGGGACAAAATCTTCCGCTTCTTTTCGTGAGCTTGATGACGTTCATCCTCATCATGAGTTCCGTGACAATGGTGCTTGCGGTACACGCAGGTCATTGCGGCGATAAAAAGAGCGTGGCCAAATGGCTCCTTTGGACGATCATTGGCGGTGTATGCTTCCTTGCTTGTCAGGCATGGGAGTGGACGCACCTGTACGGTGAGTGTGGAGGTCTTTGGGGCGCTTTCACCGATCCTAACACTCCGGTTGAGAAGTTCCATCATTTCTTCAACCATCACAACGCCGGTCACGTGCTTGAAACTGCTCCGATCGTGGCTATGCAGTCAACACACAACTTCTTCAACTACTTCTTCACTATCACCGGTTTCCATGGTGGTCACGTAACTTCAGGTGTTATCTTCAACATCCTGATCCTGGTGAATACTGTAAACGGTGTTTACGAGCGTCGTGGTCACTACGAAATGGTTGAGAAGATCGGTCTATACTGGCACTTCGTAGATCTCGTTTGGGTATTCGTATTCACTTGCTTCTACCTCCTCTAATTCATTTTCTCAATTGCAATCACTACCAATAATTCATACTCAACAATATTTATAAAATGTCAGCAAATCACGGTTCAAACGATATTCAGCACCTGTACGAGGGAGATCAATCGAAATTGTATTCAGGGGTATTAGCCCACCATCACGATATCAATTCATCAGAGAGTAAATCTCAGGTGAAGAAGATATGGAAGGTGTTTTGGTTGTTGCTTGTTATTACGGTGGTAGAGGTAATGCTGGGAATGTTCTTCAGTCATTCTATTCCAAAGGGCGTGATCAACTTCCTGTTCCTTGCACTTACAATCCTCAAAGCGGGTTACATTGTTGCAATTTTCATGCACCTTGGCGATGAAGTTAAAAGTTTCATATCTACAGTGCTTATTCCATTGGTTCTGTTCGTTTGGTTCATTATCGCGTTCCTTGCAGATGGTTTCTTCTGGTTACGCATGAATAACTCTACACCAACACGTGCTCAGATCGAAGCTCCGGCTAAACATGCTAAATAAGTAATGGCAAAAAAATCTAACTATAGTTTTATAATGGGATTAGCGGTGGCGTTTTTGCTACCGCTTTCTTTTTACATGATCGCCAAGGTTTTGTCTAAAGACAAGATATACCTGCCCGGTTATTATGGTGTGGAAAGGGTGGATAGCTCCACTGCTGATGGTAAGGTTACGTTGGATACTGTCTACCATAAAGTTGCAGACCTGAAGCTGGTCAATCAGCTGGGGCAGGATGTGACGCTTAACGGAACTTTGGAGAACCGTATTCTGGTGGTTGGTTTCTTCTTTACCAATTGTACTACGGTATGCCCAAAACTCGCGGGAAACATAACAATGTTGCAGCGGGCATTCAGGCGGAACCCGAAGATGGAGAACGCGTTGGATAATACTGTTCATTTCCTGCTCATAAGCGTAGACCCGGCTAATGATACTGTTAATGCGCTGCGTGCCTATGCCGATCGTTTCGGTGCCAATCACGATCATTGGTGGTTCCTGACCGGCGATAAGCCATCCATCTACAACTATGCACGGAATGAATTAAAGTTGTCTGTCGGCCCCGGCGATGGTGGTGCAGATGATTTTGTTCACTCTCAGAAGTTGGTGCTTCTCGATGCCAAGCGCCATATACGCGGGTATTATGACGGACTGGATACTGTAGCCATAAAACACTGTGCCGACGACATTGTACTGCTCACCATGGAGAAGGAAAAAAGAAAAAAGTAACCGTCATGGCGTTGCGCTTTCGGACCTGTTTTACTCCTAATTTTGGGCACTGAAAAAAGATAAGAAATGATCACTCCAGCATTAAAGAAAAACGATAAGCAAGCCCGTTTACTCATCATCACCGTTTCTCTCATTGTTTTTGCCGCTGTGGTATTTTTATCCCGTTTTACACTCAAGGTCGATCTCGGGTTCGATGTGCATGTTTTCGCACTCATCAATGCCGTGATCAACTCGGCAGTCTCCGGGCTGCTCGTTTGGGCACTCATAGCTGTAAAGGGAAAAAACTATGAATTGCACAAGAAACTGATGCTTGGAGCGATGGTGCTTTCCATTCTTTTCCTGGTGTCCTATATATGCCACCATCTTTTTGCAGGTGAAACCAAATTTGGCGGAAGCGGCACAATAAGAGGTGTGTATTATTTCATCTTGCTCACGCATATCCCACTTGCCGGTATCATCTTGCCTTTCATCCTTTTTACTGCCTATCGCGGGCTGACAGGTGAATATGCCGATCATAAAAAACTGGCAAAATATACCTGGCCGCTGTGGTTGTATGTTAGTGTCACCGGCGTGCTGGTATACCTGCTGATAAGCCCCTACTACGTGTAGCGATCATTCGAGTTTGAAGACGATCGGCAATGTAAAATATACACGCACCGGAACTCCGTTCTGCATTCCGGGATTCCAGAATGGCATTTCAGAAACGACTCGTGCGGCTTCAGCATCGCATTCAGGGTCTATACCCTTCATGATCCATACATCTGCGACACCACCGTCTTCGTCTACGACGAATTTCACTATGATACGGCCTTCTATGTCACGCTTGCGTGCGCTCTTGGGGTAGGTAATGTTCTCTCCCAGGTATTGGGGTATATTTACACCGGCTGACGGCATATGCTCCACGTACTGAAACGTTTCGTCTTTTTTGCTGCAGGATATAAGGGCCTTTTTTACGTCATAACAAACGATCGTATCATCAGCTTTTATTTCCGGCTGATCGGGTATCGGTAGCTTGTCGTCGTCTCTGACTGGGCGTTTTTTCTTCGTGGCCGGCATCAATTTCATGCTGGTGAGTTTTCCTGTCTTTTCATCGAAGTTGTATACGGTGTCTTTCCCATCTTCATTGGCAGCGATAATATGCTTCATACTGATCTTGTCTGTACCGGTATAATAGCTTACCCAGGTGCCCACACGCGACCCATGCAAATATTCACCTTCGCGTATTTTGTGGCCGTCCTGGTCGTAGAAGACAATTTTTCCTTCTCTCAATGAAACCATGTTGTTCTCAACATCGGTGCGGAAGCAGGTCGAATAGAGTTTGCCATTGGTATACCGGTCTTCGACCTTGTAAATGCCGTTTTGTTTCGAGAAGGTCCTCACCCAGGCCGCAGTTTCTTTATCGCATGGCCTCCATTGTTTATCAAAATACAACTGTGACTTTTGGGCGGCTGCCAGAAGGGGGGCAATAAATAAGGATATAGCCAGAAGGTATTTTTTCATTCTCTAAAGGTAGATAATCAACCGCTTCAATTTCGGTCTGTTTTAATAACTTTGCCATATGAAGAAGGTGATGTTTGCCGGCTTGTTGCTTTTGAGTGTTGGTGCTACTACTCAGGTGGCAGCTCAGGGATGTTCGGTATGTACTAAAACCGCTGCGGGACTGGATAATGAAAGTGCTTCGGGGCTCAATAAAGGGATAATTTACCTTGCCTTTTTGCCACTTGGCATAATGTGCACTGTGGGCTACTTGTGGTGGCGCTCCCGTCGGTGACCGATTTTGGGCTTTGGGAACTTTTTAACTTGATGCCGGCGTTCAATGACGCAGGACTAATTACATTTACAAAAAATAGTTTCCCGTCATGAAAAAAGTATTGTCCGTTTTCTTTGCTGCTACGTTGTTATTAGCAACAGCTTCCTGCGGCGACCGTTTGCTGAAAGGTGAGGGTAAAAAATCTGTTGACGTCCGCCAGGTGGCGGCTTTTGATGCCCTCGACATTTCAATCTCTTCTGATGTGGTCATAAATGTTAATGAGGGTGTTGCACAAAAGGTGGAACTGAGCGGATATGAAAACGTGATGAAGCACGTGAAAACAGAGGTGAAGGGAGGCGTGCTGCATGTTGAGTTCGATCTGGACGATACCTGGACGGTAGATGGTGATGATATCAAGGTGACAATAACCGTCCCGTCACTGCGCCTGTTGTCAATGTCGGGCGCACATGAGGCAGAATTGCATGGCGATATCCGCGGCTCAGAGTTTCAGCTGGACCTGTCTGGAGCTACCGGTGTAACAATAGACAATATCAACGTTGATAAGTTTGAAGCTGACCTGTCGGGCGTGGCCGGTCTTGAGGTGAAAGGTGGTAATGTAAAGCAAGCCAGTTACGATATAAGCGGAGGTGGTAAGATAGAGGCCTATCCGTTGCAGACCGAAGAAACTGAACTGTCTTTCTCAGGAGGAGCCGACGGCGAAGTATCAGCTTCAAAGAAGCTGGATGTAAGCATCAGTGGTGCGGGCTCGGTGAAATACAAGGGCGACCCTGTTATTGAGAAACACATTTCCGGGGTAGGCTCCGTTTCTAAGGCCGAGTAAAATCCTGAACTTTTAATCCACTCTTTTATGATGTTTTCCCCGTCTTCAAAGATCGTTGCAACTGTTTTTCTGCTTGTTTTTTCTGCCACTTCCTACGGCCAGGACGCCATAGAGCGTATCTGGTACAATCATGAGAAGACTGGAAAGGTGAAAATATTTAAAGCTACCGATGGCAAATACTACGGGAAGCTGGTGTGGCTGAAAGTAGCGGAGGAGAACGGTAAGCCCAGAGTAGATAAGAACAACCCCGATGCGGCACACCGCAACGATCCGCTTATGGGTATGCAATTGCTCAAAGGATTTACAAAGGATGATGACCGCCATTTCAGCGGTGGCACCATATACGATCCCAAGAACGGTAAAACCTACAGTTGCAAGATTACCCGCAACGGCAATACACTGGATGTGCGTGGTTATATTGGTATTTCGCTCATTGGCCGCACAACTACTTGGACAGTAGCAGAGTAACCGATCGTCAGAACAGTTTCTTTAACTGAGCATGTTTGCTTCCCGGTTCGATGATGTGGACTACGCCCGGTCTCTTGCCCTCGGCAAAAGTTCCCACCGTGTCTTGTAGCTGCAATGCCTTGGCGCCGTTTAGCGTGCCCCAGCGCAGCAGTGTCTTCCAGCCAATGTGAGGGAAGTGCATGTCAATGGTTTGCAGTTCAGCCAGTACTGATAATCCGTGATTAGAGGCCAGGCTATCTGTGCCGATACAGATATTAGCATTGGCATCTATGAAGGTATTAATGTCCGGCAGCCTACGTTCAATGTACATATTCGCATTGGGGCACAGGCACCAGTGCGCTTCACCCGTGTGTGCTTTTGCGCAATTTATGTCTTCGATGTTTGAGTAGGTGTTGTGTACAAATATGTAAGGTCGCTTAGAAGATAGCCACTGCAGATAAGACTCCAGAGACGGGCGTCCCGTTGGCGTAAAATGGCCATCGTCAATACCCAGGAGGTGGAGCAACTCCCTAACCTTTCCTTCTTTGCGTGCATAGAACTTATTCTCTTCCTCACTTTCCTGGTTGTGTATGCTCATCACGACCCCTGGTTGGTGTGCGTCTATCATCCTGAACAGCGTTGACGAAACAGAGTAGGGGGCATGCGGCACTATAGCTTGCCTTAATTGATGCCTTCCCGATTTCTGTCCGGCAAATTCGCTCCAGGTGTTAGTGGCATATTCAAATGCCCGGTGCGCACCAGCGGCATTGAAGCCAAGTGCTTCAATAAATGTTTGGAAGTGCATGCGGTCTTGCGCGCGAAGGTCTGTTGTGTCTGCCGTATTTGCAATGTCGCCCACTGCCACTATGCCGTTAGCTATCATCGCTTCAAAGGCATTGTGCCTTGCTTCTTTCTTTTCTTCGTCGCTGAAGCTGTTGCGATGTTGCGGGATATTGCGTAGAAAGTCCATCAGGCCGGTTCCCTCAGCCGCCACTCCCCGCATGTGAGACAATTCAAGGTGACAATGTACATTTACAAAGCCCGGGCACAATATGCCATCGTAATATACAGTGTCGTCTACCGGGCTGTCAAGCAGTGCCTCTATTGTTCCGTCATTATGTATCTCCAGGGTGGTGCCTTCCGGCAGCCAACCGTTTCCGTCATGTATTTTCTGCGCAGTAATGTAGTGCATAGAAGTAAGGTCTGGTATATTTAAAACAGGCTGCAACTTGTTAATGTTGCAGCCTGTTCTGTATAAACGTTGAAACTACGATTTAAAGTGTTTCAGCAACACAATTTCGCGTTCGTCGAGGAATCTCCATTTGCCGCGTGGCAGATTTTTCTTGGTCAGCCCCGCGTACATCATACGGTCCAGTTTTTCCACCACATAGCCCAGCGACTCAAATATGCGCCTTACGATGCGGTTCTTTCCGCTGTGTATCTCGAGTCCCAGCTCGTTCTTCTTCTCCAGGTAGGCCATTTCGTCCACTTCGGCCTTGCCATCTTCAAGTTCCACTCCGGCCAGCACTTTTTCAAAGTCTGCTTGTGTAAGAGGCTTATCAAGTGTGACGTGATATACCTTCTTGGTGTTGTATGAAGGGTGCGACAGTTTTTGGGCGAGGGTGCCGTCATTGGTAAGCAACAACAGTCCTGTGGTAGCCCTGTCCAGCCTGCCTATTGAGAATACACGGCCCACACCGGCATTGCCTATAAGGTCCATTACTGTTTTGCGGCCCTTTTCATCTTCATTGGTAGTGATGAATCCTTTTGGCTTGTTCAGTAGAATGTACACCAACCCTTTTTGTGGGGTCAGCTTCTTGCCCGACAGTGTGATCTTGTCAGTCGCGTTTACTTTGTGGCCGGGATCGGTGATCAACTCTCCGTTCACTTTTGCCTTGCCCTGACGCACCAGTTCCGCTGCATCGCGGCGGCTGCATTCGCCACTGTGTGCAATGTACTTGTTCAGCGGCATTGGGTATGCGGCTGCTTCAGGTCGTTTCTTGCGTTTGTCTTTCGTCAGGCTCCATTCTGCATCATCACCATAATATTCAGCATCTGCTTCCGGATCTCTTTCGCGTCTGTTGTTCGTTTTGGCCGGTGCGTCATCTACAAACGATTCGCGCTTGAAGTCTTCTCTGCTTTTTCTCCTTTCCGGCATGCCGGGGAATGATCCGCCGCGGTCGTTGCCACGGGCCGGTCTTTTTGCAAAAGGTTTTTCATTGCGTTCCCCACGGTCATTTCCTTCCTCGCGGCGGCGGAACGATGGCCTTTCGTTGTCACCTGAATTCCTGCGCGGTTTGTCATCGCGGTCATTGCTGCGTGGTGGTTTGCGGTCGTCGTCGCTCCTGCGTTTGAATGCAGGACGCTCGTTGCGGTTGTTGGAATCGCGATCGCCAAAAGACCTTTTGGGCCTTTCACCCGATGATTCTCTGTCGCCGCCAAATTTCTTGCGTGGAGCACTGTCGCGTTCGCCACCTTCTCTTTCACGGAACGGACGTGACGGTCTTTCTTCACGGGTGTCATTGTCAAATTTCCTGCGCGGCGCGGCATCTCTGCTCCCTTTGTTACGGTCGTCCCTTTCACGGAACGGACGCTCACTCCTTGTTTCTCTTTCTTCTCCGAACTTTTTGCGTGGAGCCCCATCGCGGTCGTCTCTGAACGGACGTTTGCCCGGAGCCTCATTGCGGCTGTCGGTCCTGCGCGGGGCCCTGCTGCCTTCTCCTCTGTCGTCTTTGCTGAAAGGTTTGCGGCCCCAGGTCTCTTCGCGACCCTCGGATCCTTCTCTCGGCTGACGAGTAAAAGGCTTGCGTCCGCTATCGCCACCGCGGCTGTTGTCTTTCCCTGCAGAATTGAACTTCTTTCTGCCGCCACCGGTGTCGGATGATGATTTTTTGTACATATATTGTTACTTGGAACGTACAAAGGTACTACAATTTCAGAGGGCATTGGTTAATATGTTTCACCTCTTTTCTTCGCTACATTTGCGGTGTGATCACGCAGGCTTCAATACAGGAGGTAATGGCGCGCGCCGACATTGTCGACGTGCTGGGGCAGTTTATACGTTTGAAGAAGCGGGGCACCAATTACATTGCCAATTGTCCTTTTCACAACGAAAAGACCCCGTCTTTCAACGTTTCTCCGGCAAAAGGTATCTTTAAGTGTTTTGGTTGCGGAAAGGCGGGCGATGTGGTCTCCTTTGTGCAGGAACACGAAAAACTAACCTATCCCGAGGCGATCCGCTGGATAGCCGACTATTACAAGATAGCGCTCGAGGAGACTGAAAGGTCGCCTGAGCAGATAGTGCAGCAACAGGCCGGTGAGTCGTTGCGTATTCTCAATGAGTTTGCGGCCAACTATTTTTACGACACTCTTTTCAATTCTGAAGAAGGGCAGGTGGTCGGGCTCGGTTACTTTAAGCAAAGAGGATTCAGAAAGGAAATAATTGACCGGTTCAGGCTGGGCTATAACCCCGAGCGGGGAGACCAGTTCTTTCGCGAGGCGACCTCTAAGGGGTATACCACAGAAATGCTGGAAAAGGCCGGACTTGCCAAGAACCGCAACGGTATTTATCACGATGTGTATCGGGGCAGGGTCATTTTTCCTATTCAGGGAATGACCGGTCGTGTCCTGGGCTTTGGTGCGCGCGTACTGAAGACCACCGAGAAGGCTCCCAAATACATAAACACACCCGAGAACGAGCTGTACATTAAGAGCAAGGTGCTCTATGGTATGTACCAGAGCCGCCAGGCCATAGGCAAGCTCGATGAATGCCTGCTCGTAGAGGGTTATACCGACGTTATTTCGCTGCATCAGGGTGGGGTAGAGAACGTGGTGGCCAGTAGTGGTACATCGCTCACTGAAGATCAGCTGCGGCTCATAGGCCAGCTTACAAAAAATCTTACCATTCTGTATGATGGTGATCCTGCCGGTATCAAGGCCGCTCTCCGCGGGTTGGATATGGCCTTGTCGCAAAGCTTCAACGTGCAGTTGGTACTTCTGCCCGAAGGGGAAGACCCCGATAGCTTCGTGCAGAAATCAGGTGCTGCCCGTTTTCATGAATATATAAAGGAGCATAAGCAGGATGTCATCAGCTTCAGGTTGCAGGTCGGGCTCACCGATGCGGGCAACGACCCGATGAAGCGCTCTAAACTGGTGAATGAGATAGCAGAGAGCATCTCCCGCATTAACAAGGCGGAAGATTTCGCGCTGCAGCAACATTACATCAGGCTGGCAGCTCAAAAGCTGAGTGTAGATGAGGCCGGACTTATAAATCTCATTAATAAGTTCATTCGCGAACGTATTGAAACCGAGCAACGGCATGCACGCAGGGCAGAAGGCATTTCGCCCGGCGAAGAGGTGCTGCCCGAACCGGACCATATAGCTTCAGCAACCGAGCCGGAGATTATGGGCGTCCGTCGCCCCTCCGCCGAGGATCAGGAATGGCAACTGCTTCGTGTATTGATCGAATATGGAAACCTTTCTTATGAAGGATACAGCAATGTAGCCGATCTGATTGAGCAACGAATAGATACTGATCTGCTCACTAATGAAGCTGCAAAGAAGTTGTTTGTGTCGTATATGGAAGATATGCACAGCAACGGCCAGCCGCATGATGCACAATACTACTTACGCCATCCCGACGCCGAGGTGCGTAGCCGTATGGCATCATTACTGCATCCGCGGCAGGGCATCAGTGAGAAGTGGAAAGATCGCTATGGTATAGAGACCACGCCCGAAAGCGCCCTGTATCCCAATGATGTGGACAGTACGCTCTCTTATTTTGAATTGAAGAAGATCCTGATATTGCAGGCGCAGTTTGCTGAAAAGCTGAAAGAAGAGCAAGATCCGCTAAAGCTTCAGGTAATGCAGGAACGGTTTTTGTCGCTGCGCGCCATGGAAAAGGAGATCCTCAAGAAACACCGCACCGTTGTTTTCTCGTCCCGCAAATACAATGGCAATTAGCAACTATATCCCTGCTTTTTGCTTTCTTACTGCAATATATTGTTCCAGTTCTGCAAGCGAATAGCTGCTCAGGTTGAATTCTTTGGTTAGTCCGCCTTTCTGGGCCGTCATTACGCCATAGTAGGTATCCTTGTATCCTTCAATGCTGTGTGCATCCGGGTCTACAGATAACATTACCCCGCGCTCCATGGCATATTCTATCCATCGCCAGTCCATATCCAGTCGCCGTGGGTGTGCATTTATTTCCAATACTACATTGTGCTCGGCACATGCGTCAATTATTACTTTGTGGTCCAGTGGATAGCCCTTGCGCGAGAGAAGAAGACGCCCCGTTGGGTGCCCCAGTATTGTTGTGTATGGATTCCTGATGGCGTTCAGTACACGCTCCATCGCTTTCTCCTCGCTCATTTTCAGGTTGCTGTGCACGCTGGCTATCACCAGGTCGAACGTAGCCAACACCTGAGGACTGTAATCCAGACTGCCGTCCCCCAGAATGTCGGATTCAATGCTCTTGAATATCCTGAACGGCGCAAGTTTCGCATTGAGTTGTTCTATCTCCTGGTGTTGTGCTGCAATGCGGTCGGGTTTCAACCCATCAGCATATACTGCCGTTTGAGAGTGGTCGCTTATCACCAGGTATTCCAGTCCTGCAGCCTTGGCCGCAGTGGCCATTTCTTCCAGGGTGTTTAATCCGTCACTCCATTTCGAGTGCGAATGGATGATCCCTTTTATTTCATTTGGTTGAATGAGTTTGCTGAATGTTTCGGCCGGTTTGCTCAGTACCTCCCTTTTCTCCCGCATCATTGCCGGAATGAAAGGAAGCCCGTTTGTGGTAAATATCTCATCCTCGCTGGCCGGTGATTCCGGCACTTGGTATTTAGCGGCGATCTCTTCAAGAAACTCCTCACCAGCACTGTGCATAAATAAATCGCGGTAAAAAGCGCCCCTTGTGGTTTGGGTGATCCGAAGTCGGGGTTGTCCTGGTAACGATATTGTTGTGGTTGTGCCGTTTGTTTCTGTTTGTGTGCCTTCACTTGCGCTAAACAGAGCCACTATTTCAGCTACGGGCGCATCGGTCAGAATATCTGCATATTCCAGCGTTTCCATTTGTCTGCGCAGCTCCCCCGATGTCGAGAATCGGGCCGCAGGAAATTTGTTCTGCAGTTGCGCCAATATTAGTTGTGCAAAGGCGTCTACCTCGGCCCACAGATGAAACCCTATATTTTGTTTGAAATAGGCAAGGTTCTGCAGCACGCTTTCCTGTGTCTTTGCTCCGAACCCTTTCAGTGCCACTAGGCGGTTTTCGTTGCACGCATATTCCAGTTCTCCGAGCGATTCAATACCCAGTTCATTCCAGATCACGGATATTTTCTTGGGGCCAAGTCCCTTTATCTGCAGCATGTCCAGTATGCCCGCAGGCGTTTTGGCAAGCATATCTTCCAATGCCTGCATCTTGCCGGTCGTCAAGAGTTCTTTGATCTTCTTCCCTGTAGATGCGCCTATGCCCTTCATCGAGGCTAGCGTACTCTCGTCCATCTCAGCAGCTTCGCCGGGCAGTTTCTCTATGTTATATGCGGCAATGCTATATGACTTTGCGCGAAAACTGTCTTCTCCATGGATGTCCATGAGTTTGCTGAGCAGTGAAAAATGGTCGGCTATTTCGTAGTTGTTCATAAGAAGTGTGCTGTCTGGGTGAGCACAGTCCAAAAATAGACTTTATCAGACAATCTCATTTTGGTAATAGTGGCTTTTCCCACAGTTCGTCAAAAACTTATGTGTTCAATACCCGATAAAATTTTTATTTTTGAAAGGCTATGCATCGTATTGTTGGTTCCTTCATTTTAAGTATTGCTTTGTTGTTTGCGCAGGATATTGCTGCGCAGAGTAAAACAGCGGCAGCAAAACCTAAAAAGGTATTTATGCCGCAGGCTTATTTAGGTAAGTCCGACTATAAAGGCGGTCCCATAAAAAAGGATGTGCTCGCGTCTCTTTTGAAGCAGGGAATCACTACCCGCGATTCGGCGGGTAATTTTTATAAAGTTGTCGGATTCGAGTTCGTTTATGGTGAGCGAATGCTGTACGAAGACTCTGTAGGCAATTTGATGGTAGATATCGATTATCTGTCTGAATATTGCACCGGTGATACATTAAGTGCAGGTATTAGCAATAGCATCTACGATCGTTTGAAGGTAGGCGATAGTGCCTTTTTCAATAAGATCGACGTTCTCCGCACTGTTCCGGGTAAGCCTGCAATCGTGGTGTCGGGTATGGGTATGAAGTTCTATATCACCAAATAACTTCTCTCTGCTGACGAAACTCATTTGCCCCTGTGACCAAAGCCTGCGTAAGAAAAGCGGGAATTGTAGTCAATTTGTTTAAATTTCTGTTATGGCAGTTGTAAGGCAGGTTTTTCCCGTCACAGGTATGAGTTGTGCTTCCTGCGCTGCCGCGGTAGAAAAGGCGCTCACTGCGCAAAAAGGAGTGGTTTCTGCAGGCGTCAATTATGCCAATGCCGATGCGGTGGTTGAATACGATACTGTTCTCGCCGACCCTTCCAGGCTTCGCGGTGCCATCAAGGCAATAGGGTACGATATCATCATAAGTGAAGAACAAGGCAACGTTACTGATCTGCGCGCTGCGGCTGTCAGAGCCTTGAGGGTTCGTGCTATTGTTTCTCTGGTATTCTCCATTCCCCTTGTTTATATAGGCATGTTCGCTATGGATATGCCCTATGCCAACTACATCATGTGGGCTTTGGCAACACCTGTAGTGTTTTGGGGCGGCTCTCGTTTCTTTACCGGCGCATGGAAGCAACTCGGTCATCGTGTAGCTACCATGGATTCGCTTGTGGCACTTAGTACGGGTATCGCCTACGTGTACAGTGTCTTTAACACTTTGTTCCCTCACTTTTGGATGAAGCAGGGGCTTCACGGGCATGTATATTTCGAGGCGTCGGCCGTAGTGGTTACGTTCATTTTACTCGGCAAATTACTCGAGGAGAAAGCAAAGACCGATACTTCCTTTGCTATTAAAAAACTGGTGGGATTGCAGCCGCGTACCGTTGCGCGCGTGTCAGCAACCGGGACGACCGAAGAGGTGGAGATAGACAATATTCAGGTGGGCGACTTGCTGCTGGCTCGTCCCGGAGAGCGCATCGCGGTAGATGGAAAGGTGGCAGAGGGTGATTCTTTTGTAGATGAAAGTATGTTGAGCGGTGAATCCGTACCGGTTGAAAAAGTGGCGGGCGACCCGGTTTTCGCCGGAACGGTCAATCAATCAGGTAGTCTCAGATATACTGCCGAGAAAGTTGGTTCCGACACAATGCTGTCGCGCATTATTCGCATGGTGCAGGAGGCACAGGGCAGTAAGGCCCCGGTGCAGCAACTTGCCGATAAGATCGCCGCTGTATTTGTTCCGGTTGTCATCGGCATTGCTGCCCTCAGTTTTGTGTTGTGGTTGCTGCTTGGTGGCGATAATGGTTTCGCTTTTGGTTTCTCTTCATTTGTTACAGTTCTGGTCATAGCATGCCCGTGCGCGCTTGGACTGGCAACACCCACGGCATTGGTTGCGGGCATCGGCCGTGGTGCCGGTCAGGGTATACTTATAAAAGACGCACGAAGCCTGGAGGTGGCATGCAAGGTCAACGCTGTTGTGCTGGATAAGACCGGCACCATTACCCATGGCCGTCCTGAAGTCAGTGCAGTAGTTTGGGTTTCCTCTGCCGATGCGTCATCGCTTGCATCTGTCTTTTACAGTCTGGAGAGCCTTTCAGAACACCCCTTGGCCCGTTCGGTTTCCGCGCATCTTGCCGCAAACGGGGCATCCCAATTGCCTGTAAATTCGTTCTCTGCTGTGCCCGGTGGTGGCGTTACTGCTTTTTGCGAGCGCAAACTCTA
>JAEUVY010000073.1 GCA_016786565.1 Flavipsychrobacter sp.
CAGAGCAGGAGTATTTTTTATTGCCATGTCAAACTAAATAAATATATTACAATCACCACCACCCAAAACCATACCATCCCATGCCCAATTTCTCATTTTTCTGGCAAAAACACTATGGCGAGATAGGCAACTGTTGTATGACCTACCCGCTTAAAAAACTCGCTTGGATAAACCCTGACAACAAAGAAGCCGTTCCCCGGAAATTCGAGGGAAAACAACTGGTTATAGACTTCATAGACGTCAATTGGATGTATGGCCAAAAACTGAAGTGGATTGGCTGGGACATACAAGGCTGGCTGGCATGGACTGATGAAAACGGCATGCTATACCGCATAAAAGACCTTAAACGAAACGAAGTAGGCCAGGAGTTTGAAAAAGAAGTGAACGAGGTAAAATGTGAACTCTCTCCGATGGTACACACCGGCAACCCGAGTGCAGAAGAGTTGTATCGGTTTGAACGAGACACGCAGCGCAAATGCGGCTTTTGCCCCGATGGCCAACGCAGTGGCCTCGCCGATGAGCAACAGGAAAAACTACAGGAAACAAGAAAGCCGCCAATTGTGCCGGCTTGGGAGAAATTTGTAAGCGGAGATGCGATAGTTGAGTATGGGCCTGCAGGCAAGGAAATCATGCCCCCTCCCGTCAATGTCACTTACCCAATTGCTGTTACGACGGTGCCTACTACGCCAGTTACCGAAACAAAAAAGGTTACAAAACCAAGCGGCTTCCCCGAAGTATTACCACCCAAGAAAAAATGCCCGGAAAAAGGGGGATTGTACATACCTGAGGGAAAAGGTCAGGACTCAGACGAAATGAGGGTATTGAAGCAGGTGGCGGGCAAATTTGGAGCAGAACTTGAAGTTGATAAAGATGGAAGAGTGTTAATCAAACATCATAGCGAAAAAGATCTTGAACTTGATGCCGGATTTAAATTGTTACACGACATTGCATATAATCCCAAAAAATTGAAATTACTTTTTACTGTCAATAATTTTTTGATTGGACGGGATAGATCAACAGGTCAATCTTTTAACTACTACATATGTGACCCAGTACATTCATATTTGGAAAAGAAAAGAAATGGAAAATTGGTTGGAAAGTACCTCAGTCAGGACGTAAACTTCTCAAAAACGCCACGAGGCGAAGCTGATCAAATTAATGAGTCATTAAAATTACCTGATATGAATCGATGGCACGAATCAAATGCACTGCCTGAGGAATGCTACGATGGGAGTACTGCGATTCCCAAAAATGTTACTGGCAAAAAGGACATTTTAAGCAGCGATGAAGATGCGATAAAAAACGCTCCACAAAAAAGTCAAGCAAGTTTGGCATTTCATGCATTGGCAGAGAATTTCATCAGGTCCGGTGGTTACAAAACAGGCCCCGGAGGGGTTGACTTTGGTACTGCCCATGAACTTGCAAAAAAAATTGCTGAAAAATTACCCCAATCACATCCTGCATATTCTAGGTATCCTGGAGCATCAGCTACAGATTTGTCAAACATAAAAATATTTGAACAAATATGAGGTCCTTGATTTTTGTATTTACATTGATGTGTTTTCATTCCCGGGCTCAAACCGACACTTCTTATTTTCCTCAGAGCGAACATACATTAGTTTACTTATTCCAGAACTCTATAAAAATATCTATTGTACGTTCTACTGCGGACTCTTTAAATGCTAAGATTACAATCGAAAACAAGTCAAGCAAAGTTATAGGATTGGCTGAGCTAATTGATGTCACAGTTCTCCATAATTCAACCGCTGAGATTTATTATGGATTTCGCCCAGTTGGGGATCACGACATCTTTATCTACTATACCTCCATTATTTATCCGGGCCATAAATATGAAGTTACCTTATTATACGAAAAAATGAAACACTACGACATCAGCATGCTATTATGTATGGATCTAAGAAGTGCAATAAACCTGAATGATGCTGGTAAAATTGAGCTTGATAGCTTTACAATGACCCCAAAAATCAGATGTAGTTCCTTGCAAAAAATTAAGAAATCAACTGGATATGTTAACCTAAAAATTGTAAACCTTTCAGGAGTACACGAAAAAAGCACAGTGAAAATATACGGTGTAAAAATACAGTGATGCCACAGCTACCTGTTGTTCTCAATATAGAATAGCGCATCCCGAACTGCAAATAAAACCCGTTCTGTGAAAGCCTTAGTCTTGACGGAGTCCGATGCTCTTTCCACCACGCCTACTTCATCGCTATTGTTGTAATAGATACGCCTGCTCTGCCAATGCAGGACAGAAGTATTTTCAATACCATTGTCAATTTTTTAACTACTCACCGTAACCTACACTCAAAACCAAAGCATCCCATGGCATATTTTTCATTTTTTTGGAAGAAACACTACAGCGACATCGGCAACTGCTGCATGACCAAACCGCTCGACGAAACCACAGTTCCCGGCACCAATGGCTCCCGACTGGTAAGTTACATTGATGTATCATGGATGAGTGACATAAAACTCAAATGGATAGGATGGGACAAAGGTGGTGACTTTGCGTGGATTACCCCTGATGGGATGATCTATCGATTTACAGATCTGAAGCGCAATGAACGCGGCATGAAATATGAGAAAGAGGTGCAGAAACTGGAGTTATGGAGTGGCGGCTGGGGAACAGACGGGCCACCGGAAAATCTCTACGAATGGGAATTATCCGTACAGGAAAATTGTGGCTTCTGCAAAAGTACTCCGGGCGGAAAAAAAGGAGAGAAAGAAGAAAAGGAAGATGAAACCGGTGATAAGGAATCAGACAAAGACAGTGGCGTAAATGTGCGCGATTGGAAGGAATTTGCCGACTCCAAACCTGAAGATGAAAACAACGACGTTACCCGAACAGGTGAAACTACCAACACCGGGCATGTAACCAACACTGGGAAGACGGCCTACGATGACGCCTTGGAAAATGCAAAGGGTGGCGGCGGTGGTAAAAAAGGTGCAGATGACAACGATGATGAAGACGGGTTCATAGCAAAACTGCCTTATAAAGACCTGATAAAACTACCCGCAAAGCCCGAAGATGACGATGAACCCACCTACAGAAAGATACCGCAGTTCACTAAACCCAAGTATCAGAATCCGGCCCTGGATAATAATAAGGTATTGGATAATCAAAAGGTAATTGAGAATAAGAAGGTCACAGATACCTCAAAAACACTTAAACTTCCGTTTAAAGTACCTAAGAAGGTTGCTACAATTGACAAATTATATGTTAAAGAACCAATAAAACGATTGGATGGCCGTGTAAAATACAACAAAACCGATACACAAAAATTTGGCGTTTCGATAATGGGGAATTCTCCTCGGGAAGAAATTGATCTACCAAGAATATCGAAAGATGGGAAGCTGCTGTACGCCGATTTTGCAGAATTAATGGAGTTCCTTGGTATAAGAAAAATTGGGTGGAGCGAACCAAATTTTGACCCCAAAAATCCAGATATTCAGGAAACTGTGGAATTTATTAATACTCTCAGTGACTACTTTAAAGACATAAAAAATGCGAGGAAAGAAGAGGCGCAAAATACTCCAATTGAAAACAAGTCAAATAAGGGCAACATTCCATATTATGAACTAACTAACTCTGGTTCGCGAATCGTATTCAAAGGAAATTCGTTTCCGTTTGATACATTGACTTTCGCAAAAATGGTTGATGATTCAATGATTGCTTTAGGCTTTTCGCAAAAAGAGAGGATTCAACGACTAAAGGCTTGGCATCTGATAAAATAATCGTGAAAATGGTAATGATCTAGTTATGAAGCAATTTCTTTTATACATAGTTGCGACTTGTTATTTGTTCTCTTGCAATAGTATTGGTGAACGGAGGCAAGTCTATTTACAAGACTCAAGTAAAAAAAATTACATCATCAGAAAGGAATTCAATGAAAAAGGAAAACTAATTTCAGAACAGGAGTTTCTCCGAAATGACACTGGAAAAATAGAAGACGGTTTTGTCAGAGAGTACTACGAAAATGGAAAGGTAAAGGAATCTGGTTTTTACAAAATGGGATATGTAAACGGCGAATCAAAATTCTATTATGAGAACGGCACGTTAAGACGCAAACTTTACAGCTACATGGGTTCATTGGTTGGAGGGCAATATCTTTTCAATAAAGCAGGAGATCTGTTGTTATTTGTTTACTTTAATTCTCCAAATGAAAAAGGATTTCCTAATGAACGTTCATTCGGGCTTCAGTTCTCAAAATATCCGAAAGTAGATAGTAGTTGGGGTGCCCCTTTTACAGTAGGAGAAATAAAGAAATCATATAAAAAAAATGACACGGCGACATTTCCAATTATGACAATAAAAAACCCAGATGGTATGGTGGGAAGTTTTATCGTCTTATCGTCTGAATTTGGATTTGCACGGCCAGATACGATTGCTGCCAGGAATTTTATACAAATATTCCATTTTCAAACTACAGACTACATTTATCATTGTTCAAAGGGGACAACCGATTTATCATTCATATACACTTTGCGTTCCTCAATCGATAATGTCCTTATTTACTCAGACACAATTACCAGATCTATTGTTGTCGAATAGAATTTGTCCAACCCTTATGTACCTGTTCTTCCGGATATGGCGTAGCGCATCCGGAACTGCAAAAATGACCCATTCTGTGAACGTCTTCATTTTGCCTCAGCTCAATGTCAATTGGCTCCCAACTTCTTTCTATCACACTACAAATAACGCACTATCATAAAACTTTCTTTTGCTGGCTTTCAGGCAGTGGTGTAACTTGAAGAGAAGTAGAAGAAAATGGCAGAAAATCGAACACTTAATGAAATATCATCACTTCTCACCTGGGAAGCAGGTGAGAAGAAGTGCGCAGGTTTTGCGCAGTTTTGGGAAGCAGCGAGAAGCTCTACTTCCCACCTTTTTATTGATAATCAATTAGTTAGCCTAAAACCGAGAAAAATAAAAAAATTGCGCAGCAAGTTGTTCGTTACGCTTTCCGGCTCCGCTATGCGATCATGGTCCGCGTCTCCGCACCCTTATCGCGCAACAGAAAAGTTTATGCCCCACTCATAAGGTTCATTCACCCCCAAAATTATCCCTTCATCACTTCCATTTGTCAAACGTTGTCACAACAAAATATACCACTATGAGCGAGGAAAATACCAGGCTTGCGATCTTCATTTTGCTTACCGGCATTTGTTCTTTCATATTCCGTCTAATATCCCTGATATCGAAATAGACCGGCATTGCAATAAATACCATGAAAAGAATATTGCCCGTGAGACGTAAAGGTGACATAGATGGTGGTTTGATGATAGTAAATTTCACCGCTTTGCATCTGTGCAAAACAGGCTTATCAATATTACGAATTTATGATGAAATATAAACACATAAGATCACCTGAATTGATCACCCCAACAAAAAAAGCCACCCGTTTTGAACGGATGGCTTCTGTAGATCTTTAAGATAATTATTTGCCAGCTTCTTTGTTGGCTTTGTACCTTTTGTCGGGTGTGCCGTCTTTTTTCAGCGGGCCGCTTGGCTTAGCTTCTTCCTTGGCTGCTTTGTTCTCTTTATAGCGCATATCGGGAGTGCCGTCTTTTTTCATTTTCGCTGCAGGCTCTGCTTTCGAGTCGTCGGCTTTCTTCGGCATCTTCACTTCTTTCTTGGTAGCTTTTGATTTGCTATCCTGCGCCATGACCGGTCCAAGACCCAGCATCATGAACGAAAACACTACTAAAAATATCTTTTTCATTGGTTTGTTATTTTATGCTAAGTTAAAGCCATTTATGGAGCGGATGAAGAGATTTCTTGTAGTGGAAATGTTAATAAACAGTAGGGGTTCATTGCCTTAGAGTTTAACCGATTGTGCCATTCGTTTGTGGTCGGCCACTATTCGTATCTGAAGTTGCTGTATTAGTTGCCCCGGCTGATGTACATTTGCACCCACACATTTTACACACACCGCGCACGGCGCAGTCTATTATAAGTTATGAATAAATTGGGAGTGGCTGCTACAAATGGCCAGATCATAAGGCTTGCGGCTCCTATTTCGTTGGCTATTCTCATACCGCAGCTCAATTTTTTTACCAATACCGTTTTCATAGGGCGGCTGGGCGAAAGAGAGCTGGGCGTGAACGGCATAACCGGCGTTTTTTACCTGATACTTTCTATGGTAGGTTACGGGCTGGCCAGCGGTGTGCAGATACAACTGGCGCGCCGTGCAGGCGAGGGCGACCAGAAAGGGCTGGCACAGATATTTGCCAATGGCCTGCTGCTGTCGGTAGCTTGCTCGCTGGCGCTTATGCTCATCACGTTGTGGTTTGTGCCCCTGCTGTTCGGCTTCAGCCTGCACGACCCCGAGAACTTTGAGATGAGTGTGAACTTCATTTTCGCGCGGGTATGGGGGCTGCCGTTCCTGGTGGTGACACAGTTGCTCAATTCGTTCTTTATCTCCATTAGCCGGTCGCGTATGCTCATCTATGGGTCGCTGGCGGCAACATTGGTCAATGTCGTGTTCGACTATATGCTCATATTTGGTCATGGTGGTATGCCGCAAATGGGCTTTAAGGGGGCAGCGGTAGCATCGGTGATCTCAGAGATAGCCGGTTGCACGGTGATGCTCTCGGCGTTCTTTATCAGTGGCCTGCACCGCACCTATCCGTTGAGGCGGTATTTTCATTTTGATGGCGAGCTGTCGCGCCGGTCGCTGTCGGTGGCGGCACCGCTCATAGTGCAGTTCCTATTTTCAATAGGGGGCTGGCTGGTGTTCTTTTTCTTTATCGAACATCTGGGGCCGCAGTCGCTGGCGGCATCGCAGGTGCTGCGCAACATATTTGGTATAGTGAGTGTGGGAACGTGGGCGCTGGCCACTACCTGCAATACCATGGTGAGCAACATAATAGGGCAGGGGCGGCAGGCCGAGGTGAAGAAGATAATATGGAAGATAGGCAAGCTGAGCTTTATCTATGCCCTTGTGATATGTGTGCTGATGATGGTATTCTCGCGTCAGTTCCTGTCGGTATATACGGCTGATGCCGCGCTGATAGAGTTTGCGCTGCCGAGCCTGAGAGTCATTATTGTGGCCACGCTGGTGATGTCGCTGGCAACGGTTGCCTTCAATGGCGTGGTGGGTACCGGCAATACACTGGTGAACCTGACCATAGAAGTATCGTGCGTGAGCCTGTACCTGATCTATTGCATAGTGGTGATACGGCAGTGGGGTAGCCCGCTGTACCTGTGCTGGGGATCGGAGTTTGTGTACTGGGTGTCTCTGCTGGCCACATCGGGCTGGTACCTTGCCAGCGGCAGGTGGAAGGGCAAAGAAATTTAGCCCCGGTCATTTACCGGGCGGGGAGATATTCCTAAAATCGTTGGGTGCTGATCAGGCCAGGGTGAGCTTGTGGCTGTCTATCTGCTCTTCCAGTTCGGCAACGGTAATGCCATTGTGGCTTTCGTCATAGACACATTCTCCGTTCACTATCAGCAATACCTGTGGCGACTCGTGGTGTACCGAATATTCCTCGGCTATCCGGTTGGAGAGCGGGCGGTAGTTGAGCAGATCCAGGTAATAAAATACCGCCCCGTGGGTATTGGTCAGCTTTTGAAGGCGGCTGTGTGCCATATTGCTGATGGAGCAACGGGTGCTGTGTTTGAAGATCACCACCGGTTGTTTTGCGCTAAGTGCCTTTATATCATTGAGTTGCGCGTCTGTTGTAAGGTCTGTCCACATTGTCTGTCCTTCGTTTTGTAGTTCGTCTGTAAATACCCTTCGGTAGGCGCAAACGTATGAAAAATACAACAAAAGTGGTATTGACACCCCCTCTATATGTCAATAGGTTTGTGCTATAATTCCACTGCACTAAAACGAGAACCTATATGAAGAAGAGCGCATTGTTTCTCCCACTGGCGGCTGTAGCCTTTGTATTTCTGACAGTAATTGGTTGCAAGAAAAAGGAAGAGTTGGTAAACACAGTTACCACGCCTACGTATACGTGCACAACGTGTATCACCACACCCGAAGCTAAGTCGGCTTATGACAATTCTTCGCGCGGCATGTATAAGGGTATTGTGATCGGTTCTTCGGGTACCATCAAATTCGATATAGGCAATACCGACACATCCACCATAAAGGCATACATGGTGATAGACGGGGTGTCTGTGACGCTGACCGCCAACGTGAAATGGGTAGCGGGCTCGTCTTATGTATCGCCGTTCACCGGCACGCTGAATGGCGAAACAGTGAGCATTACCTTCTCGGTAGATGCAACGGGATCGAACCCTACGGTTACGTCTATGACCATCCCCGGTCACCCGAATGCCACACTGGCCATTGCAAAGGAAACATCGACCAGCCTGATAAAGGTGTTTGAAGGAACCGCCAAAAACACTACTACATCTAAGAATGCCACCTTCAACCTCATGCTCAGTACATCGCTGAAGCGCTGGTATGCCCGAGTGCGGGAGGACGGCAGTACTGACGCATCGAAAGTTGAGGGAACATTTGACAATAATGTACTCTCTTTTGATGACGGCAAGGGCGCAACCGGCAGTGCCACCCTGTCGGGCGACAACATCATAAATGGTACCTGGAAAAACAGCAAACCTGAGGCGGGTACCTGGGAAGCAAAACGAACACTTTAATAAATTAAAAAAGTACTTACTCCTTTATTCATTTCACTTTTAAACAACACGCGTATGAAACGATTACTACTTACAACATCGATGGTCGCGGCGGGCATTTACGGTGCTCACGCGCAAAGACTAATGGGTATTGCCACCGGCAACTGGAGCGGAACTACCAGTCTGGCGCTGAACCCTGCTAACCTGGGCGATAACCGCGCCCGCTTTGTACTGGACCTGGGCGGTCTGAACTTTGGTGTGGACAACAACCTGGCCGAGGTGGACCTGTCTAAGGTGACCGGCGGTACCAGCGACGGACTGGGCGGCGGCGGACTGCTGACCTTCTCTGGCAACAACAAGTTCAACATCATGATGCCCTATGCCGACCTGCGTCTGCCGGGTGCCATGTACACCATTGACCACAACAACGCTGTGGCACTCACTATGCGTTTCCGTGCGTTCAACCAGTTCAACAACTTTGATAAGACGCTCTTCCAGAGTGTGATGGACCCTACCGCATCTTCCGCTACAGGTTACAACTTCTCATCCAGCAAGTTCAACTGGACTGCGCATATGTGGAGCGAGATCAACCTGTCTTACAGCCGCGTGGTATATGAAAAAGGCAAACACTTTGTGAAGGCGGGTATCACCATCGGTAAGATGAACGGCATCGGCTTCCTGGGTGTGAACGGTACCAACCTGAACGCGCAGTTCTATACCAACGACTCTCTGGTGGCCAACAATACCGATGTGCAGTTTGCCAGCAACGTGGTGGACAGCGCCGGCGAGCTGGGTAGCGGCCTGGGCAATGTGAGCCTCTTCAGCAATACCAGCGGCAACGGTGGCAGCGGCTTCCGTGCAGACATCGGCGCGGTGTACGAATACCGTCCTGATGACTTCGATCCGAAGGACAACAGCGCTAACAAATATCGCGTGCGTGCGTCATTTGCCATCACCGATATGGGTAGCGTTAAGTACAAGTCGGCTTTGGGCGTGCGTGCTTATGGCAATGGTACCATGAGCGCGTCTGACTTGGCTGCAAACATCACCAATTTCTCAAGCCTGAAGGACTACATGAACACACGTGGTTTCTTCCTTGATACAGGTGTGCGTGTAACTAAAGTAGGTATCCCTACTGCGATGATACTGGGTGCCGACTACTATGTAGCAAGTCACTTCTATGTAAACGCTACCTGGATCAAGAACGTGGCCAACCGCGGCAAATTCGGTAACTCATACTATGGTCAGCTTACCGTTACTCCACGTTGGGACACTAAAATGTTCAGCTTCGCATTGCCACTCACCTACAGTGCAATGACCAAGAAAATGAAAGCCGGTGTAGGTATGCGCCTGGGTGGTTTCTACTTCGGTAGCGACGACATCCTGCTGGCAGTGAGCAAAAAAGCATACGGTGTAAACTTCTACATGGGTGCTTATGTTCCGATAAACAGGAAACATAAAAGCAGCAAAGGCGGCGAAAACAAAGCAATGGAAGTAAGTGCGCCTGCACCTGCAGCAACAGAGAATAAGTAATTATTGATGTATACCCTACGGTGGTATAGGTCGGGGTTTTGTCCCCGGCTGAGCAAGGAGGGGCTGTTAAACTTCGGGAAGCGATCGCTTCCCGAAGTTGTTTATACACATCCCTGAAACACCCATGGCTTAAGCGCCTTCAGCGAATAGATGAGCGGCACCTTGCCTTCGTTGCCCGTCATCTGGAAGCGCCCCGGCGCGGTCTCGGTTATGTTGCCAAAGCAGGGGTAGGGGCAGTAGTCGTGCTCGTGAAACTCCGTTAGTGTGAGGCCTGCCTTTATCAGCGCGTTCAGCACTTCGCCCAGGCTGTGGTTCCAGGTTCTGGACTCAAGGCTGAGGGGGGCATTTCGGTCGGCATAGGTGCCTTGTTCAGTCTCGGTTATTTCGCCCTCGTTAAAGTAAGAATAGGTCACCTTCTCCAGATTGTCGTCATACATCAGCACAAACGGGTGTGTCTCGGCAAATACAAAGAAACCACCCGGCTTCAGCGCGCCGGTTATCATGCGGGCCCATTCGTCCATATCGGGCAACCACACAATGGTGCCGTAGGAAGAGAATACTATATCATATTGTTCGTTCAGCACGCGCGGCACATCATATACATTGGCGCATACAAAGCGGGCATCCAGGTTCAGTTCCTGCGCCAGTTGGCTGGCAGTGGCAATGGCTGTCTCTGACAGGTCCACACCGGTCACCTTAGCGCCCATACGTGCCAAAGAAAGGCTGTCCTGCCCGAAGTGACACTGCAGGTGCAGTACCGACTTGCCGCGCACATCGCCCAGCAGCGCCAGTTCTATGTCGTTGAGGGTGTTCTTGCCGGCACGGAAGGCAGCCATGTCGTAGAAGGCCGACTGAACATGCCACGGCGTTTTGGCATCCCACAGGGTTTTGTTTACGGATGCGTAGTCGGGTTGGTTGGTCATTGTGTTTGGTATTTAGTGTTGGAAAAGGAACATCACCACCGTAAACTTGCCCACGTCTTTGCTGTAGGTCACTTCTATGGTGGCGTGTGGTGGAAGTTCTTCCGATTTCAGACCGGGTTTCAGGTCCTTCATCAGCACCACCTTTTTGTAGTCGCCCAGGCCTGCGGTAAAGTTCTCCTGATAGGACACTTTGTACCCCAGTGGTTCCAGGCATTCTGCCAGTTGCTGTTTCAGTTTGTCGTAGGCGGGTCTTACATCGTCTTTGTTGGTGGTCTGCAGGAAGGCGGCCTCGTAGAACAGGCCCATTGCCTGCACCACCCTGTGGCCGATAGATCCCGGCACCTTCACAGGGCTTGCCCACATGTTCGAGTTCATGTTCGACTCCACCATGCGTCCTCTTATGTTCCTGAACTCGTTGGGGGCATCGTTCATCACGGCAGTCACCGCCTCGCAAAAGTCGGACGACTGTGCCCTTGCAGATGTGTGCAGGAGGCAGATAGCCGCCGGTAACAGGAAAAGACGTTTCATATACCGCGCAATTTAGGCACTATTGGTCTAAATAATTCCTAAAACCCGCCAACCGCCGTTCGTGCATATTCCGTTACTTTGTTGCCGCATTATGTTCGATGACGAGTACTTTATGAGGCAGGCGCTGCGCGAGGCACAGTTGGCTTTCGAGGCCGACGAGGTGCCGGTGGGTGCCGTAGTGGTGTGGGGCAATAAGATCATTTCCCGCGGCCACAACCAGGTGGAACGCCTGAACGACAGCACTGCGCACGCCGAGATGATAGCGCTCACTGCTGCCTTCAACGGACTGGGCAGCAAGTACCTGCCCGAGGCTACGCTATATGTTACTGTGGAGCCCTGCCTTATGTGCTGCGGTGCCATTTATTGGTCCAAGCTGGGGCGCATTGTTTATGCTGCATCAGACCCCAAGAACGGTTACAAGAAGACCACTGCCGAGAACTGGCCATTCCATCCCAAGGCCGAACTGACGCATGGCATACTGGCTGCAGAGTGCGCGCAGCTGATGAAGGACTTCTTTGCCCGTAAACGTTAGATTATCGCCACCTCAGGGTGCTGAGCATGTGCTGCAGGTCCTGCACCATAAAATCGGTCACCGGCTTCAGCGAATCGGCATTGGGTGTTACGTCGAAGTAAAGGCTGCCACGCAGAAAGTGTCTGGTGGAGTCTGATGCCGCGAACTGGTAGCGCGATGCCGAGTTGCCACCCACCGTATATAGTATGCATTGTGTGCCATCGGGGTTGGCGGTGCTGCGGCTGTCTATATAGTCGGCCTTCTCGTGGTGGAAGTAGGATAGCCCCCATGCATCGTCCATGAGCTTGTAGAAAGGCATATCCTTGTTTATTTCTTTATACGTGATATTGATGATGCCCTCCAGACCCGGCACATATACATTGATCCAGAAACGGTTGTCCTGCTGGTGTTTGTTGAAAATGGTATCCTGGTCCACAACGCTGTTGGCCGGTATCTCGAAGGTATAGGGGAAGCCCGGCCGGTCGAACAGTATGTAACGGTGCGTGGCAGGTGTGTCTATCCTGAAGTAGCCGGTAGGTTTGGGTGTGTACACCTCCGGGCGGCACGAGGCCACGGTAAGCAGAGCAAGAGCAGGTATCAGTCGCTTCAACATCGGTGTAAAGATAGGTAATTGCCGCTTGCAGCCCGCACCGGCTGTTTGCAGGTATATGTAACAAATATTCATGTTCGTCTTTTCCCCATTCCCTCATTTTGCTCCTTTCATTTCACCGAAATTGGCCTAATTTCGCACACGTAACCTGATAAAATAAACAAGCACTAAAAACTAAGAACATGTCTGAACAGCAGAACCCCGAACAACAGCTTAACATAGAACTTTCTGAAGAAATGGCGGATGGTGAATATGCCAACCTTGCCATCATCACTCACTCTTTCGCCGAATTCGTGATAGACTTCGTGAACGTGATGCCGAATGTGCCTAAGGCAAAAGTGAAATCACGCATTGTGATGACCCCTCAGCACGCCAAGCGCCTCATGCGCGCGCTCATCGACAACGTTAAGCGTTTCGAGAGCCAGCACGGCAACATCAAAGACCAGGAAACACCGGCAGTACCATTCAACTTCGGTATGCCTCCCGGCCAGGCCTAATAACGCCACTGCTTAATACATTCACCGATCCCCGCTCCGTGCGGGGATCGATACATACAATACTACAATGAACGATAAGATTCTCATCCTCGACTTTGGTTCCCAGTTCACACAGCTTATAGCCCGCCGCGTGCGCGAGCTCAATGTGTACTGCGAGATCCAGCCTTGCACCAAACCCGTTGTGTACGACGAACACCTGAAGGGCATTATCCTTTCGGGCAGTCCGTTCTCTGTCAACGATCCCACAGCGCCCAACCCCGATATAGCGGCTATGGCGGCCAACCTGCCGCTGCTGGCTGTTTGTTATGGCGCGCAGTTGCTGGCAAAGCAGTCGGGGGGCGAGGTAGGCAAGTCGAGCCACCGCGAGTATGGACGTGCGCACCTACAGGATGTGGTGCCCGATCCGCTCTTTGCTACCATCGGCACAGGCTCGCAGGTATGGATGAGTCATAGCGATACGATCAAACATCTTCCGGCCGACTTCACCGTCATAGCCCGCACCGAGGCCATACCTGTTGCTGCCTACAAGGCAAGCGCAGCCTATGCGCCCAACCCGGTATATGCTATTCAGTTCCATCCGGAGGTGACGCACTCTACCGATGGAGGACAGCTCCTCAAGAACTTTGTGGTAGACATCTGCGGTGTGCGCCAGGACTGGACACCCGCTGCCTTCATTCACGAGACAGTAGAACGCATCAAACAGCAGGCCGGCAACAAAAAGGTGGTCATGGCGCTGAGTGGCGGGGTAGACTCTACCGTGGCGGCAACGCTCATTCACAGGGCTATTGGCGACAACCTCTACTGCATATTTGTAGACAACGGCTTGTTGCGCAAAGACGAGTTTCAGCAGGTGCTGGACGGCTACAAACACCTGGGGCTCAACACCAAGGGTATTGACGCCCGCCAGCGCTTTTATGCCGAGCTGGACGGTGTTACCGATCCCGAGAAGAAGCGCAAGATCATTGGTAAAGGATTCATCGATGTCTTCAACGAAGAGGCGCTGAAACTCACCGATGTCAGCTTCCTGGGTCAGGGTACCATATACCCCGATGTGATCGAGTCTATGTCGGTACATGGCCCGTCGGCTACTATCAAGAGTCACCACAACGTGGGTGGCCTGCCCGAGAAGATGCACCTGTCGCTCATAGAGCCGCTGCGCATGCTCTTCAAAGACGAGGTGCGCCGTGTGGGCCGCGAATTGGGTATAGACGAGCTGTTCATTGGCCGTCATCCGTTCCCCGGTCCGGGCTTGGGTATCCGCATACTGGGTGCCGTAAGCGAAGAAAAAGTGAAGATGCTGCAGGAGGCCGACGCCATCTACATACAGCACCTGCGCGACAGTGGCATGTATAAAGAAGTGTGGCAGGCCGGCGCCATATTGCTGCCCGTGCAGAGCGTGGGCGTAATGGGCGATGAGCGCACCTACGAATTTACCGTGGCACTACGTGCCGTTACGAGCGTAGACGGTATGACCGCCGACTGGGCACACCTGCCTTACGACCTGCTGGCACGCATCTCCAACGACATCATCAACCGCGTAAAAGGTATCAACCGCGTGGTGTACGACATCAGCTCAAAACCACCGGCTACCATTGAGTGGGAATAAGCAACCACAACAACATTTTACAGACCAACCGGCACGGAAACGTGCCGGTTTTTTTTGTGTGTAAGTGAGGGTGGAGGATTCAGTCTTGTGTGATGAACGCAAATACATGATGTCAATTGGGCGGATATCGATGATAAAATCAGGTGTTTTTACCTATTGTTTTTTTCAAGAAAACCACTAATATTGTTATTGATTTGCAAATGCAATATCAATATACCCAAACCTAAAACTTATCAGGGAGCAAGTACTAAGTACTATTGGCACGAATGTGCATAGGCTTCGCCATAGCAGAGAAGAAAAGCTGGAAACAGTAGCCAGAGCTGCCGGCGTAAAACACACAGTGATCAGCAAAATTGAGAATGGGCGTTATGGCAGCCTGAGTATGCGTTTGCTGATAAAACTGGCCGACTATTTTGATGTTCCTGTCACCGAACTGCTTTCGCCACGTTCCTAATAGGAAACATTTGTTCTCAATAAGAACAAAATAGTGAACTAAATTATCATTTGTTTTTTGGTGAATACTTAGCTTTGGTTATCCTTTTATTAGGAAGCTGGTGCAAAGTTTGAACAAAGAAATGGGCAGAGCAATATATGGCATACCGACTAAAGCCTACCAAAATTGTCTGCCCAAAGACGGTTACTCTTTGCGAAATGGTCTGAGACCAAACAGGTAGTGTTGTGCCAAAGTTCCACAGTGCGAGCCGCCTTCTTAACCTACGGCAAAGGTACGCATTTGGGGCAGTAGTGCAAATACTCGACCACTTGGCTACGAAGGGTGGTTCTTATAAGTGCGGGGTAGTATTTTTTTTTTTTTAAATCGGCATTTGACAAATTAATTTAATGAAGTTAGTGTCGTTTAAATTAAGTATTATGAAAAAAATAATTTTGAGTACTGTTTTTTTATGTCTGACAATTTTTACATGTACCGCGGCGGGAACAGGTACAACAACTTGGGTCATGGGAAGATATGGAGGGGATGTAACAATTTGGGGGCACTGTACCCCAATTTGCAATGATGAAACAACCCTGTATTGTTATTCAGTAAAATCGGGCGCACTTCAGCAAAATGAAAACGTGCTTGATGCGACAAATGCTTATGTGAATACAGCTGGTCAAAATTGGGTGTCTTATCAAAATTTGGGATACACTCAAGGCGAATATATTACGATTCAGATGTATGATGGTAATCAAAACATTGTAAAAAATGTGAGCGGATATTATGTGAGTATGGATATTTCGTATAATCAAGACGGCTCATCAAATCATCATTTTACGTTACAACAATAATAAAAAGTTCCCGTACAGAGTCTACGATATTTGGTTCAAAAAATATCGTAGACTTAAAATAAAATGAATACCATGAGACATGTGATTCTTATTGCCTTTTGCCTTTGGATATGGTCGCCCAAAGTATTTGCTACTGATCTCGACTCTCTTCTGTCAGCTAAAGTGCACTTATCGAGGCCATATTTGATTATTAACATAACATCACATGACTGTATAAATTGCAGGGCAGGTGCAACGGGAATATTGAATGCGATAATCGATGATAGTTTGAGGTCGAAAGTAGTTTTACTATCTGATACCAAACAGATGTCAATATACTACCGGGATAATGAAGAAATATTTGGGGCTTATCCTAAAGTATACGATCAGCAAATTTCCGACCTTTTGTCAATAGGCCCATTCAGTTCGGCGTGTCTTATAGGGGAAAAAGAGACTCGTTGTTTTCAGTTCAAGAATATCAGTGCCGACACAATTCGATTCTTCAAAAAGGTATTGGCTGAACAAAATGAAGATGAACCCCTTTGCATGATTGTGAAAGATTCAATTTTCTCAATCGACTCAAAGTTAACCCATGTCGGAGGTTGTGCACTGATCTTTAATTCTCAAATTCAAGCAGGAATTGAACTTGATTATAAGACTGGGCAGCATCAGTATGTCAGGACAAAGTATCATGACACTACAGTTGGTAAATTATATAAAATACTTGCAGATAATGGCGTGAAGAAATTAAACAACACAAAAGAGGACAGAGGCGGTATCAAAAAAATAGGGTTGGCTGAAATGTCTATTTTGAATCTGAATGTTGATAACAATAGCCTGTGTTTCAGACTTTTCGCTGTTGCAAAAGATACAGTAATCAAAGAAACGGATACAAATATCAATGTGTACTTCATCCCGAAAACTTTTGTTGGAAGAAATAGCGCCCTCTCAAGAGACGCCTTAAATATTGAAAACTACCCTTCGTTTACGTTCATAGACACAATCCACGACGAGAGTAGTGTTCTTACACCGAGCATCACGAATTATGAAGCCAACGGCAATCATTTGTTTGTTCCCTACCTGAACTACGAACGATGCAAAAAGCAAACAACAAATGGAAGAGAGATTATGTTACCCACAAGTATGAGTATTGTCAAAATGTCTTTTTTCAATAACGGTAAAGCACGCAAAGAAGCAATCTATTACCTTGATGAAGTAGATGAGAGTACTCCATATTATTCTGGTACATTTTTTTATCGAATTTCAGACGAGGGCACCCCTGTCATGGTAAACCAGACGAAGAGGGTAATTGAAATCGCACACCACAATTCGATAATCAGTTTTGACAATTTTATTTTTGGTGTTAATGATTCAATAAAATTGATTTACGATATTTCAATGACAAAAGACGAACTGAGGATAGTGGCCCTAACAAAGGACAGCATTGCTGTGAAAATTGTGTATGGTCTTTCTGACAAGAGAAGATCTATAGAGAGAATTTCCAGTGAGCTGTTTCATCATGCCATGAGGATATATAAAGACAGGATATATGCCTATCGAAAAGATGAAATATCAAATCAGATTATGTTCGAGCGTTTAACTTTTTAATTTTTCCGCCGATCCAACCGGTGTATATTCAATATGAAAGTTGGCTATTGTACCGTTTGAGCGCCACATGAAATTTCTAATAGCCGTTTTCCTGTTGATCGAGGGCATTTCCAGCTATGCCTCGAACGGAATTCTCGGTAGAGTCAAGAATAGCCAAAATGATTCTATCCTTGCTGCGGACGTTTCGATATTACAAAAAGGTAAGTTGAAATACACGGTGCGTGGCAGCGCAAACGGGACATTTGTTGTTGAGAATGTCCCTCAAGGTCGGTATACTATGGTGATTGTATGTTTGGGGTACGCAACCTACACAAGAGAATTAGTTATTTCGGATAAGAAATTTGATGTCGGTACGATCCGAATGCAACCTATTTCTGAGACCTTGGATGAAGTCAAAATTGTGACGCAAGCGTTGGCGATTGTACAAAAAGACGATACTGTAGAATACGCTAGTGCATCGTTTCAAGTACAAGTGAATAGTGATGCTGCAGAATTGGTGCGCAAAATGCCCGGAATTGAATCAAATGGTAGAGAACTCCGCGCCAATGGTGATGTGGTTTTAAAAGTGATGGTGGATGGCAAGCCTTTCTTTGGCGATGATCCATGGGCTACACTAAAGAACCTACCCGCTGAAGTAATACAAAAGGTGCAGGTATATAATGATAGGACTGAACAAGAGCGAATTACCGGCTTCCGTGAGGGGCCGCAAAGCAAAACAATAAACATAGTTACCAAACCGGAAAAACGAAATGGACTATTTGGTAGCATGTACGCGGGTGGAGGAACGGATAACAGCAATGCGGAGATATATGGATCTGGCGGTACACTGAACCGTTTTGCTGGAGACCGAAGATTGACACTGACGTCTCAGGCAAACAACAATAATGTTCAGAACTTTGCCGAACAGGCGGCAGCAAGCACTGGCGGTAGCAGTGGTCTCACAACCACTCGGGCGGCAGGCATTAACTACTCTGATAAATGGGGAAAAGCTGAGATGAACGGAAGCTATTTCTTTAACAATAGCACCAACGATGTGACACGTAGGTTATTGCGCACTTACGTCCTGCCTGGCGATGCGGGCCAGGTTTACGAAGAGGCAAGTCCATCTCATGGCAAAAACGTAAGCCACCGAATGAATATGCGCGTCTATTATTCACCCGACACATTGAACACAATTTTGCTGGTGCCTTCAGCTTCCATTACCAGTGGCACCAGCAGGTCAACTCGAACAGGCTCAACATGGGCCGATACGTTGTTGAATAACACCAACAGTTCCAATGTCGGAACGCGACTCGGGATAGTGTTCGCAGGTTCTGCGCTATACACACATAGGTTCAGCAAACGCGGACGAACATTTTCGACGGGAATAACAGCAAGCTACAACTCTAATAAAGGCAAAACGGCGCAGAGTGCACAAAACGTTTTTTTTACGAACAAAACATTAAACAATGCTTTGAATCAACTTGTGGAGCAAGACCAGACGGCACAGAACACAAGCGTAAATGTGGCATGGACAGAACCTGTAGGGAAAACCGGGACGCTGAAAGCACAGTATGATATGTCGTACGCTCCATCTAAATCTGTAAAGATGGCTTATGATAGCGTAGCTGGCGGTTTTATCGAGGTAAATTCACTGCTGTCAGGTTCATTTAGCAGCAGCAATGTAGCACACAAGGGAGGACTAAGTTATCAATACAGGAGCAAAAGATACGAACTTTCAGGTGGAGTTAGCATCCAATCTTCTGCATTGAACAACGATCAGCAGTTGCCGAACGCGTTCAAGCTGCACCGCACATTCACCAACTTTTTACCTGTGGCAACTTTACAGTACAGGTTTTCGAAAACCAAAAACCTGCAATGCAACTACAATACACGTACGTCTATGCCATCTGTGATGCAACTACAGGATGTTGTCAATAATGCGGATCCATTGCATCTATCATCTGGCAACCCTTCACTACGCCAACCCTACACTCATAGCGTGGGTGTCAGGTACAATGGATCTGGAGTGAAAACACAACGCAATTTTTCGGCAGCATTGAGCATCAACTACACACAAGATTACGTGGCCCAATCGGTAACTGTGGCCCATTCAGACACGACAATTGGCGCAATTTCATTGCCGGCAGGCGCACAGTTTGCCATGCCGGTAAACATTGATGGCAGTATGCAAGCTAACGGGAATATGGGCTACAGCATACCTCTGCTGCCAATAAAATGCAGATTGAACATTAATTTGAGCGCGGGAATAAGCAGATCTCCTTCCATTGTGAACGGTGCAGTGAATTTCCAACAGAACAGAAATGTGGGCATTGGGTTTTCTATAAATAGCAACATCAGCGAAAACGTTGACTTCTCGTTAACCTCTAACACATCCGCTATCCGAAATGCTAACCCTGTCAATATGTTGCTTACGTCCACATATATTAGTGAAGCCTTGAAAGCCACAGTTGATCTCATGCTTTGGAAAGGAATAGTGGTAAGTTCTTCTGCGGCCTACCAGGCAAATTTTGGTTTGTTTGCCCAGTTTAACCAAAACTACATCTTGTGGAATGTCGCACTCGGTAAAAAATTATTCAAAAAACGTCAGGGCGATCTCCGGATATCAATATACGATTTATTGAACCAGAACAACAATATCCAGCGAATGACCACGGAAAGCTATATCCAAGATATGCAAACAAACACACTGCAGCGATACTTCATGCTTAGTTATAGCTACAAGATCAGTAGCTTCAGCAAGTAGGAGGCTCGTCCCCAATTGCATTTTTTATTGCCAAAGAGTGGCCCATGTTGTTCATGATGTTCCGAAGGGCATCCGGAACTGCAAATAAAACCCGTTCTCAGAACGTCTTCATTTTAATAGTATCCAATGGCTACTCCTTGCCCCTATTTTTTCTGCCATTCTTTACATTAACCGGCTTGGCGTAGCTTCCGTCTCCGTCATTGCGGTAGCCGATCTCCTGATCGGCGAAAAAACCGGCAGTAGGTAGTAAATAGTTGGTAGTTTTCACACATTGTCTCGTTTAGCAGGCTTCATCAGAAAGAGAATTCGAGGTGTCTTTTCACATGTTTCCGCGCACTCTTTCTTAATGCCACATCGCTCATTAATTCATGTGCTTTGTGTTTTTCCACCAGGCGGTACCACATGATGGCAGGAATGTTATTGTTTGAATGTATCTCCAGTCGCACAAGCACTTCCTGTTTCGGGTCCCGGTGGTTGTGTATCAGTTGGCTAAGCTCGGTTGGCTGTATCCCGATATCTTCCGCAAATTCAATATTCTTTTTCCCCAAAGCGAAAATGTACGCCTTCAGGAAATAGCCAAAGGAGAGCGCGCTGTCATAATATTCTGATCGCAGATAGTCTTCCATTCTGAATTTCAGTTGCATGATGTTGGAGAATATTGTTTCTCCCGGTGATCGCTGTGCCAGTTGCTTCCTGCGTTTGCCCCAAAAATCTTTCTCGGCAGCTTTGTCGGTAGTTGCCGGGTCAATAGGGAAAACATGTGCCATTGCCAGTTCTTTGTCTGAATGTGCTTTGCTTTTTTTCTCAGTTCCCATCATCTTAAATTTTTGTTTAGAGCGGATAAAACCTTTCGGTGTAACTTCTTATCAACGCCAGCGAATTTTGCCCTTCTGTATACAGATACATCCCCGTGTACTGCATGCCGTAAATACTGATGTAGTGTTTTATCAGTGCGGTTTTTGGCACAAGACATACAAAACCATTGTATCCGTTAATGAAGGCCAACCGGCAGGCCGACGCGATCAGGCACCCGGCAACATTTGCAAAAGCCTTTTCCTCACCTACGTTTTCTGCTGCCGATTCAAGCAACTCTATTTCTATTGCATGGTCTTCTTTCCGGTCCTTTATCGCCATCAGCCCAAGAGTGCCGCCGTTCTCAATCAGCAACAATTGATATACTGTTGCGTATCGTTCATTCACCCATACAAAGCCGAACCGTTTCGATTTCATTATCGTTTTCAAGTCCGATGCAGTCACTTGCTGAACCGTAGCTTTGTGTTCCTTTCCATCTCGGGATCTGACGATGTACATCTGTTTTCATGGGATTTATATAAAGGTAGCAAATTTTATTTACAGTATTTGTAAATAAATTTACAAATTTCTGATAGTTATTTATAGCAAAATGCCCGCACAAAGTTTTATAATACTACACAATTCGCACTATCATAAAACATTCTTTTGCCTGTTTTCATGCATGGCAGTAACTTGAATAGAAGTAGAAGAAAATGGCCTGCAATGGCACGTATGGCAGTTTTGTTTCACTTCTCACCTGAGAAGCAAATGGGAAGTAAGTGAGAAGAAGTGCGCAGGTTTTGCGCAGTTTTGGGAAGCTCTGCCTGTCCCGAAAGCATTCGGGAAGAAGTTGCACTTCCCACCTTTTCATTGATAATCAATGAATTAGGTAAAAAATCGCGAAAAAGAAAAAATCTGTCCGGGAAATACTCAGTGGCAAGCAAAGCCAGGTCCTCAGGTGGGCGGGCAAATGTGAAATTCCTGTCGTTTATCGGTTGGTTTCTGTGCTAAAGCAGCCCTGTTCAAATTGTGGATAAGTAGCTGCACTGCATTCACAGGCATTAAATATTTTTGTGCTTGGGTGCTTACAGCCTGTTTTCCGCAGTTGCGGTGCGGGTTGGCGGTCATCTGCTACAGATAAGATGGAAGAAAAGGACATGTTTACCGGGCAGGGCTCGGCTATGATAGGCGAAATGTACCAGAACTGGTTTCTGGACTACGCCAGCTATGTGATACTGGAACGTGCGGTGCCGGCCATAGAAGACGGTCTGAAACCGGTGCAGCGACGCATCCTTCATGCCATGAAGGAAATGGACGATGGTCGCTTCAACAAGGTGGCCAATGTGATAGGTCAGAGTATGCAATACCACCCGCACGGCGATGCCTCGATAGGCGATGCTATTGTGGGCCTGGGGCAGAAAGACCTGCTTATAGAAACACAGGGAAACTGGGGCGATGTGCGCACCGGCGACAGTGCGGCGGCAGCCCGTTATATAGAGGCGCGCCTTTCCAAGTTTGCGCTGGAGGTGGCCTTTAATGCCAAGACCACCAACTGGCAGCTGAGCTATGACGGCCGTAAGAACGAACCGGTGACGCTGCCTATGAAGTTCCCGCTGCTGCTGGCACAGGGTACCGAGGGTATAGCCGTGGGCCTGAGCACCAAGATATTGCCGCACAACTTTTGCGAGATACTGGATGCCGCCATCAAGCACCTGAAGGGTCGTAAGTTCGAACTGTTCCCCGACTTCCTCACGGCCGGCATGGTGGATGTGACCAACTACAACGATGGGGCACGTGGCGGCAAGGTGCGTGTGCGCGCCCGCATAGAAGAGGTGGATAAGAAGTCGCTGGTGATAAAGGATGTGCCCTACGGCATTACCACATCGCAGTTAGTAGACAGTATCCTGAAGGCCAACGACTCGGGCAAGATCAAGATAAAGAGCGTTACCGACAATACCGCCAAGGACGTGGAGCTGACGGTGCAACTGGCGCCCGGTGTATCTACCAACCAAACGATAGACGCACTCTACGCCTTTACCGATTGCGAGATCAGCATATCGCCCAACGCCTGCATCATCATAGACGACAAGCCGCACTTTGTGGGCGCGTCAGATCTGTTGAAGCATTCTGTGGCACACACCAAGGGGCTGCTGCTGCGCGAACTGGAGATAAAGCTGGGTGAGCTGAATGAAGACTGGCACTACTCATCGCTGGAGAAGATATTCATTGAAAAACGTATCTACCGCGACATTGAAGAGCAGACAACCTGGGAGGGCGTTATCAAGGCCATCTCAGACGGACTGAAGCCATACATCAAGAAGTTCCGCCGCGAGATAACGCAGGACGACATTGTGAAACTCACGGAGATACGCATCAAACGTATCAGTAAGTACGACTCGTTTAAGGCAGACGAACATATACGCGGTCTGGAGAACGAGATAGAGGAGGTGAAGAACAACATAGAACACCTCAACGACTATGCCATCCGCTACTACGAGCAACTGCTGAAGAAGTATGGAAAGGGCCGGGAGCGCAAGACGGAGATACGCCTGTTTGAGACCATACAGGCAACCACGGTGGCCATTGCCAATGCCAAGCTGTATGTGAACTACAAAGAGGGCTTCATTGGTACGGGGCTGAAGAAGGACGAATTCGCGTTCGATTGTTCGGACATAGACCACATCATCGCCTTCCGCAAAGACGGCAAGATGATAGTGACCAAGGTGGCCGACAAGACGTTTGTGGGTAAGGACATTATACATATAGCCGTGTTCCAGAAGAACGACGAGCGCACCACCTACAATATGCTGTACATGGACGGCAAAACGGGCATCACCTATGCCAAACGTTTTAACGTTACCGGCATCACCCGCGACAAGGAATATGACCTGACGCGTGGCAATGCTGGCAGCAAGGTGCAGTACTTTACCGCCAACCCCAACGGCGAGGCCGAGGTGATCACCATCTCTCTGTCGCCGGGCAGCAAGGCGCGCACCAAGGCGTTCGACTACTATTTTGAAGAGTTGGAAATAAAGGGCCGCAGCGCCATGGGCAACCAGGTGACCAAGTATCCGGTGCGCAGTGTGCGCCTGAAGGAAAAAGGCCGGTCGACCCTGTCGGCACCACAGATATGGTATGACGATAGTGTGGGCAGGCTGAACAAGGACGGTCATGGTATGTTGCTGGGCCGTTTTGACGAGACCGACCGCATCATTGTCTTTTATAAAGACGGTACTTATGAGGTGACGGGCTTTGACATTACCAACCGCTACGATGCCGATAATGTGCTGCTGATAGACAAGTTCCACCCCGAAAAGGTGGTGACGGCCGTGTATTTCGACGCTAAAAACAAGCAGTTCAACGTAAAACGCTTCCTTATAGAAAGCCAGACGCTGAAGAGCCGCTACACCTTTATAAAGGATGGCGATGGCAACTATCTGGAGATGGTGACCCTGCAGCAGGAGCCTGTGGTGATAGTGCGCAAGGGCAAGAAAAAGACCGAACTGACCGAAGAGGTGGTGCCGCTGCACGAGACGGTGGACATAACCGGCTGGCGCACAGTGGGCAGCTTCCTTGCCGGCGACGACATGAAGGAGCTTTCCCTGCTGCCCGAGGCCGGCGAGGATGCCAGTCAGCGGGAGGCACCAACGCTATTTTGATGCCCTGTTTTTTGCGATAAAATGAGTAATTTCACACGTTCATATTATTGGTACCCATAAACAAAGAAGCCATAGCTTAGTGCCCTGATAAACAGATGAAAAAGGTAGAATTAGAGATCGTTGCATTGTCACATAGCATCACCCAGACCCACTCTTATGCGGTGGTGCTGGGCGAGGTGAGCGGATTGCGCCGCCTGCCCATCGTTATCGGTGCGTTTGAGGCGCAGGCCATAGCGGTGGCACTGGAGCGTATGCAACCCAGCCGCCCCCTTACACACGATCTTTTTGCCAATTTCATGGACACCTTCGCTATAGACCTTCTGGAGGTGCTTATCTACAAGCTGGAGGAAGGTGTGTTCTTTGCCAAGCTGGTATGCCGCAACAATGAAGATACGGTAGAGATAGACTCGCGCACCAGCGATGCACTGGCACTGGCGGTGCGAGCCAACTGCAAGATCTATACCTACGAGAACATATTGGAAACGGCAGGTCTGTTCCTGGAGAACGAGGGTTCGGACACGGGCGAAGAGTCGGAAGCTGCAGATGTTCCGGTATCAGGCAAGTCTCCTTCGGCCTCTGATGCCGACATGAAGCGTATGTCGCTGGATGAGCTGAACGAACTGTTGCTGAAGGTGTTGGAGCAGGAAGACTATGTGCGCGCCATCCACATCCGCGACGAGATCAACAGTCGCAAGAAGTAGGCAACGCGCCCGCAACCACCATTGCCATACATTGTCTATCTTACACAATGAATGCAGCATATAGCTGCTGAATGCACATGCCGGAATTTCTGAAGAACAGATGGGTATTGCTGCTGGGCCTGATCGTGTTCATCGCGTTCAAGGTGCCGCACCTTTCGTATCCCTACTACTGGGATGAGAGTTGGCCCTATGCCACGGCTATCAGGGCCATGGCGCAGCACGGCATCAGCCTTATGCCCGATGCGGTAGACGGGGAGTTGTCGCGGGGGCATCCGTTGTTCTTTCACGCATTGGGCGCGTCGTGGGCCAAGGTGTTCGGTGCGGGGCATGTATCCATGCACTCCATGGCGTTGCTCATCTCGGTGCTGTTCCTCATTTGCATCTACGAGGCGGCACTGCGTATGTTCAATGTGCGGGTGGCGGTGATGGCGTTCCTGCTGGTAGCATCGCAGGAGGTCTTCTTTATGCAGTCGTCCTATGTACTGTTCGAGATGCTGATAGCGTTTCTGTGCTTCATCAGCATGTGGGCGTGGGTGAAGGAACGGTATGTGCTGGCCGCCCTGTTCATGACGATACTGTTCTACACCAAGGAGAGCGGTCTGATCATGGGTTTTGTGCTGGGGCTGGACGCGCTGGCGTCCCTCTTTCGCAAAGACACCGACAAGGCTACCGCCCTGAAGCGGATAGCGGCGGTGGGTGTGCCCTGTGTGCTGATAGGCGTGTTCTTCCTGTTGCAGAAGCACATTCGCGGGTGGTATATCTTCCCGTTCTACTCGGAGATCATAGAGCGCAGCTGGAACACCATCTGGTACAAGCTGCGCATGAACTGCATGGGCGATGCCTTCTACCGCAATCAGAAGTACTGGTACTACCTGTTGCTGGTGGCGCTGGGTGCCATAGCCGCGGTGAAGGAGCGCAAGTGGCGCTATCTGGCCATAGCTGTGCCGGTGATCATGGTGTTCTATATGGTGGATGATAAGCGTGCGGGTCGCATTATGCCGTCCATACCTTTCGCGCTGCTGTTTGTGGCGGGTTGGTTCTTCACCATTTGGGTGTTCAGCAGCAAGGCGCTTTTCGAGAAGGCCTATCAGCGACGTTTCATCGCGTTGGCGGGTTGCTTTATGTTGTGTTTCCTGTGGTTCTCTACCATGAACTACTACACATATCGCTACCTGCTGGCGGTGATAGTGCCGGCATTCTTCATCATGGCGGTGCTGTTTGATGTGTTTCTACGCTCGGGCTACAAGCAGGCAGTATATGTGTTGTTCCCTGCGTTTGCGGTCATCAGCTACAGTGCCTGGTCTATGAACGACCACTTCGGCGATACAGACCGTGGCGCGTTGATAGCCATGGATGTGCAGCAGAACATAGTAGACTATCTGGAGGAGCACAATTGCTACGACAAGCATATATCGGTTACGTCTTACGTAGAGTCGCAGCACCTTGCCGATCCCGGTACCGGGTTTCTGAAGGGCACCAAACGGTTCCCGCATGTGCAGTGGGATATTGATGGCAATACCGACTATGTGATCTTCGACAACATAGAGCCCGACTACCGCTACGACCAGATCAGGAATGATACCTCATTTGTGCGGGTACACCGATATGAGCGGGGCAACATCTGGACAGAGCTATACGCCCGCAAACGTTGATCAGTGATTGCTGCGCAACCAGTGGAAGCCCGCCGCGCAAACCATGGCGGTGCCGCCCACTATCCACCAGAGCGTGTAGTAGCCCAGGTGCTGCGCTATCTGCCCACCGGTGAAGGGGCCAATGACCTGCGCTACAGACCATGCCGCGGTGTAGAGTCCGGCGTACTGGCCACGATTGGCCGGGGTGGTGCGGCTGGTCCAGAAGGTGTTCATGAAGGGCATGGATAGCATTTCGCCCACTGTTACAATCAGCATCGATATGACCGCCAGTGTCATGCCACCTGCGCCCAGGTTCAACACAAAGAACGACAGAGCCAGCATGATGATGCCTGCGACAATGAATTTCATATAGCTGCTGCGTTGCTCCAGCGTGAACACAATGGGCATCTCGAACATAGCAATGAGGATACCATTCATAGCCATGATGGTACCGATATCTGTAGGGGAGAGTAGCAGTAGTTGTTTCAGGAATACCGGCTGCGTGGAGAACAGTTGGAAGAAACACATACCGAATAGAACGGTCAGCACCACGAACACCATGAATGGTTTGTCGCGGTAGGCAGGTGTGGCGTCGGGATCCTTCTTTGTGACGCTTCGGGGTGGGGTAGCACTGTTGCGCGAGGGGGCAAGTACAGCCCCCAGCAGTATGGCCGCGCCAATATTGGTGAATCCGTCTATCCAGAAAAGCAGGTGATAATTTTTTGCAGCAATGAAGCCGCCGAGTGCGCCACCGGCTGCCCAGCCAAGGTTGATGGCAAGGCGATTGAGTGAGTAGCAGCGGGTGCGGTTGTCATCGTTGGCATAGTGTGCAATGGCTGTGGCATTGGCCGGTCGGAATGCCTCGTTCAGTACGGCCAGTAGAAAGGTGCAGGCACAGATGGCAAGGAAGTCGGTCATTTGCCCCAGGGCTATGAACATGACCCCGCCGCACAGCAGGGCTGTGAGCTGTATGTAGTAGAAGCCGAAACGGTCGGTAAGTTTGCCGCCCAATATGCCGCCCACTATGGCGCCCAGTCCAAAGATGGCCATCACCATACTGGCCTTGGCAATGGTATAGTGCCGCGACTGGGTAAGGTATAGCGTCATGAAGGGCACTACCATAGTGCCGCTGCGGTTGATGAGCATCACCACCGATAGCCACCACGTAGCGGGCGACAATCCGCTATAGGCGTTCTTGTATAGGGTAGTGATGCGATTCATGGTGGCAAAGATAGTTGAATGAGGAGGTGAGGTGCATAGGTTGCGTGTCCTATTGTTTTGTGAAAAAAAAGCCTCCGCGGTGAGGCGGAGGCTTTCGAGTCGTTATTGAAGTGGATTACAGTCCCTGACCGTGGCAGCTTTTGTATTTCTTGCCGCTTCCGCAAGGGCAAGGATCATTGCGGCCTATCTTGGGTCCGGCCTGCACAGGTGTGCGTTTCACTGCTTCCTGTGGTTCCGGATCTTCTGTGTAATAGTCTTCTTCGTCAGCTGCATAAGCATGACCTGCAGCTTCCACTTGAGCTTTGTTGTCATACATCTGGCTCATGTCGGTGTGGTGTTCAGGAGCCTGTGCTGCCTGTGGTGGCGCATCCTGCATAGGGATGCCCGCACGCATGATGAAGCTGATGATGTTCTTATTAGTCTCCATCATCATTTGCTTGAAGAGGTTGAACGCTTCAAACTTGTAGATGAGGAGCGGGTCTTTCTGTTCGTATGACGCCATGCGCACACTTTGGCGAAGATCGTCCATAGCGCGCAGGTGGTTTTTCCATGCGTCGTCTATAAGTGCCAGGGTGATGTTCTTTTCCAATGTCTGCATGATAGGAAGACCTTCCTGAGCAACAGCTTCTTTGAGGTCTACATATATCTGCATACCACGTACACCATCGGTGAACGGTATCACGATATTGTCAACTTTGTCGCCGTTCTCTTGCAGTATCTGCATCAGTGTAGGCATCATGTGCTCGCGCAGCGCGGCCGACTTGCGTGTGTAGAAGTCTTTAACAGCGTGGTACAGCTTCTCGCCTATGACATTAGCGTCAGGCTTAGTGGTGTCTTCAGCGGCTATTTCGAATTCTATGGCAAGGTGCTTGATGACCTCGAGGTTGAATGCTTCTTTGTCGCCTGAAGTAACGAACTGCTCTGCGAGGTCGATACATACCGCGAAGATGGCGTTGTCCAGATCGATAGAAAGACGGTCACCGAACAGGGCGTGGTTACGACGTTTGTAAATAACGTCACGCTGCGCGTTCATTACGTCATCGTACTCGAGCAGGTTTTTACGCATGCCGAAGTTGTTCTCTTCTACTTTTCGTTGCGCGCGCTCTATAGACTTCGAGATCATGCTGTGTTGCAGCACCTCTCCGTCTTTGTGACCCATTTTGTCCATGAGCGATGCGATACGTTCTGAACCGAACAGGCGCATCAGATCATCTTCCAAAGACACAAAGAACTGTGATGAACCCGGATCGCCCTGACGACCGGCACGACCACGCAACTGGCGGTCTACACGGCGGCTTTCGTGGCGCTCAGTACCAATGATGGCAAGACCACCGGCCTGCTTCACACCAGGGCCGAGCTTGATGTCCGTACCACGACCGGCCATGTTGGTGGCTATGGTCACAGCGCCGGCCAGACCCGCTTCAGCAACTATCTGCGCTTCTTTCGCGTGCTGCTTGGCGTTAAGTACGTTGTGTTGTATCTTTTTCTGCTGCAGCATACGGCTCAGCAATTCCGAAACCTCTACCGATGTAGTACCCACCAGCACAGGGCGACCGGCACCGCTCAGTTTTTCGATCTCGTCAATTACTGCCTTATACTTTTCGCGTTTTGTCTTGTACACCAGATCCTGCTGATCTTTACGAACGATAGGCAGGTTGGTTGGGATGCTTACCACATCCAGTTTGTAGATCTGCCAGAACTCGCCCGCTTCTGTTTCGGCCGTACCGGTCATACCGGCCAGCTTGTGGTACATACGGAAGTAGTTTTGCAGGGTAACTGTAGCGAACGTTTGTGTCGCTGCTTCTACCTGTACATTCTCTTTAGCTTCTATCGCCTGGTGCAGACCATCGCTGTAACGGCGACCATCGAGGATACGACCCGTTTGTTCGTCAACGATCTTCACTTTGCCATCCATTACCACATATTCAACGTCTTTGTCGAACAGGGTATAGGCTTTCAGCAATTGCTGCACCGAGTGGATACGGTCTGCTTTAATTGCATAGTCCTGAATGAGGGCGTCTTTTCGTTGTGTTTTTTCTTCGGCCGTTCCGGCTGTCTTTTCAATTTCAGCGATCTCGCTACCGATATCAGGGAGAATGAAGAAGTTTGGATCTTCACCCGCGCCTGTGATGAGTGCAATACCTTTATCTGTCAGGTCAACACTGTTGTTCTTTTCATCGATAGTGAAGAACAACTCTGCGTCAACTTTCGGCATATTCCTTTGTTGCTCACCAATGTAGTAGTGTTCCGCTTTCTGAAGTATCTGTTTGTTTCCTTCTTCGCTCAGGAACTTGATAAGCGCGCTGCTCTTCGGCAGACCACGGAAGGCGCGGTACAGGTGCAGACCACCAGTGTCTTTGTCGGACTTGCCATCGGCTATCATGCGTTTTGCCTCTGTTATGCTGGCGTTGATCACCTTTTTCTGGGCATCAAGCAGGCGCTCGATGCGTGGCTTCAACACATGGAACTGCTGCTCCTCTCCGCGTGGGATAGGACCTGAGATGATGAGCGGCGTACGGGCATCGTCCACCAATACACTATCCACCTCATCCACCATTGCGTAGTGGTGTTTGCGCTGCACCATTTCTTCAGGGTGGTGTACCATGTTGTCGCGCAGGTAGTCGAATCCGAATTCGTTATTGGTACCCCAGGTTATGTCGGCCATGTATGCCTGACGACGCTGTGGGGAGTTTGGTTCGTGTTTGTCGATACAGTCTGTAGTGAGACCCAGCCACTCGAAGAGCGGGCCGTTCCATTCCTGGTCACGACGGGCCAGATAGTCGTTCACGGTAACGATGTGCACGCCTTCGCCTGCTAGCGCATTCAGGTAGGCGGGCAGGGTAGATACCAGTGTTTTACCTTCACCGGTTGCCATCTCTGCTATCTTTCCTTCGTGCAGAACCATACCACCTATGAGCTGAACGTCGTAGTGTACCATGTTCCAGCTTACAGTGATGCCCGCGGCATCCCATGAGTTCTGGTAGATACACTGGTCGCCCTCTATGCGCATGTGTTTGCGTGTAGGTGCCAGCGCACGGTCGTGATCGGTTGCAGTAGCCACCATTTCAGGGTTCTCTTTGAAACGGCGGGCAGCATCCTTAATAACGGCGAATGCCTCGGGCAGAATGCTGTTCAACACTTCTTCGATCTGCTCGTCGCGTTTTTTCCTCAGCTTGTCTACCTCATTATATATCTCTTCACGCGCCTGAATGTCCTCTACGTGCAGTGCATCCGCTTCTGCTTTACGCTCAGCTATCTGCTGGTCGATGCCGGAGATGTATTCCTGAATGCGTGCGCGGAATTCCTGTGTTTTATTACGTAGTTCATCGTTCGACAGTGCACTCATTTCAGAGAAGAAACGATTTATCTGTCCCACGATGGGTTGCAGTTTCTTTACGTCTTTGTCGGATTTGCTACCGCCAAATAGTTTTGAGAGAAAGGCTATCATTATATAAGTATCAAAATGGTAAAAAACACTTTTCTATGTTTGCTGCCTGCAGCAAACAGTACCTTGAAGCGGGTAACAAAATTCATGCAATTTTTTTGCAACTGTCATGTTGGCGCACAAGGGGTGCCAAAGCTACACTAAACGCACCATTTCAGCAACAACAACTGACGCTTTGCGGGTGGGGGATAAAAGATGTGGTGTTAACTTTTAATGTATAAGGATTGCGGTTAATCAGTGGAATTTGGGTCAGACATGTTGTTCCTTTTGGCTTTGTTACTAATTCATGTGTGTGATCTGTAATGTTATGTGTGTTATTTTACATTCCATCGAAGGGTTTGCAGGGAGGGTTATCAGTACCGCATCAACGGGGTATTGTTGTGCCGTCAGATAGGCCATGCACGTTGAGAATTAGGCCATTCGGAGGTGTTTTATCACTAACGGACAAAAAAAAGTGTTGCAATAATTTGCAGGGCAAGAAAATTTTTATGTATTTTGGGTTCAATTTTGAAAACAAAAACAAACATGAAAAGAACGTTCGTCTTAGTAGCCACAATATTCGCAGCGATTTCTCTTAGCAGTAAAAGCTTCGCACAGGAAGACCTCGTGCGTATTTTCCGTTGGTATGTTCCACAAGATAAAGACTATGTAACCGTAGTAGATGGTGAATATCAGGACGGTCAGCTGATCAACTGGGGATGGGGCGATAAGACCTTGTTATTCTGGGCTTACCGCAATCCGGGTCCTAACCGTGTTGCTATCTACGGGTGGTACAATCCGGTTGCCCGTGTACACATCTCTGTTGCTGAAGATGAATTCAGCGATGATCAGATGCTGAAAATGGGTTACACACAAAAGCACCTTCAGTTCTATGCACTTACCCGCCGCGGACCAAACACAATGTGTATCTACCGCTGGAAAGATGTTAAGCGTCGTTCATGGATCACTATTCCTGAAGATTACAGCATGGACACAGATACTTATCTGAAAAAAGGCTACCGCAGGAAAACATATCAGTACTTCGGTGTTAGCCGCAACGTAGACGCTCCTGTTTACGATCAGCTGTAAGAAAGACACACATAAAAAACTAAACCACCGTATTGCGGTGGTTTTTTTATTTCGGGTAAGTGAATTGAATTATTTGACAGGAACCACCCTGCGGGTAACTATATAGTGCAGGCGCACCATCATGGCCATAAGCTGGGTCTTGCTGTGCGCATTGCGTTCGATGTAATAGATGGTCTGAGAAATGGTGTCCATCATTTCGCGGATGGTTTCCACAGGGAGCCCCTGTTTTACGAACTTACGGGCAAAATCGGCTTCTGCATCCTGCAGGGGCAGCGTTTCTACCGGCAGGTAATGAGCCCGCAGCGCATGGCCCATAAGCTGAATAACGTATTGCAGGAAGTTCTTTTGCTGTTCGCGGCCTGCCTTTCCCCATTTTTCGGCAATGGCAGCACGGCCCAATCCGTCGTTGGGCACAAACAGGGTCAGGAACATTTGCCGAACTTCCGGGAATAACTCGTTGTCGGCGTGCTGGCGCAGGCGTAAAGCCTCGGCATAGCTGCCCATTGCCAGATGGGCTACCTGTGCGGCCACTGCCGGTGATGCACCGGTGCGATCGATCAATGCCTGTGTGATGTCGGCGGCGGGAATGGGGGCCAGCCGTACTTCCTGTGTACGGGAAAGGATGGTAGGTAGTATCTCTTCCTTGTTTTCTGCAACAAAGATCATTATGGTGTCGGCAGGGGGCTCCTCAATCAGTTTCAGGAGGATGTTGCCTTCTTTGCCCAGATACTCAGGCCGCCACATGATCTGCACTTTTTTGCCACCTTCATAAGACTTGAGGTATAGCTTTTCAATGATCTCACGGCACTCTTCGGCAGGTATGTTGCCTTGTTTGTTTTCGGCATTTATGAACTGTAGCCAGTCGAACGTGGTGCCGTATGGCGTCTGTTTCACAAATTCGCGGAACTCCTGCATGTAGTAGCGGCTCAGTGCCTTGGTATTGGTTTTTGGGGGCAGGGCAGGGAAGCTGAAATGCAGATCGGCATGTTCCATTCTCTTTACTTTGCTGCACCCGGCGCATACTCCGCAAGAATCAGTGTCGGTTTTGTTTTCGCAAAAAATGTACTGTGCCAGAGCTATGGCCAAAGGCAGGCCACCGGTGCCCTCGGCGCCGGTGAAGAGCAATGCATGGGGCAGCGAATTGCCGCTGCACATGCTGAGTAACCCGTTTTTTGCGGCCTGCTGGCCCACTACGTTGCTAAAGTTCAATCTGATTGCCCCTGAGTTTTTGACTATTCCATAAGGGAATCACAAATCTAGGCAACCTTGGGGTAGCAACAAAAATGGAGGAAGGGGGCAAACCAATATTTGTTACTTTTGCAACCATCCGGATGAAGTTTTCTGCAATCATACTGACATTTATTTGTTTTTCTTTGTTGCCACTGGCGGGTTGCCGTGTGTATAGCTTTTCGGGTGCCGCCATAGAGGGCAAGTCTATCAATATTCATCAGTTGGAAAATAAGGCAAGGAACGTAGTGCCGAGCCTGAGTGCCAACCTGACTGAAAAAGTGCGCAGAAGAATTCTGTCGCAAACGGGTTTGAAACCGGTGAATAATGATGAGGCTGACTATGACATCACGGGCAAGATCGTGGCGTATGAAGTAACTGTAACTGCCGCCCAGGGTGTGCAGTTGGCTACCAAGAACAGGCTGACGATAGGCGTGGAGGTCACGTTTGTGAACCGGCTGAATGAAAAAGCCGGATTTACACAGACATTCACGCGTTTTTCTGATTTTAATGCCTCTCAAATGCTGCAAAGTGTAGAGAGTGCGCTGATAGAAGATATAGGGAATCAGCTGGCGGATGATATTTTTAATAAAGCTTTTGTAAATTGGTAGCCGCAAGTATGGATAATCAGGCTTCGATAAGGCATATTTCGTTGTTGATGGCATCTCCATCCGTGGTTACGGACGGTGATGAGGTGAGTATATCCGAGCTGCGGCAGTCGTATCCTTATTTTGTGCCTGCACGTTATGCGGAAGCTGCTTTGAAATATAAGAATAGCGGACAGCTATCTGACGTGACCCCGGGTGTGCTGCCTTATTCGGGCAACTGGATGTTGCTGTGCGACTATATTCTTGGTGTATCCGATGCCGTGGCGAATGTTGCCGGTATAGCACATGAGCCGCTGCCTGAAGTTGATAGTGCGCCTGCTGAGGAGGTGAATTTGGTAGCGGCTGTTGAAGAGGTATTTGTACCTGTTGAAGATTTGCCGGTACAGGACGAGGTGCCTGAAGAAATTGTGATAGAAGATGAAACAACTACGCCTGATGCCGATGACCTGACTGCCGATGCGGTTACCGAAGATCTGGCGGAGGAGTTGGAGACACAACATAAGAGTTTCTGGGTGCAGGAAGAAGAAACAGACGAGGAGGAAGAAAACGAGGTGCTTGCAGAAGAGCCTGTGCTGAGTAATGAAAAGCCCCTGATCAGTCCGGTTTATACCGATGATTATTTTCTGGCACAGGGCGAACGGGTCTCGGTAGAAATGCCTGAAGAGATCGCCAGCCTGATACCTGAGGAGCAAGACGAAGATGCTGCCAAATCGCTGATGGTGATGATGAGTTTTTCGGAGTGGTTATTGCATTTCAAGAGCACTACTGAGAAGTTGAAGGAAGAGAATAAAGACCAGAAGGCTTTGAAAACAATGTGGCAGAAAGAGAAACTTGCCGCGGCGATAGAAGAAGAGAATGAGGAGATACCGGAGAATGTGTTTGAAATGGCCGTGAATTCAATAGCTAAAGAAGATGGTCTGGCAAGCGAGCCGCTTGCGGAAATTTATATAAAACAAGGCAAGTACGACAAGGCAATTGAGATGTACAGAAAATTAAGTTTGCGTAATCCTCAAAAAAATGCTTACTTTGCCCGCAAAATAGAAGAAATCTTAAAGGAAAAACAATCATGATATCCCTAATTACAATACTCATTCTGCTGGCTTGTGTAGTTCTTGCCTTCTTTATTCTCATCCAAAATCCAAAGGGTGGCGGATTGCAAGGGTCATTTGGAACCATGAGTTCTCAGGTGATGGGCGTAAAGCAATCAACTGACGTGATGGAGAAGGGTACATGGACGCTGATCAGTGTCATAGGAGGTCTTTGTCTTATATCGGTAATGTTTTTTGCTAAGCCGGAGGGTGCTTCAAAGTCTAAATCAACTCCTGCACAGTCTGCCCCGGCTAACGGCGCTAAGAAGTAATCAGATACTATAATATTTGTATATAGCCTGCTCGTAATGAGCAGGCTTTTTTCTTGTCCGATATTTTGTGTCTGTGCCATTTAGTGCCAACTTACCAACATGTTACTAACATGTTTTCGTTGGCGTTTTGAAATTTCAATTTCCAGTTAATTCGCCCTAATGCCCTACAGTAGGCATATTTACAGTTTTCCCGTTACTATACAAATGTGTAAAAATATTAGTAGTGTTGACTATTAACAAATAGATAGACATTTGTTTGCAAAAACATTTAGATATGCAGAAAATGGCCTTTTTTTTTCATAGCATTCTTCTGTAATTTCACCCCCTAATTCGAGTAGGTTGGCGTATACCGGACCTGGATCGAGAACGATAGACTTTACCCCTTGTTGACACATGATTCTCTTCTGAAATGCTGTTTAGGCAAGTTAATTGTCCGTTTCCTGTATCTGGCTCCACGACTTAGTGTGATTAATTGGCCCTTGGTTCATCGTTAGTGTATTCGAAATATCAATTAGCAGAAATAAAGTATAATATATATGAAAATTGTAACTGATTTCATCAGTTATTTTCAAACAATGTTGTCGTTTATAAAATGTATAATTAGTTAATGTAAATTCGGAATTACCACTTATCACTTTAAAATGTATCAAATGAAGAAACTATTACTATTTGTTGTGTTGGTGTGCCTTTCGGCCGTTGCCATGAGCCAACCGTATTACTCGAAAGCTGCCGGAGATCTGAATCAGTTAGCAACCTGGGGAGACCAGACTGACGGATCGGGTGCGAGTCCGGCGGACTTCACCACGGCAGGTGTAACCTACATTATCACCAACAGGGCCACGGCAACTATCGGTGCGGCCTGGGTGGTATCGGGTGTGGGATCTAAGGTTCAGGTTGGCGATGGTGTCACCACGGTAGATTTCACTGTTCCTGCGACTTTCACGTTTACCGGAACAGCTGATGTAACATCTACGGGTACCCTTACACTAAATAACGCAACGATACCAACATTCGGCACTCTGGATGCTGCGTCGACCGTAGTATTTTCAGCTGCGGCAATACAGTCTATTCCTGGTGGCAACTACGGAAACCTGACAGTATCAACCACGACTTTTGCAAAGGCATTTGCAGGTACGGTGAACGTGGCGGGAAATCTGACGGCAAGCAGTACCAGCACCGGTAGTATCACAATGTTTGCAGGTACTAATAATGTGACCGGAAATATGAGTTACAGTGCAGGAAGCTCAGGTGATTTTTTTACGAGTGGTCCGCTGAATGTTGGCGGCAATTTATCTGTTTCGTCAGCAAATGTAGGTGGCTTGTTCACGCTGGGGGGGAATCTTGATGTGAACGGTAACGTAAGCCTCTCATCAACAGTTGCAGTTACAGCGGGTATTTTCGTTCCGGCCGGTTTCCAAACCAATGTAGCAGGAGACTGGACAGTAAGTTCTACAAGCAATAGTACTACCAATTTATATAACACATTGTCCGTTTCGACTGTGGTATTTGACGGTACAGGTAGCCAAACAATATCAAAAACAGGAGGTAACATTTGTGTTGCTAACTTCTATCATTTTCAGAACAGCAATACCGGTGGTACTGTTACCGTGGCAACGAGCCCATCGACAACGGCAACAACAATGGCCGGTAATTTTACCAATGACCTTGGTGCAACATTTGCCTGTGCCGGTGCAAATTCTGTGACTGTTGGCGGAAACTGGACGAATAACGGAACATTTACACGCGGAACGAGTACAGTGAGCATTAATAATACTGTTGGCACAGTGAACCTGACGGGTAACCTGACCGGTACAAGTGCATTCAACAATCTGACAGTAGTCGGTGCCGGTACCAGAGATTTTGGTGCTAACAGTGTAGATATTGTTGGGACGCTTTTACAGACTTCAGGTAATATTACAGCACCGTCAACAACAATGTCTATAGGTGGCGGATATACACATACCGCCGGTACTTTTACCCATAATGGTGGTACAGTAGTAATGAACGGAACCGCTGCTCAAGCGCTTTCCACCACGTCTGCAACAACGTTCAACAACCTTACTATAAGCAATACGAGTGCTGCGGTAACTGCAGGCGCGAATATTACAGTGGATGGAACGTTGACAGTGGATAACGGTGCAATTCTGAACATGAGCACGCGCTCACTTACTGCAGGTGGCTCATTTGCAGTTACAAATAACGGTACTATTCAGACAGCGAATGTTTCTAATCCACCGTTGCCTACCGGATATACCTGGGGGGGTAATGTTACATACAACGGTGCGGGAATGTTTGTTTCGAGCGGTACTTACAACGATCTTTTAATTACCGGAACTACAGGAACAAGGACCACTACCGGCACAATAACAGTGAATGGAAGTATGAGTGTGACAACGACCTCGGGTGTGACAACACTTGGGGGAGCGCTTGATCTGAACGGTAACTTCACACTTACAGGCACTACAACTAATAACATATTCAATCCGGCAGGCAATAACATCAATATAGCTGGTGACTGGAATGTTTCGTCTACTACTGCAACTACGATGGTAAATGTTACTACGCCGTTCCTTACCGTGTTTGACGGTGCCGGTGCGCAAGCTATCAGCAGACTGTCAGGGACAGCGGTTGCTAACTTCTACAATTTTCAAAACAGCAATACTGCCGGTACAGTTACGGTTGCTACTTCTCCATCTGTAACCACAACTACCCTGGCCGGTGATTTCATCAACGATGCATCGGCAACGTTTGCATGCGCCGGTGCCAATACAATTAATGTAGCGGGCAACTGGACAAACAATGGCACTTTCACAAGGGGGACCGGTACTGTAGTTTTTAATGCAGCAGCAACCGGCAAGACACTTACCGGTAATATGACAGGTACAAGTGCCTTTAATAATATTCAATTTATTAACGCTGCGGGTGGTTGGGACTTCGGAGCAAACGCTGCTGATGTGGTAGGTAATTTCTCTGTTACTACTACTGCTGTTGCAGGTGTGAAAGCCCCGAGCACAACGTTGAAAATTGGCGGCAACTTTGTGAAGGCAGCTGCAGGCACGTTTGACGCCAATGGCGGCACTGTAGAATTCAATGGTACATCAGGACAGGCATTCCCGGGTAACGCGGCTATATTCAATAATGTAACGGTATCAAACACTTCGGCCAACCTTACTGCGAATGCTGCTACCACGATCAATGGTAATCTGACTACAGCGGCATCCAGCACGGTGAACATGGTTACTTTCCAGTTGCTGGGTTCCGTAAACGGTAGTGCGAACAGCGGAACATTGCAGACACAATGTACTGTGAACCCGGCAATTCCAAACGGTGCAACCTGGGGTGGTCAGGTAACATACAACAGTACCAATACAGCTATGTTTGTTGCCAGCGGTACTTATAATAACCTTACGATCACAGGCACATCAGGTGCAAGGACAACTACCGGTGCTATAACAGTGAATGGTGATATGGCCGTAGGATCCGCAGCAACGACTACCGGTATCACCACATTGGGCGGTGCGCTTATTGTAGCCGGTAACCTTTCTATCGGAAGCGGCATTACTGCCAGCGTATTTGACGTGTCGGCAAGTAATTATCAGATAACACTGGGAGGCAACTGGTCTCAGTTCAGCACAGCGGCAACAAATCCATTCAACCGGAGGAACGGTCTGGTTGTAATAAATGGTACCGGAACACAAACAATATCTACAACAGGTGGTACAAGTGTACCTACTTTCTATAATTTCCAGAACAGCAATACCACTCAGCCATTTACACTGGGTAGCAACATCGTGATCGGAAACGATTTCACGAACGACCTTGGTGCCACAACCAATACAGGCGCAAATACAGTGACCATTACCGGTAATATGACCAATGCCGGAACACTTACCGCAGGCGCCAATACAATTAGTGTTGGTGGAAACTGGTCAAACACGGGTACATTCACATGTGGTACAGGTACTGTGAACATGAACGCTGCGGGTGTAGGTCGTACACTGTCGGGTTCAATGACAGGTGCTAACAAATTCTATAACCTCACTTTCAATAACGCTGCCGGTGCATGGTCTTTTGGCGCCAACGCTGCGGATGTGGAAAATGACTTCACAATGACCACAACAGCGGTAGGCGGGGTGACAGCTCCTTCAACCACGCTGAAGATAGGTGGTAACTTCGTACGTACTGCGGGCACGTTCATCCACAACAGTGGTACCGTGGAGCTGAACGGTGCAGGAGCGCAGGCTATTCCTGCGAATGCAACTACATTCAACGTACTCGCACTTAACAATACAGGAGGAACAGTTTCTTTGAACGCTGCCACAACTCTTGTGGGTGACCTGACGATACCGGTAGGGAATACCCTCAGCTGCGGAAGTGCTACACTCACTATCGGTGGCAATTATGCTAACAACGGTACTTTCACTGCCGGCACAGGAACAACAATATTTAATGGTACAGGTGCCCTGGCACTCAGCGGCGATATGACAGGTGCTAATAAATTCAATATCCTCACCTTCAATAATGCAGGAGGTGTCTGGTCGTTTGGTGCCAACAGCGCCGATGTGGGAAGCACCTTC
>JAEUVY010000095.1 GCA_016786565.1 Flavipsychrobacter sp.
ACAGATGGCACGAGGCTGCCCATTTTCACACGTATTCAACAGTGATAAAATTTGGCAGAAATATCCCATGATAACCGCTACTTTTGCAGCAAGTAATAATGCCAGATGACTACAGAACAACTTAAAGAAATGGCCACGCAGGTGCGCCGCGATATAGTAAGGATGGTACACAAGGTGCAGAGCGGCCATCCGGGCGGCTCGCTGGGCTGTACAGAATTCCTTACCGCCTTATATTTCAAGATCATGGACCGCAAGCCCGGTTTTGATATGGACGCTGTAGGCGAGGACGTTTTCTTTTTGTCTAATGGTCACATTTCACCTGTGTTCTACAGTGTTCTGGCTCGTTCAGGATACTTTCCTGTAGCAGAGCTGGCTACATTCCGTCATATCAATTCGAGGTTGCAGGGGCATCCCGCAACACACGAACATCTGCCGGGTGTGCGTATTGCCAGCGGATCGCTGGGACAGGGGTTGAGTGTAGCTGCGGGAGCGGCCATGGCAAAAAAGCTGAACAACGACGATCATATCGTCTACTCACTTCATGGCGATGGCGAGTTGCAGGAGGGGCAGAACTGGGAAGCGATCATGTTTGCGGCACACCACAAGGTTGACAATCTTATTGCTACGGTTGACTTCAACGGTCAGCAGATAGATGGCCCGACCAACGATGTGATGAATCTGGGTTCATTGCGTCAGAAGTTTGAAGCTTTTGGCTGGACAGTGCTTGAGATGAACGGTAACGACATGGCTGACGTGCTGAAAGTAATGGCTGAAGCGAAAGCGGCTACCGGAAAGGGCAAGCCTGTTTGTGTGCTGATGCATACTGCAATGGGCAAGGGCATCAGCTTTATGGAGGGTACCCATGAGTGGCATGGTATAGCGCCGAATGACAAACAGCTTGAAGACGCACTGTCGCAGTTGGGTGAAACCAGCTATGGCGATTACTAATAGCAGGGCGTTGGTTTGTAATATTTTCGGTAAATTTGACAATAGCAAACTCAGGTTGCTTATTGTTTGAAAAGACCTCGATCCATTATGACCCGGACAAGCCCTTACCGAATTTTGTTTTTAATTCTGATGGTTGCCTTGGTGGCAGGATCATGCACCAAGGCTCCCTTGGGGCCGCCATCGGTGAGGATACTCGGGAAGTGGAAAAAGGTGAAGTTTGCGACCGATGACAATTCGAACGGTACTCTGGATAGCTGGGAGTTCAGGAACGCTAATGCCTCAGTGGTGAACACGCTGGACTTTAAAAAAGACAGCACGGGTATAGAGACAAGTACGGGTTCGCCCGATCTGCCCTTTACCTGGTACATCAATGCGGAGCAGAATTTGAAGATCGAGTATAACACCGGCGACGCTTTTTTCTATAAGATCACCCGGCTTGAAGGCGGTAAATTACATATCACCGCAAAGACCCAGATAGGTTTGGCAGGGTATTATTACGATGCTCAATAGCAATAATACCCTCGGGGAGACCTGATATAATTCTCTGAATATTATTTTTACTTTTGAGTCTGTTGAGGTGCCGGCAGGCATAACTCAATCCATAAAATATTAACTACACAATAAAATAATAAACATGGCAAAGATCAAAGTGGCAAATCCGGTTGTGGAACTCGACGGAGATGAAATGACCCGAATTATTTGGAAATACATTAAGGAGAAACTCATCCTTCCGTATCTGGATATTGATATCAAGTACTACGATCTGGGTCTTGAATACCGCGATGAAACAAATGACCAGGTGACCATTGACGCGGCGAACGCTATCAAAAAATATGGTGTTGGTATCAAATGTGCTACTATCACGCCGGACGAAGCAAGGGTTACTGAATTCGGATTGAAGCAGATGTGGAAGAGCCCTAATGGCACTATCCGTAATATCCTTGATGGTACTGTATTCCGCGAGCCGATAGTTATGAATAACGTGCCACGTCTGGTACCTAACTGGACTGCTCCTATCTGCATCGGTCGTCACGCGTTCGGTGATCAGTATCGCGCTACCGACTTCGTTGTGAAGGGAAAGGGTAAACTCACTATCAAATTTGAAGGTGAAGACGGCACAACTATCGAGCACGAAGTGTACAACTTCAAAGATGATGGTGTGGCACTGGCTATGTACAACACCGACGAATCAATAACAGGTTTCGCGCGTGCGTGCTTTAACCTGGCATTGCAGAAAAAATGGCCGTTGTATCTTTCTACCAAGAATACCATCCTCAAGAAATATGACGGACGCTTCAAAGACATCTTTGAAGATATCTATCAGAAAGAGTTCAAAGCGGCTTTCGACAAGGAGAACCTTGTTTACGAACACCGCCTTATAGACGATATGGTTGCGAGTGCGCTGAAGTGGAACGGAAATTTTGTGTGGGCATGTAAGAACTATGACGGTGACGTGCAGAGCGATACAGTTGCTCAGGGCTTCGGTTCACTCGGTCTCATGACTTCAGTATTGGTTACTCCTGACGGACAGACCATGGAGGCAGAGGCAGCGCACGGTACGGTAACGCGTCACTACCGCGAATACCAGAAAGGTCGTCCGACATCTACGAACCCGATCGCTTCTATTTTTGCTTGGACACGTGGTCTGGCGTTCCGCGGCAAGCTGGATGGCAATAATGATCTCATCAATTTTGCAAACGCGCTTGAGCAGGTATGTATCGAGACTGTAGAGAGCGGCAAAATGACCAAGGACCTTGCAGTTTGTATCCATGGCAACAAAGTGAACCATGGCGAACATTATCTGTATACCGAGGAGTTCCTTGATGCACTCAACGAGAATCTGACAAAGAAACTCGCATAAATAATTAGCTTGAAGTTAATAGGAATGGGCCGGTTTACCGGCCCATTCCTATTTTAACATAACTATATGTGTATGTGCGGAAGCTGCAAATCATTGATAGACTAATTTGCCCGAAAGCCACCACATGACAACTACACGTAACCAACACACACTTGCAAAATGGACAGCAGCAATATCAGTTGTGCTGTTCTTCCTCCTGATCGGGTTTCCATCTCTTATCCGCAAGCGGCCTGATTCATTGGCTAAATCAATACCCGTAGCTGAGAAAACGATCTACAAGACCATTTACAGTACCGATGACAGTGCTTCGCTCATAGGTTTCGAGTTGCACACATGCAATCATCTTGAAGGGAGATCTGTTGTGAAACAGTGCAGCGTTATTGTAAGGGAAATGGACCCTGAGAAAGACAACTATAAAACCTATTGCAAAGACATAGCAAAAGACCTGCTTGAAATGTACAGAACGGAGAAATTGTCTGTAAACATATTTGACAGCTTCGAGGCATATACCCTGGCCATGGATGAATCGCGGTTGTTGACCTCCGATGAGCAACGATATGTAGCTGCGCATAAGATAGCAACGCTGTATTCGGATGAAGAAGAGGGAAACAGCTACTTACGCTTGCTTTATTACCCCGAAGCAAATGATGAGCGGTCAGGTCAGGAGTTGTTGGATGGTGTTTGGCTCACCCGTTCCAGATCTCTTTAATTAATCTTGTAAGGCACGTCCGGATAGCTGCCCGAGGTGTCTGTGCTTCAGCATTTCATAGAACATTTTTGATAAGGCTACGGCTTTGTCGTCCACATATTTTGTGAAGAGTATCGACAGAGGTATCAGAACTATGGTGGTGGAGATAAATGCTGTCAATGCCCCGATATGGTAACCGACTGTTTTATACACAGCAAGAAATGTCGCACACCCCACGGAGCCTATAACAGGCACGTGTAATAGATATAGGGAGAACGATATCTTGCCAAGTTGCGTGAATACACTCATGCCGGGTATCACTTGAAACGACGGACGCGCAACGAATATGTAAACAAGAAGATATGCACCCACTGTGTGGTACCACGGTGCGAAGTCGAGCAAGGTATGCCCGAGGTGCTCGAATACCGTGCCGGCTTTATTGCCATTCGATGGATAGGAACCAAGTAAGAGGGTGAGCGCTAATATTGTCAGTGCTAAATCCCGTCGGATCGGAGTAGTTCCTATAGATCTTTTCTTTTCTATTATGGCAAGGTATATACCTGAAACAAAGCTCACATAGGCCGACTGGTTGGAATAATAGAAGTAGATGAATACAAGTAAGAGTAAAATGTGCCGGTAGCCAACTGAATGTGTGAAAAGTAGAAACGCGAAAACGAATAGCGACCCGTAGAGCTCAAATGAAATGGTCCAGAGGACAGTATTAAAGATGCTGTCGCCCTGAAACATAGTGCTGTAGAACAGGCTATTTAATAGTTTAGAGAACGGTGCATCGAATTGCCACATGTGACTGAACCACCATTCAGATCCGGTGATGGATGCTACTTTGACGTTTGAGAAAGCATGTACCATCATTAATACATAAACCAAAAGCAGCGACACCGCTACGGGAATGAACAATCGTATGAACCGGCGGTGCATACCTGAAACCAATAGTTCAGGTTCGTTGGACTGAATGTATTTTCTGCTCAGGACAAATCCGCTGAGCGTGAAAAAAACATGGACCCAAAAGTTTCCGTTTGTCAGAACACTAAATGGGCTCAATCCATACATTATGTCAATCGCATCTAATTTACCAGCGGCAACAACTCCGGTGTAGGTTGAAGTATAGAAGACCAAAAGAAAGTGATGTGCGAACACAAGAAAGGCTGCAATGCCTCTTATGCCATCGAGGTAGGGTACTGAAGGTCTGAGGGCCGACATAGGTAAGATGGGGTTTTATACTACATTCAGAAACAATGTATGCAGCAACACACAAAACAAAATCTGTGCCAATATTGTAATGTACGGTTAAAAAAACACCCCGACTTGATTAGAGTCGGGGTGCAAGAAATGATATGTCCTTACTGACTATTCCTCAGCCGGTTTCGGGAATGCTTTTTCGAATTTTGCATTGTACTCTTCAGCGCGGCCCATGTCGCGGGTCTGTTGCGCTATCTGGATAGCAAGGCGGTAGGGTTGATCGTTATAAGGGTCGGCAGCAATTGCCTGATCTATCTCGCCATAGGCTGCATTAGCGTTGCCCGTCATTGCGTAGGTGTAGGCAATGAAGAAGTGACTGAATGAAGGATTGTATTTTTCCAGGCGCTTGTAGAGGTTCATTGCGCTGTCTAGCTTTTTCTCCTTCATGAAAATGCCACCCATAGTCTGATACACGTTGATGTCGGCCGGGTGCTTTTTCAGTGCCTGATAGCCGGCATAGATCGCAGAGTCGTTCTTGCCTTCTGCTTCATATAGCCTGACCATCTCAGCCCAAACCAGCTCGTTGCCAGGGTATTCCTGCAAAGACTCAAGGAACATTGCTTTGGCTTCTGCGTATTTCTTTTCTTTCATCAGCTCAAAGCCGGCCAGATCTTTTTTAGTCTTGCGTTTTAATATCGCGACTATTGGTACGCCGTCCACTTTAACTGTGTGTATTGTCTCTTCCGGTGGCCAATTGCCGCTGTTTATTTGAGCAGCATCCACGAAGCGAGAGAAGATGATGCAATAGTCCCAGTCTTTGCTGTAGCGATCGTAGAAACGTATGTATGACGGGCTTGGAGTGAATGGCTCTTTAAAGTCGGGGTGCTGTGCGGCGAAAGCTTTGTACACATCGTCCTGCCTGAAATCGGCATATCGTTCGTACGTGCCGGCATACTTTGAAGGCAGGTTTTTGCGGTTTGCCTGATAGAGAGCAGCAATCATAGGGTAGGTAGTGTTGGTACCAATAACAACCTTCTTGTCGGCGATATGCTCGTGTTCCAGCAACCAGTCTGTTGCTTCTTTTACACCTATCATGTAGTAGTCGGTCTCATACTTTCCGTACATGCCTTTCAGTCCGCCAGCTATTTCGTTGTAGTACAACGATTCATAGGGGTGATTGGCAGCTACAAATTTTGCGGGAAGTGCCAACCCTGCAATAACCAGTACAAGACCTGTGTATTTGAGTGCAACTTGTTTGGAACTCACCAGCCAATTCCAACCCATCGCAGCGATCACTACGATTGGCGGGTAAACAAACAGGAAGTGCCTCCATCCGTCGTATAAAGAAGAATTTTTGTGCACTGCATAGGCAATTGGGAATACTATAGTGAATATCAAAAACAGAGAGAAGATGAATGTGTCCCTATGCTTTTTTGCAAGCGAGCCCACAACGGCCAATCCCAATGCACTTCCTATCAATACGATGATAGGTGCAGTGTACAGGATGTATTTAGGTATGTAGAACCATGGCACCTGATTACTTTGGATCTTGTTTCCGTCATACAGCATGCCGATGTTGACAAAGAAGTTGGACATGATCTTCAATGCTTCAAGCGGTTTACTGACTATACCCAGATGGGCATATGGCCAGAAAAGGACAGCGATGAGGTAGCCTGCTGCTGAAACTATGGCAAATTGTTTGATGGTCTTGCCGTTCAATGCGGCTTTTACCTGCTTGGTGAGTAATGCGTACACCAGCAAGAAAAGCAAGAGGTACGCAATAAGCAGGAAGCCACCAATACGGACACCCATAGCCCAGCCTATACTGCCAATGAGCCCCAGAATGTGGCGTGCAGTTGGGTTGGGGAACGCTTTAAGGAATTGAAGAATGAAGTAAATGCCTGCAGTGTAACCAACAGAGAATGGTATATCCTTCGGGTTGGCAAAGTTGTGACCAAACCAGCTAGGGGAAAGTGCAAGGAATACCACAGTGAGTAGTGCCGCATTCCATCCGGATAAAAACTTAGCGAGCTTGCCCGCATAGACGATGCCTATGGCGCCAACAATGGCATTTATGAAATGCATGGTTGTGTAATGGTCCCATGGATGGAATACATTGAACACAAACGCTGTGATGAAATCGAAGATACCACCGTAGTATTGGATGCCGGTAGTAGAAATCTGTGCTTCAGTATCACCATTAAAGAAGTAATTGTAGATACTGTTTCCGTAATCGAAATGCCAATGTTCGTCACCGGAGACGGAGTATTGAAAACTCATGGCCGGCATAGCGATCATCAGCAGGAGGCAGAGAACGTTGAATGCGGCCCTTCCCCTGATGCGCGAACGCTGTTCGGGTGTGGCATTTGCAGGAATATTTAATGGAAGGCGGAATGTATTGTAGAGCCACGTGCGCAGGGAGATGCCAAGTACACCGAAGAACATTTTTATGGAGTCTCTCAGCATGTTTACTTTACTGTCGGGCATATTCTCCCAGTTTACCGGCATTTCCACAATACGGATGTCGTTGAGGTCGGCCTGGTAAAGAAGTTCTACATCGTGTTCCCAACCGGTGCTTTGCATATTGCCGAAAAGGAAGTCGGCTACATCGCGAGGGTATAATTTAAAACCGCATTGAGTATCGCGTAGTTGGAGTGTAGTGCAGATCTGAACAATGCTGTTGAACACGCCGCCGATTACCTTTCTTTTCTTCAGTGCTTTTACATTTCCTTCTTCATGTTTACGAGAACCAATGTAAACAGCCCTTTCTCCCGAAAAAAGGTCTTTTTCTTTTCTTTCCCATTGAATAAGGTCAGATGGACGGGTGGACATGTCCGCGTCGAGTGTAAGTACATAGTCGCCTTTTGATACACTTACACCGCGTTTCAGGGCAGCTCCCTTGCCACCGTTAGGTGTCACTTTCTCAATATGTAGTTTGTCTTTCAGGAAAGAATATTTGGATTCTACTGCAACTTCAATTTTCTGAACAGTATCATCTTTACTTCCATCGTCAACAACTATGACTTCATAATTTCCTTTCCACTTGCTCTCAAAATCGGCTATTCCCTGCAGCATTATCTCCACTCGAGCAGACTCGTTGTAGCAGGGGATCACCAGCGACAGCAGTAGGTTTTTCGCCGCTGAATCGGAGCTTTTGATGGTGTTCGCCGTTTGAGAATATTTCATTAAAGTGTTGATGTTAGTTGTTCAAGTGTCCAATGTAAACCCAATCGCCATGTATATTGGCGCAAGTATTATTTTTTATATTTATTTCCTTTTGTAGGTATGCCGCAAGCGGGTAGAAGTTCAGGTGAAGGTCAACTGTGTAGTAATAGTAACGTTGACGCGGTGTGACAATGATTATCTGTTTTCGTGCAACTCGTTTTAACTCGTCAATCGCAGATTCAACATCACGTAGATGTTCTATAGTGTGTGAGCATGTAACCACGTCAAAAGACTTGTCTTCGAATGGTAATTTGTAGATAGACCCTTTCTTGTATTTAGCTTTTTTTAGTGTTGGAACAGAGTCATAAAGGTCACAGCCGGTAAGTTCTATCGAGGTATGGTCACCGATATAGTTTAGTAGGAAACCGCGACCACACCCAACATCGAGAAGAGACTTAGCGTCTTTATCAATTGCCTCGGTGAGGTATTTCACGCTTGGCATATTCATATCTGTGGGACGGTCGTACGCCAGGCAATCCAAATTGCGGTAAACCTCGGAGAATTCATCTTCCGTGAGCGTATAAGCGATGTCCTTGAAATCCATATACAAGCGAACATTCTTGCCTTTGAACCAGATGTAAAAAATAGGATACATAAACCAGTTTGCATCCCTGATAGAAGGTGGTAACCAGTTGTCCATCACATATCGGATGGAATTAGTTATGGAACGATTCATGAAGACAAATACAATATAATCCTGCTTTTAAAAATGCCTTTTACTACACCTGAAAATGCCTAAAGTAAAAAGCAAATGAGCATTTTTTGTAGATTTCAAAAGTAAATAAATTTGCTAAATTTACAGCATCATCTCATGCTAAAAACTGCTTAATGGATCTTAAAGAATTAGAAAATGGAATAAACCCTGAGATACACTGGTATTACCAGAGTAAAATTCAACCGTTGATCGCATATGCTAAAAAATTATTGAGTAGTTCTGATCAGTTGACGATAGTTGATGTGGGCTCCGGTTCAGGTTTTTTCGCTATCAGCCTTGAGCGTGTATTCGGTGATAAGATCAGGAAAGTATATTTAGTGGATATCAATTACACACGCGAGGAAATTGAAGAAACCCGAGGTAAGAAGATTGAAAAGACCCTTGTTATCCCGGATAAGATTGAGAACGGTCTGGTGATACTGATGGACGTTCTGGAACATCTTGAAGACGACCTGCTGATGCTGAAGAATATCAAGGCAAACAGTGTGGGCAATAATCACTATTTCATCACGGTGCCTGCCTTCAATTCACTATGGAGTGGTCATGATGTCTATCTGGGGCATTACAGGCGTTACAAGGTTGACACCCTGAACAAAGTACTAAACGAAGCGAAATATTCTATTTCCAATACATATTATCTGTATGGTAGTCTTTTTCCGATGGTTTGGACCGCACGGAAGCTGGATAATATGAAGAAAGATAAGGAAGCGACGTCTAATATGAAGCCGTTCAGTCCGCTGGTCAACAAAATATTGTTAGGGATCACTTCAATTGACATGAAGTTGGCGTCGTTAAACAAGTTGTGCGGCGTTACTTGTGTGTCTCAAGGCACGATCTAAACGAAGAACAGGTAATACACAAGGGCCGGCCAGATGGAAATACCTTCTGGCCGGCCCTCAATATTTAACTGGATCATCAATTATTTGATACCCATTTTTGCTTTTACAACGGGTGTTATGTCGTACTCTTCCTTGCTGAATACAATGCCGCCCTGGCTGTTTACGTCAAATATGTAATCGTAGTTCTTTTCTTTAGCTACGTCTTTTATGGCTTTGTCGGCCTTCTCAAGGATCGGAGTGTAAAGATCTTGTTTCTTTGTCTGGATTTTCTCCTGTGCACTCTGCTGTGTACTTTCTATGCGCGTCTGAAGATCCTGAAGTTCTTTTGTTTTTACCTCCTTCATTGCTTCGGTCATTGTTTTTTCACCAGCCTGAAAAGCCTGAAGTTTCGTCTGGAATTCTTTTGTCATGATCTCGATCTGTTCCTGAAAAGAACGAGTGTATTTTGCGAGGGCGGAATCGGCATTGATCCTTTCGGGCATAGACTGAAGCAACACTGCAGAGTTGATGTATGCAATTTTCAAGCCTGTGTTACTCTGGGCTTTTACCACATTGCCTATCATTAACCCGCAGGCGAGGAACAAGATTACTTTTTTCATTTTTTGTTTTGTAGTTGAATAATTCTTAATCTATATAGTGGAAATCACACTGCTGCAAAGTAAAGTGCATTATTTGTTTATTCCAAGTAATTTGAGGACATCGTCTGAACGATCAAGTTTCGGGTCGGCATAGAATACCGTAACACCACCCGCTTTATCGAACACCATATCATAACCTTTTGATGCTGCCATTTTCTGAACTGCATTAAACACGCGGTCCTGAACGGGTTTTACCAGTTCCTGACGTTTCTTGAACAGGTCACCTTCGTATCCGAAACGCTGCTTCTGGAGATCTTTTGCCTCCTTTTCTTTTGCCACGATCTCATCCTGACGCCTGTTGCGCATTTCTTCAGAAAGCATAGGTTTTTCAGCCTGATATCCCTTGTACATCTTTTCTACCTCAACCATTTTGGCGTCAATTTCGTCTTGCCAGGTCTTTGAAAGGTTATCCAATTTTACCTGAGCGTCTTTGTAATCGGACAATTTTTCAAGTATAAATTTAGAATCGATGAAACAATATTTCTGCTGGGCATTTGCAAAAGCGGCAAAAGCCATGAACACCATACTCAAGATCGCTTTTTTCATACAGTTTTGATTTTATGTATTATAAAGTTATTTAAAATTTTCATCCGATCACTTGCAAAGCAGTAGGCATTAAACTATTAATCAGGCTCAAATCCGAGCATAAAGTTGAACTTAGCCATTCCTTTCAAGCCGGTAACCTCCGCTGCCGGATTGTAACGATCGAAGCCGATACCGTAGTCAAGGCCCAGCAGTCCGAACATCGGCAGGAAGACCCTTATACCAACCCCGGCATCACGGTTCAGCCTGGTGGGGTTGTAGTCCTTAAAGCTACCCCAGGCATTTGCCGCATCGGCGAAAACCAGTCCATATATTGTAGCTGTTGGGCTGAGTGAGAAAGGATAACGTACCTCTGCAACGTATTTGTTGAATATTGTAGCTGCTGTCCCGTATACCTCGTATCCACGCTGGCTGATGATCTCATTGCCAATGAAGAAGTTACCCATTGTCATACCATCGCCACCCAGCTGGTAACGACCGAACGGAGAATAACCAATATCTTTATTGTAATACCCCATGAAGCCCATCTTGGCTGCCAGTTTCAGCACCAGGTTTCCGTGTATTTTCTGGTACCATTCTGATACAAACCTGTACTTATGGTATTCGAGCCACTTATACCGCTCGGCAGTTGTGATCGACGAGTAGTCGCGGCCACTGAACATACTATATGGCGGAGTGAACTGGAACGTGAATGATACATTCGATCCACTGCGCGGATATAATGGACTTTCGAGTGAGTTGCGCGAAAGGATAAACTTGAAGTTCAGGTCATTACTGAAACCATCGCTGAATTGTGGAACGATGGCAAAATTCTTCAACCGGTAGTTGTTATAGAACAGGCCGTAGTTGAAGATGAAAAAGTTATCGGGCCACGTAAGACGCTTTCCCATCGAGAGACCACCACCTATTATCCTGAGGAAGGATAACTTGGGTTGAGTGAAATCGGAAGAACCTGATCTCCAGGTATATATCATGTTGGCGGTCAAAGAATTTGGTCTTTTACCACCCACCCAAGGTTCTGTAAACGAGGTGTTGAGTGAATTGAACAGTCTGCCTGATGACGAGTAGTTGATCGAGAATCTTTGTCCATCGCCCACGGGAAGCGGATCCCATTGGCTTGGTTTGAGGATATTGCGGGCAGAGAAATTGTTGAAAGTGATACCCACGTTACCGTAGAAGCCAAGACCACCGCCAAAGCCTGCTGATAGTTGCAGCTGATCGCTTGATTTCTCCACCACCGTGTAGTCGATATCAACCGTGCCGTCTTCAGGATGGGGTTTTGGTTGAATTCCAATTTTTTCCTGATCAAAGAATTGCAGGTTTGCAATTTCCCTGTTCGATCGTATAAGGTCGGTGCGGCTGAACTTATTACCCGGCAATGTGCGTAACTCGCGGCGGATAACGTGCTCGTTGGTACGGTCGTTTCCTGCGATATTGATATCGCGGATGGTTGCCTGAGCACCTTCTGCAATACGCATTTCAAAATTGATCGTATCGCCATTGATAGACGTTTCAACCGGCTCGATGTTGAAGAACAGATATCCGTCGTCCATATACAGGCTACTTACATCCTCTCCACCTTCAGGGTTTAGCTGACGCCCCATTCTGGTTTCCAGTTGCTGCAGGTTGTAAACATCACCTTTCTTAATACCCAGAACTTTAGAAAGGGTCTCAGAAGTGTATTTTGTATTTCCTTTCCAGGTAATGTCTCCGAAATAATATTTACGACCCTCGCGCACTTTAATGTCAACATTCACATTTCCGTTTGAAACCGGATATATAGTGTCGGCCTCAACTACCGCATCGCGGAAGCCAAGTGTGTTGTAATAGGCAATAAGAGACTGTTTGTCTTCTTCGTATTTGGTCTGATTGTATTTTGACGACGCAAACAACTTGAACCTGAAATAGGGGTCTATCGCATCAAGGGTCTTTGATAATGAGAGGAAACCAAAGTCTTTTACATAATTGCTGAATTTCCGGGGCGATGTAGGGTAGGCAGGTGGTGTCTTATCCGGGTGAAGGGTGATAAGACTCATTTCTTTTGTTGACTTCAGTGTTCGTTTCAGCCTCGCCTCGCTGGCATTATCGGTGCCCGAAAAATTGACACGGTTTATGTGTGTTTTTGTTCCCCTTTCAATGTAGAACGTCAGAATCACTTTGTTTGACGAAAGTGTGTCCCTGGTTTCGGTTGATGAGATGCTAACCCTTCCATAGCCCTTGTCGACATAATATTTCTTGATGCGCTCGATCGCCTCTTTTTTAGTGGCAGCTGTTACCACCTTATTGGTGACGAGCGACACTTTCGATTTAAGTTCCTTGGCCTCGCCGTTCTTAATATTTTTAAAATTGAATTTGCTCAAGCGGGGACGTTCCTCTACAGCGATATTAATGAATGCTTTGTCGTCAATAACCTTTGTAAGCGTAATGTCTACGTTTGAGAATAGTTCCTGTTTCCAAAGTGCGCGGATAGCTTTCGCTATGCCTTCGTCATTTGGTACGCGTATCTTTTGACCCACCAGCAGGTTGGAGACAGATATCAGGAGATCCTGATCGAGGTATTGTGTACCTGTAACAGTGATACCAGCCAGTTCATATTCTTTCGGGCGGTTGTAATCGGCGCCTTTAAAGGTATTGAGTCCTGATCTATTTCCGCCACCCAATTGTGCATGGGACTTTTGAGATGGCGCCAGCATCATGGCAAATACTGCCAGTCCCGTGCAGGAAGCCAGCAACATTTTCCCTGGTGCGCGGAGCAGAGCTGTTGTTGTGATGATTGATCTTTTTGAGTTATTGCTCATTTACCTGTGTGTGCTCGGGTTTGTTCGTTTGAATCTGTTCGCTGGTTTTGCCGAATCGTCGTTCTCTGTTCTGGTAGTTGGCTAGTGCTTCGTAGAGATCGGGCTTTCGGAAATCGGGCCAATGTACATTTGTAAAGTAGAGCTCGGCATATGCGAGTTGGTATAGCAGAAAGTTGCTGATCCTGCATTCGCCACTGGTTCGTATCATCAGTTCAGGATCGGGAAATTGTGCTGTGTAAAGGTGTTGACGAATGAGGTCGTCGGTTATTTCTGCAGCATTGATCTGGCCGGCGTTAACTTTTTCGGCCATGAGTCTCGCCGCCCTGGCAATTTCGTCGCGTGAACTATAACTGAGTGCTAAAATCAGGTTAAGACCTGTATTGCTCGCGGTGATTTCCATTGCTTCGTTCAGCTCTTGCTGACAAACGTCGGGTAGACTTAAGAAATCGCCAATGACATGCAGGCGCACATTGTTTTTTTTCAGGTATTCCACCTCTTTACGGATG
>JAEUVY010000049.1 GCA_016786565.1 Flavipsychrobacter sp.
AGAAAGGCGAAAAGTGCGCTAAAGAAGAGAAAGCCTGCTGCAAAAAAGGCGAAAAGAAATCTTGCCACAAAGACGAAGAGTCTAAAGAGGCAAAGAGCTCTAAAGAAACAAAAGAACTGAAAGAAACTAAGTAATTTCATATCAGTACTTAATGAGAAAGTCCCCGCGCAAGCAGGGACTTTCTCATTTTAATACCGTTGAGGGAAACCCTCCGGTTATATCTTATTCACGCGCTTTTCGTGGCGTCCGCCTTCAAAAGCGGTAGAAAGGAATGTATTCATCATTGCTTCGGCAGTGGCAAAGTCCACAAATCTAGCCGGTATGCACAATACATTGGCATTGTTGTGCAGCCTTGCCAGCGACGCCAGCTCCACGTTCCAGCACAGCGCAGCGCGCACACCCTGGTGTTTATTGGCCGTCATGCACACGCCGTTACCGCTACCGCATATCAGTATCCCTGCCGCTGCTTTCCCTTCTTCCACCATGGCAGCAACCGGGTGAGCATGGTCGGGATAATCAGTACTGTCGGCGCTATTAGTGCCCTTGTCTGATACCTGCCAGCCGGCAGCGGTGAGCAGTGTTTTCAGCTGCTCCTTATACTCATATCCTGCATGGTCGCAGCCTATTGCCAATGGCAGATTCTTGTCAAACGTAGTATTACTCATATAGATCGTTGTCTTTTTGCATTGCTTCTTTCAGCCTCCTCGCTTTCAACGCCCGCGCGCTGATGAGTACCGATATCTCGAATAACAGATATAAAGGTACAAATATCAGCAGGCAACTGAAAACATCAGGTGGGGCTATGATCATAGCCACAATAAACAGGATAAGGAAGGCGTAGCGCCTCTTTTCCTTCAGGAATTTAGGGGTCAGTATCCCTATCCTCGTCAGGAAGAAAACGATCATCGGCAACTCGAATACTACACCCAAGGCCAATATCATATTGCTCATGGTGTCATAGTAGTTCTCTATCGTGATCACGTTCTCAAAAAGCGGGCTCAACTGGTAATTGCCAAAGAAATGTATCGTGTATGGCGCCACAATGAAGTAGGCGAAACTAACCCCCATGAAAAACAGCAAAGAACACCAGAATACAATGCCCCGGGCCATTTTTAGCTCATTGTCCTTCAGTGCGGGTCGTATAAACTTCCACAATTCCCACAAAATGAACGGGAATACCAGTATAAAACCCATCACCACCGACACCGAAAGGCTCATCATGAACTGCCCGGTCACTGCCGTGTTCTGGAACCTCATGTTGATACCCTGCATACAAAAAGCGTCTGAATGCAACAGTCGCCCCAATGCGCAAAATGCTTTGTACGAAATGAAATCCTGGTGGGCCGGGCCCATTACCACTTTGTCGAAAAGCCATTCCACTTTTGTGAAAACGACTATCGAACCGATCACTATCGCTATTGCACTGCGTACAATATGCCACCTCAGTTCCTCAATATGATCGAGGAAGTTCATCTCACCCTTCGGATTATTGTTTTGTTTGGCCACTTCTTTGTTTATGCGCTCCCCGCAAGGGAGGGGGAAACGGTGCGCAAAGTTATGGTTTATGTGCTTAGCCCGAATGCAGGCAGCTCGAAAAGATGTTCCCAATTTCCGGCGTACCCGCTTTTTAACTTTTTAGGCGGTTCTTTTTAATATCTTTGGGAACTAATTTAAGGTGCATGAAGCGTTTAGCGATTCTGGGGTCTACTGGTTCAATCGGCACACAGGCACTCGATGTGGTGGCTGCCAACCCCGACAAGTTCAAAGTAGAGGTCCTCAGTGCGCACAGCAATAGTGCTCTGCTCATTGAGCAGGCACGCAAATTCCGTCCGGCAGCCGTTGTCGTTACCGACGAGAAGAAGGTGACTGAGGTGAAGGACGCCCTTTTGATGTTGTCCATTAAGGTGCTGTCCGGCGACCAGGCATTGGCCGAGGTCGTTCAGTGGGATACCGTAGACATCGTTGTTGGCGCTATCGTGGGTTTCGCAGGCCTTCGTTCCACCCTTGCTGCCGTAGAGGCGGGCAAAGACGTGGCCCTGGCCAATAAGGAAACGCTTGTTGTGGCCGGTGAGATAGTGATGCAACGTGCTGCCGAAAAGAAGGCGCGCATCATTCCGGTCGATAGCGAACATTCTGCCATTTTCCAGTGTCTGGTCGGCGAAGATCCTTCCTCCGTTGAAAAAGTGATCCTAACCGCCTCTGGTGGTCCGTTCCTGGGTCGTAAGCCCAATTATCTGGTGAATGTAAAGGCATCACATGCCTTGCAGCACCCCAACTGGACCATGGGTGCCAAGATAACCATCGACAGCTCTACGCTCATGAACAAGGGGCTGGAGATGATCGAGGCTAAATGGATGTTCAACCTGCAAAACGAACAGGTAGATGTTGTGGTGCATCCGCAGTCTATCATTCATAGCATGGTCCAGTTCACCGATGGTTCCGTGAAATCGCAGATGGGGCTGCCAGATATGAAGTTGCCCATACAATACGCGCTCGGATATCCGCAGCGTATCCCGAACAATTACAAACGTGTCGACTTTAAAGAATATTCAAAACTCACTTTCGAACCTGTCGATTACAAGACTTTCCGCAATCTCGAGATAGCCAGAAACGCTATGTTCAAAGGTGGCAACACGCCATGTGTTATGAATGCAGCCAACGAAGTGGTGGTAAATGCGTTCCTGCACAACAAGGTAGGCTTCCTCGAAATGAGCGACATGATCGAAAAAACCATTGATAGTGTGACATTCATAGAACACCCAACATTGCAGGACTATATCTCCAGCGACATCGAAGCGCGTGAATATGCCGCAGGGTTTGTAAAGAAAAGTCAGCTGTCCATGTACTAAGTAAACATCCCCTCATAGTTTTAACAGTCATCAGAAGGACCTGTCAGCGTCCGCAAATAATACCACGATCCGATAATGCATCTCGATACACTGATCTTAATGTCCGGCACCACCGTAAAGGTGTTGCAGTTGTTTGTAGCTCTTTCGTTGCTTATAGTCCTTCACGAATTCGGACACTTCTTCTTTGCCCGCCTGTTCAAAACAAGGGTAGAGAAGTTCTACCTCTTTTTCGATTTCCTTTTCCCGTTCTCCGGCCTGCTCAATTTCTCCCTGTTCAAAAAGACAAAGGGAGATACTGAATACGGTATCGGCTGGTTTCCCTTGGGTGGCTACGTGAAGATCGCCGGCATGGTCGATGAGAGCATGGACAAAGAGCAGATGGCGCTTCCTCCACAACCATGGGAATACCGCAGCAAAAAGGCATACCAGCGTTTGTTCATAATGCTTGGTGGCATCATTGTCAATGTCATTGTCGCTGTTCTTATCTATGTAGCTGTCTTCGGCATTTATGGCGAGGAATACCTGCCGGTACAGAACGCTAAATACGGTATCATGGTCGATAGTACTGCCAAAGCACTGGGCCTGCACAATGGAGACAAGATCGTTTCTATAGATGGCGTACCGGTTACCCGCTTCGAAAAGATAGTAAGTGCTGTGGTGCTCGATGAGGGTAAGTCTATCCAGGTAGAGCGCGACGGTCAGAAGGTGGACGTTGCCGTAAAAGAAGGTACTATCCATTCTATCATTACCGGCGGCAAGGGTTCTTTCATATCTGCGCGTGTTCCGGTAGTGGTCGATGAAGTGGACAAAGGAACCGAGGCCGAGAAGATGGGCATGCAACATGGCGACAGCATCATAGCGGTAAACGGTATTCCTGCGCCCTTCTACGATCAGTACGATAGTATCAAACGTGCATTGGTGGGTCAGCCCATCGCGCTCACTGTAGTGCGCAACAATGCTCAGGTCACACTCTCTGGTACTGTTCCGGCCAACAAGATACTGGGCTTCCGTCCTATGGGCGATCTCTCTAAGTACTTCACTTTCGAGCATATCCACTACAATCCTGTGCAAGCTATCGGCAAGGGTGTTATGTACACTGCCGATCAGTTTGCCAACTATGTAAGGCAGTTCAAAATGATCTTTACTTCAAAAGAGATAAAGGCCAATGAGAGTCTGGGCGGTATCATCAGCTTTGGCAAGATATTCCCTGCCGAATTCGACATGCAGAAGTTCCTCATGCTCACGGCATTTGTTTCTATCATTCTTGCGTTTATGAACCTGTTGCCTATTCCGGGCCTCGATGGTGGCTATGTTATCTTTCTGCTGTGGGAGATGATCACCGGCAAGCAAGTAAGCGAGAAGGTGATGGAAAAAGCAACTACTGTAGGATTGGTGCTCTTGCTCACGCTCATGGTGTACGCAAACGGTCTCGATATCTTCAGGTTGTTCAAGCACTAAGCAGTCAGAACTTGAAAGGCAGAATTTGCTAATTTTACATAAATAACTGCACCGATGGACGAGATAATCTTTGTTGTCGAAGAAAGTGATGAAGGCGGATATATTGCCAAAGCACTCGGCGTGTCTATCATTACTGAAGCTGATACGATCGAAGAATTGCGAAACGCAGTCAAGGAAGCGGTTCACTGCCATTTTGATGATACCGATACGAGGCCGCGCATGATACGCCTTCATATGGTACGCGATGAAGTTTTTGCAGCATGAAGATCCCGCGTGACCTTACAGGAAGAGAGCTGATTAAAAAACTAAGAACATTAGGTTACGATCATACAAGGCAAGTTGGTAGCCACATAAGGCTCACAACGCTTCGAAATGGCACACACCATATCACCATACCCAACCACGATCCTCTGAAGTTGGGTACCCTGTCGTCAATATTATCTGAAGTTGCTGCCCATTTCAATCTCAGTAAGGACGAACTGATAGACAAACTTTTTTAGCCGGTACATCTCGTAGATCGCGAAGTATTCCGTTTCAAAAAGGAGCATGATTTTCTTATCTTGCATTTATGCAATTACCACAGAAACACTCTGCAACGGGTACTACCATCTTCACAGTTATGAGCGCGTTGGCGCAGCAGCACAACGCTATCAATTTGTCGCAGGGTTTCCCCGATTTCCATATCGATGAACGGCTGTCTCAGGCTTTGGGCGATGCCGCAGCCGGTGGGTTCAACCAATACGCGCCAATGGCGGGGCTGCCCGTGCTTAAGCAGGAGATAGCCAATAGCTTCAGCCGCAGGTATGGTGTGCAGGTCGATGCCGATACCGAGATCACCGTCACACCCGGTGCCACCTACGCTATCTACACAGCATTCACTGCCATACTCTCTCCCGGCGACGAGGTTATCGTTCTCGAACCCGCTTATGACAGCTACATACCCAACATAGAAATGAACGGTGCGCGTGCTGTTATTGTTCCGCTGTCTGCACCCGCATTCAGTGTCGATTGGCAGCGTGTCAGAGACGCCATCACACCACGCACCAGGTCCATCATCATCAACACGCCGCACAATCCTACAGGTGCCATCTGGACATTGGACGACTGGGACCAACTCGCTGACATTGTTCGAGATACCGATATCATCATTCTGGCCGATGAGGTGTACGAGCAGTTGGTGTACGATGGTGCACGCCATCACTCTGTGCTGGAGCACGAAGAGTTGAGGCAGCGCAGTTTCGCCCTCTATTCATTCGGAAAGGTCTATAATAATACCGGCTGGAAGATGGGCTTCTGTATTGCTCCGCCGGCACTCACACAGGCGTTCAGGCGCATACATCAGTTCCTGTGTTTTACGGTCAATACTCCGGCACAGTACGCATTGGCGCAGCACCTGGCACACGACACAGATCCTATTCATCAGGTGATGCAGCGCAAGCGCGATTATTTTCTTGATCTCATGAAGGATACACCGTTCACCATATTCGCCCCTGCGAAGGGAAGTTATTTCCAGGTGGCCGGCTACGAGCGCATCAGCGACCTGCCCGACCGCGAATTTGCCGAATGGCTCACCCGCGAATACGGTGTGGCCACTATTCCTGTCAGTGCTTTTTACAGCAGCGGCAAAGACGATAAACTGGTGCGCTTCTGCTTTGCCAAGAAGGAAGAAACATTGGCCGATGCGGTGGCAAGGCTGGTGAAACTTCCTGCTTTTCGTTAGTGCGGTTTAGAGCTTTGCAGATTTGCCCGCGTACCTGTGTGTGTAAATGCTATCCATGATCGCCTTCGCAACAGTGCTTCGGTAATGCGAATTCTCATAATAGTTATACTTACTTTGTGTGAATTTGTTGATACCGGAGAAGTCGAACACTACACCATCTCCGAATATGGATACAAGTTCAGCCAGGTCTGATTTTGCAAGCTTTTCCTGGTTGTACAATGGACTGATCACGATCCGCACATCGGTATTGTGTTTGTCAAGAATGGATTTAATGTTTTGCAGCAATTTCCGTTGATCGGCTCCTATCCTTGCCTTGCTGTAACGTTGCACAGTGCTGTCCCTGTCATAGAAAATGTGTTTCCTCGCGGCATAGAATGAGTCCGGATTAGTTTGTATCTCCCGCTCAAATTGCGCGTATTTTATCTCGTTATGTAACGGATCGTATTTGAGATCAATGTTAAGGAACAATGACGTGAACTTGGGGTTGTGCGTAAATAGATACCCGATGTAATTCTCAAGCATGTTACGGTCGAGATACGTCTTTAGAAAGTGCCACTGAAATGCCCAATAGCTCTTCTCTGAGATCGCAGGGTGTTTGATTGTAAAGTAGAAGTTTTCAGATGGCTTATTTCTTAGCACAGATTCGTCTATCACCATCAACAGGTTTTTTATTTTTACTCCATTCTTGTCCAGAAAACGAACCTTCCGCTCAATACCCCACAGGGGTTCCAATTGCGCATCGAAATGATAGCATTTATCAGAAGATATATGTGGGCTCCAGTCAGCAATATTGTAAAACAGGGAACGTGAGTTACCCATGATATAGGAGTCATATTGCTCCTTTTTGTAATTATTAATGAACGTTTGGGTTGCAATGTAGCCGTTGCACAGTGTCATTGTGTTTCGGGTATCTTTGCCGTAGTAGCTGTCATAGTGATACAATACCTTGTATGGGTCCGTAACTATATAAACCCCAAGAATGAAGAACGTGGGGATTAGCCCTATTGATAATTTTAATAAGAACTTCCGCATTCCTAAAATTGAAAGTAGATGAATTGTTGATCCTGATAAACGCCAAAAAAGAATAAGGCAGCTTGTCCCGCAAAGTAAAGACCCCATCTCACATACGTAGGACGATTACTGAACGTATGTTCCAGGTCGTATTTATCCTGAACGATATGAGCAAGTTCCAGAAACGCAATAAGTGCGAATCCGGGGATGATCGCGTTAAATAAGCCGGGAAGATTTAGAAAAGCTATATGATGAGTTGATACAACCCGCAACAGTTCTTCGGGGATGGATGCGAACTTCTTAATGATGTATACCGCATCGTGTATGTTTGTCGCCCTGAAGAATACCCACGCCACGTTCACCAACACAAACGTGGTGATAACGTTTAGCGTATTGTTGAGAGCCGGGTTCTTAGTGATCCCGAGCGATTTGGCCGCTTTTTCCCTTGCGCTTTTGGTAAACAGGGCAAAGACCAGATAAAACCCATGCAACGCCCCCCATGCTATAAAAGTCCAGTTGGCACCGTGCCAGAATCCGCTCACCATGAACACGAAGAACAGATTGAAGTACATACGTGGCACTGATACCCGATTGCCACCAAGCGATATGTACAGATAGTCCTTGAACCAGGTCGACAGCGAAATATGCCAACGTTTCCAGAATTCTGAAATGCTGCGTGAGTGATAGGGCTTGTTGAAGTTTGTCATTAGTTTGAAGCCCATGACCCGTGCCGCTCCCGTTGCTATGTCCGAATAGCCGGAGAAATCACAGAAGATCTGAAATGCAAAGAATATTGTTGCAATGGCAAGTGCGGTTCCCGAATGGTGATGAGGCTCTCTGAATATTGGATCGGTGGTTAGGGCCAGCCTGTCTGCTATCACAACTTTTTTTATCATACCCCACATCATCAGCCTGAAACCTATAGCTGCATTCTCGTATTTGAAATCCTGTTTCTCGTGAAAATGTGGCAAAAGGTTCTGTGGTCTTTCTATCGGGCCTGCTACCAACTGAGGATAGAACATTACATACAATGCATAGATCCCAAGGTCTCGTTCAGCTTTTTGGTGCCCACGGTACACCTCTATGGTATAACTCATTGCCTGAAACGTGTGAAATGATAATCCGATCGGCAAAATGATATTCCATATCGGTAGGTGGGCATTTATATTCGTGATATGGAAAAGCTCATTAATGTTGTCAATGAAAAAGTTATAATATTTAAAAACAGCCAGAACGCCCACGTTGGCAAAAATGCTCATCACCAGAAACCACTTTCTTCGCGCTCCCTGGGCATTTTCTATCATGATGCCGGCTACATAATCAATTATTATCGTCAGAAATAGTACAAGGATGTAGATCGGTATAAAATACATATAGAATATGCAACTGGCTACCAATAGGTGAAACCACCTGAATTTATGTGGCAGCAGAAAATATACAGCGGTCACAATTGGAAAGAAGAGCAGGAACTCAAATGAGTTAAATAGCATTGTTCAGGTAGTGTATTTTTATTTGTGCGACTGGTGAAATGCGGGTGAAGATGCGTTTACAACCCAAGTGTTGCAAAAATATCATTCTGTTAACGTATATCAAAGGATTTTCTTGATCATTTCAGGTAGTCTGGTAAAACAAGACAGCCCCGTTCAGACGAACGGGGCTGTCTCTTGTGTGTCGTTTGTAATTACTTCTTTGTCAGCACCAGGGCCACATTGTTGAAGTCGGCAGCAGTGTTCCATACTTTACGGAATCTGTCAAATTCAATAGTAGGGAAGTGCAGCTGAGAATAAGACTCAGTTACATCTATCACCAGCCTGTCGCCGTTCTTGTTGTCCTTTATCAGCGTAGCAACCGATGTGAAGTTGATCACCTGCTCCAGTTCTCCGTTCAGGTAATCTGCACTCATGTTGGCTGCCTCCGGATTGGCTATTTTGTAGCCCTTAGGTATGCTCACGGTAATTGTGCGGTGTGCCGAATGAGGATACAGCAGATCCACCGGCATCACACGCGGCTTCTCTTCATACATATGCTCTTGCGGGCCTATCAGCGCACCCACTTTCAGCAGGTACTTGTTACCTGCCTTGTTCACTACGTTTGGCAGTGTAGCCGATGCGGTAAGTGTCAGTGGCCTGTTGCTGTAATAGTTCGTCACTTCTTCATTGCTGAAGCTGTATTCCGAAATGTCGGCAGGATTGGCACTCAGTTGCAGCAAGCCGGCAACATATTTTTTCATGTTCTCCGGGCGCACAAACGGCAACGCGGTACGGATACCTGCCGATGAATACCCTGCCCACTCGTGCGACACATTTACGCGTGCGTCCATTTCTTTGGTAAAGGACACAGTAGTTGCAATGTCGTGGCGGTTTTCCTTCACGCTCAGCGGGGTGATGTTGCGCACTTTATATACAGGACCCGTCAGCTCGCCCGACATAGGTATCGCACAGAATACACCCTTGCTGCCTGCAAGCACCTGTGGTATCACAGGGTAGCGCAGAAACTTCTCTGTAGGCGCAATGAACCTTTTCTCAGCAGGCAGATAGATAAGCGTGTGGTTCAGTCCGCGCCAGCTTTCAAATCCGGGGTTCGGATTGTATTCTGTACGGTTCCATGCCCAACCTATTTCGTGTTTGATACCCGCCTGTGTAAGACAGGCTGCAAACAACCTGATGTAGCCTTTGTAGCCCGATGCGCGCTTGGAGATGATCGTGTCCAGCACGTCGCGGGTGTCTTCATATCCGGCAGAGTAAACCGACATAGAGCGGTTCTCATGCAGTCCGTTCACTTCCTTGCGCTCTTCAAAATCAACAAACGGATACAGTGCAATATTCTTCTTGATGCCGTCCTCTATCTTCCTGATGTTCTTCAGCTCATCTCCACCCGGGCGCACACCCAGCTCCGACAGGAACTGATTCACAGCCGCTTTTTCCTTGTTAGTGAACTTGTAGTTCTCATCATACAGCCTGCGACCCAGATTGTTATACGTATTCAGCTTTATCTTCTCTTCGTTGTCGTTTGTGTAGTAGCTCACACGGTAATCCAGTGCCATTGTGTGCAGGCCATAGAACGCGTTCTTCTCAGGCAGTAGAGGCGCTATCTCGTCCAGTTCCACCTTGTAACGCATACGGTTGTTGGCCAGTTCCGCGGTCAGCTTCGGGAAACCATTCAGGGCACGTGTCTCTATCACCATGTTCTTACGGAAAGACATCTGGAAGCGGGTCTTCAGCACAGGTATATCCTGCTGCACTACCACCTTTCCGAAGTTGTCGTTCGGATTGATCTCTTTAACCAGATATTCAATCTCAGAGTTCCTCTCTATGCCTTCCAGATTCATGTACAACACATAGTTGCCGTTGTCGTCATAGCCATAGAAGAGCCTGTTCTTGTCAAAGTTCTGCACCTTACCTGTAGGCGATATGGTACGCGCCCTGAAGGTAGGCACCTTCGTTCCGCGGTTCAGGTATATCGGAATAGTGTTGTAGCGATAGATGCCGCGGTCGTCGAGCAACTTGATCACAGAATGCCTTGTCGAGTGCTTCACAATGTAACCACCCTCAACCCTGTAGTCGATTATGATGTCGTTCAGCAACACAATAGCAGGCTGTGTGGCATGCTCTGGCGGCACCGGGTGCACTGCAGGTGTGTCGGCCCATTCAACCCATTTCGGGTGCTGCGAGAGATATAGTTTCTTCTGTGCAGAAACGGTAAGCGCTACTACAGAGAATAAAGTAATAAATACCGAGGTTTTTTTCATGTTGCCTTTTTATTTGCCTGTTAGCACTACAGTTTCTTTGTATTGTTTTTTCAGTTCGTCTATCGCTTTGTTGTGTTCCGCGAACTTAGCCGGTTCAATCTTCATCGTGTGCACAACTATCTCCTTGGTCAGTGTTACAGTGCCCGCTTTTTTGTCAGCAGCATAAGAGATGTTGTAGCTCCACAATCCATTCACACCACCTTTTGCAGCCTTCGGTACAGATGTTACCCTGTATCCTTTTGGCACGTTCAGTGTCACGGTCTCGCGCACTGTTTTCTTGTATGGCATGTGATAGGCCACCTTCCTGTCTTCGTCGTTCACACGTGTATCAGCAAGTGTGCGTTGCACGTTCATGTTCACGAACGTCTCTTTCTTCGCTTGCTGCACATATCCGCCCAGTGTGTACGCCGCGTTGATGTACACATCCTTGCGACCGCTATTGCTTGCGTTCACATTGTAGTTCTGCAACAGGAACTTGGCATTGCCGCGTTGCAGTTGTTCACGCACGAAAACATCTTTTTCATCCTTCCTGTTCATGAACGCCAGCGCCTCGCCCATATCCCATGCCGGGTAGCCCGACAGGTTGCGGCTTATGGTGCCTGATACGTCAGTGTAAGACAGGTTCATCACAGTGTTATCGGTAATGATGTTCGATGATGCAGCTACTTCAGCTATCGGCACTATTTTGTACGTGTGGTCATCCATCATGATGAATGCCTCCTTGCCTTGCAGGTCAGCCCTGTTGGCGCCAAGCGGCTGCACATGCGTAGTTCCGTCCAGGAACACCCACTCGCCATCCAGCTTCACTGCGCATATCATGTGGTCATACAGGTATTCGCTCTGCAATTCTTCGTGAGTGTATGGTTTGTCGTGAGTGCCTATAGCAACCCAGTAAGATGGAACACCCGCTTTCGCGCACATAGCCATAAACACGCTCGACATGTCTTTACAGTCGCCGAACAGTCGCTTGCATACAGTATCAGCCTGGTGAGGCACAAGGCCTTCCATTTCGTTGTCGTAAAGTGCTTTGTAGTGGAATGTCTTCTGCACCCAGTCATAGATGCGCTGCACCTTGTCGCGGTCCGAGTAGGCACCACGTATCAGTTCAGCCGATTTCTTGTTCAGGAAACTATCATTCTCCAGGTTCAGTCCCTTCACATACTTGTATTCAAACTTGTGGTGCGCGTCAGGCGTACCTGCCAGTACCGAATCTTTCTTAGCACCCGTCAGGCGGTAAGAGATCACATACGGTATCACATGCGGACGGTAGTACCTGTCCGATGGTACATCGCTGTATTCTTTCTCAGCCGGCACGTTCATCGCGGTGAATGTGTACACCATGTTGCCGTTGCGTTCTGTTACTGTTTTCTTTACCAGGTTGGTATCAGCGCCTTTCAGCAAAAAGCCCATCTTCACATACTTCGGTGCTGTTATTTCGTAGATAGCCGCAACAGTAGGCAGATTGTTGCTGAACGCGAAGTGCGGCAGCAGGCGCAGCTCACGGTGTTCCATGATGAAGCTCGTATGTGTTAGCGCGTTTTTCTTCAATCCTGTGTAGCTCAGGCTCGGGTCGCCCAGTTTATCTGTGTTCACTACGCGCTTGTAGTCGTTGCGTTCCGGCAGATAAGACACAGTCGCGAGGTTGTACGCGTCAGAGAAACCGATGCCATACACACCGTTGATCTCGTCCCGGTTGAACACCGATACAGAACGGTCACTGATGAACAGTTTTTCCTGAGATACAGTGCTCGTTGCGGCAAGCCCGCCATCTTCTTCTTTTATCACCAGCTTGTGGGTGATATTCGTGTAGATGGCATGCTCGTTCTTGTAACGGGCCGCTATGCTATCGTATTTCTGGCGTTTCAGCGACAGTTGCGCGTCCGCGGTACACGAAAGCAGAATTGCCCCTATAAGCAGGCATACAGCCTTGTACTGCCATTGAATATTTTTCCTGGCGTTGCTCATTTTTGTGTCGTATTAATTCTAAAAAAAGTTCCTGCTAGTGAACAGGGGTATAAATATAATGTAAAAATGCTGTTCTGTCAAGTAAATACACAGAAAAATAAAGGGTTTCAGTCGTTGCCTGAAACCCTCAAAATGATGTGCCCGACTTTGCGCACGGGACGTATGTAAAAAGCAATGGCCGGCATCGGGAAATGCCGGCCATTAAGGAGGGCAGAAACTGCCCCGAAAAATTATGCGCCTACTGCGATACGGTTGAACGATACAACGGTAAGGCCGTTGCTAACGCTCTTCAGGTATTCGCCTACGGTTTTGCTGTTGTCTTTCACGAAAGCCTGTGGCAACAGAGTGTTCTCTTTGAAGAACTTGCTCAGTTTGCCTGCAGCTATCTTCTCAGCCATGTCGGCAGCCTTGCCTTCAGCAACAATCTGCTCAATAGCGATAGCTTTTTCGCGTGCCACTGTCTCAGCAGGCACGTTATCAGCGTCAACTGCCAGTGGGTTCATAGCTGCGATCTGCATAGCTACGTCCCTTCCTGCTGCAATGATACCTTCGTTGGCAGCCTGGTTCATACCTACCAGTACACCAATACGGAAACCAGAGTGGATGTATGGAACCACAGCGGCTGCAGTGATCTGCTCAAAACGCGATACGTCGATCTTCTCACCGATCTTAGCAACCATTTCCAGCAGTTTTTCGCCTACTGTAGCACCGCTCATAGCAGCAGCTTTCAGGTCGTCGATGGTAGTTACTTTCGTATTCAGTGCCACGTCAGCAACTTGCTGAGCGAAGTCGATGAATTCAGCGTTTTTCGCTACGAAGTCTGTTTCAGATGTCAGGTTCAGCACAATGCCGTAAGTGTTATCAGCATTCGCTTTAGCTATCACAACGCCTTCTTTTGCGTCGCGGTCGCTGCGGTTTGCAGCTACTTTCTGACCTTTTTTACGCAGGTAGTCAATAGCGGCTTCAAAATCGCCATTGCTTTCCATAAGCGCTTTGCGGCAGTCCATCATGCCCGCACCTGTCTGCTGGCGCAGTTTGTTCACTTCTGCTGCAGAAATTTGTACTGTGCTCATTGTAGTATTGTTATTTTTTTAGTTGTTTTTTGTATTAAGGGTGACCTGCCGGCCGTTTAGGCGGGCAAAGGTCGCATTTTATTATTAAAGCCCCAAATAAGGGGCTTTAATAATGTATGTTGTAATGTTAATTTACCGTTAGGTAGGGCATTGATTACCTGCCACCGCCTGGACGTGCACCTGCACCACCCGGACGACCTGCGCCTCCCGGACGACCGGCTCCACGGCCTGCACCACCCGGGCGACCAGCACCCGCGCCTGCGCCTGCACCGGCTCCTGCACTACGGCCACGGCCACGTCCGCCACCACGGCGTCCGCCTTCTCCGTCTTCCTCAGTCAGCTCCATGCCACGACCCCTGTTTTCTGTTTCCTCGTCGTTGTTATCATCTTCTTCTTTCACCTGAGCACGCTCCTGAAGACCTTCCAGGATAGCTGCAGTGAGGTACTGAGTGATGATAGCGATAGATTTGGTAGCATCGTCGTTCGATGGGATAGCGAAATCTACTTTAGTAGGATCGCTGTTCGTATCCACCATCGCGATGGTAGTGATACCCAGACGCTTAGCTTCAGCAAGAGCAATGTGCTCGTGGCTGATGTCTACCATGAAGATAGCAGCCGGTACACGGCCCATCTGAGAGATACCGCCCAGAACTTTCTCCATTTTCTCTTTGCTGCGTGTAAGTGTCAGACGCTCTTTTTTAGTAACGCTGTCCAGTGTACCGTCGTTCAGCATTTTTTCTATGCTCAACATCTTCTTTACACTCTTACGGATCGTTGCGAAGTTCGTCAGCATACCACCCAACCAACGTTCTGTAACGTATGGCATGTTGGCACGTGCAGCAGCTTCAGCAACTATTTCTTTCGCCTGCTTCTTGGTAGCTACAAACATGATCTTCTTACCGCTCTTAGCGATAGATTTCAGTGCAGCAGCAGCCTCGTCCAGACCGTCGATGGTCTTGTTCAGGTCGATGATGTGGATACCGTTCTTCTCAGCAAAGATGTATGGGAGCATCTTTGGGTTCCATTTTTTCTTCAGGTGGCCGAAGTGTACCCCAGCTTCAAGGAGTTGCTGGTGCAATGTTTTATTATCTTCCATTTGAATGATTTCTTGATTGTTAAAAAAATAAAATATACCCGGCCCCAATTAACGTTTAGAGAACTGGAAGCTACGACGTGCTTTGCGCTTACCGAATTTCTTACGCTCAACAGAACGGCTGTCACGCGTCATCAATCCGTCTTTCTTCAGCAAAGGCTTGTATTCAGCGTTCACTTCAACAAGTGCACGGGCAATACCCATTTTTATAGCTTCGGCCTGACCTTTTGGTCCACCACCCTGTACAGTGATCACGATATCGAACATGCTGACTGTATCGGTAGTTTTCAGTGGCAATTCAACCTGATTTTGCAGGTACATGATCGGGAAGTACGCTTTGTACTCCTTTTCATTTACCGTAATGTTGCCGGTACCTTTGCTCAGGTACACACGGGCTACGGCTTCTTTACGGCGGCCAACGGCGTTTTTCTGTTTTTCCATTTTATTATTTAATGCTTTAAAATGTCTGGAATTTGAAATTTATTTTTCGTGTTTCTGCCTTAGATAGCCATTGGTTTCGGATTCTGTGCTTTATGCGGATGCTCTGCTCCTTCATAAACAAACAGTTTCTTGTACATAGCACGACCAAGACGGTTCTTAGGAAGCATACCTTTTACAGCGCGCTCAACCGCTACGTTCGGACGACGACCGATCAGGTCTTTCGCCATCTCTATTTTCTGACCACCCGGGTACAGTGAATAGGTCTGGTATTCTTTCTGCTCCATCTTATTGCCTGTAAATACAACTTTGGCAGAGTTGATAACAATTACGTAATCACCGCAGTCGAAGTGAGGAGTGAAATACGCCTTGTTCTTGCCACGAAGTACTGAAGCGATCTTAGAAGCCATGCGCCCCATTGTCTGATTGGTAGCGTCCACCACGAACCATTCGCGTTTTACGATGGTTTCGTTGGCTGATTGTGTTTTAAAACTTAAATGTCTCATTTTTAAACCCCAATGTGGATTTTTTGAATTGGGAGTGCAAAAGTACGCCCAACCCTGCAACGTACCAAGAAATTTATTAAGTTTTTTTAGGGGTCCGTTATAACACGTTGATTATCAATAAGAAAATTGAATAAAAAGTTTCGTCGAGGTTTTAGGTGGTTGTTCCGCACCCACTACAACAATATTATTCTATTCGGTATTCTGCCATATGGTGCATAAATTTGGTTGATATGTCTCTTTTAATACGCCCTGCTATGAAATGTCTATCCGCATTTTGCCTCTTTTGTACCATTTTTTTGATCTGCGGCTGTTCGCAGCGAGGCGAAATAGCATTTTTTAATTCCAATGACCTCAATGTAGCAGAGTACGAGATAAACACCGGTGAAGATACCGTTCTTACGACCGCAAAGGGAGCCATGATCAGCATACCCAAGGGAGCATTGTCTGCATCTTCCCGCGTAATAAAGCTGAAGATAAGGGAGGCATATACAATTGCCGATATGATAAAAGGGGGATTGGTCACTCGGTCGGGCAAAGAACCGCTTAGCAGTGGGGGGATGATTGAAATTACTACCGCCGATGGCGGAAACCTTGCATTCGCAAAGCCGGTTTTGGTTTCTCTGCCTACAGATAGAATAGTACCCGGCATGCAGCTATTCAAAGGAGTTCGGGGAGCCGGTGGGATAGTCAATTGGGTAGACCCGGGGCCGCTTATTAATGCTGCTGACAATAGCCAGGCGCAGGTAGCCGCAGGAAAACTGTTGTATAACAACAATTGCGCCGCTTGTCATCACCCAACCCAAGAAAGAACGGGGCCACCTCTGGCGTTTTTAAACCAAAGGCGGGATAAGACCTGGCTGATGCGTTACATTCACAACCCCTCTGATATGATAGCAGGGAGCGATATATCAACCGGAGATACAGGATCATTCCCGCCCGATCCTTATGCACGTTGCTTATACGAGCATTATAATAAGACATCTATGACTTCGTTTCCAGATCTCAGCGAAGAGGACGTAGATAACATTTTCCGCTATCTGGATGACGAAACGAAAGATGTACCACTTTCCGCGGTACGCGACAACAAGGCCGCCTTCGACAGTTGCCGCACGTACAATAGGTTGATCGCGGAAATGAAAAAGAAACGCGATATCTTGGTAGCGAACAACGGAAAAGCTGTAAATACCGTTATGTCCGAGCGTCCGGCCGATGCTCCCGATGAGTCGGGAGGTCTACCTAAACCCGAAGGGATGGTTGCTTTTTCAGCCGAGGCACAAACTCAGAAAACTGAATATTACCAATTCAACATTCGTACTACAGGATGGTACAATGTCGATATTTTAATTTCATCTCGCCCCTGGTTTCGCAATAGTGAATTAATTACCACCGTCTCAGGAGGCTATTCCGGGGACTACAATCTATTTATGGTCTTGCCGGAAAGCAAGATTTTCCTGAATGGGGGTAAATTAGCCGGTGAGCGAGATAAATACGGTTTTTATACAAACGATGGAAATATATTGTTACCTCCGTCCGAGAAAGGAATTGTATTTGCGGTGTGTCAGGATGCTGAAAAGCTTTACTTCGGGGATATTCACTTTACAACTGCAGCTCGTGTGATGCTGAACGTAATGATGCGGCCGGTTTCAAGACGGGAGATCGACAGCATAGTCAGTACCTATCAGCTTCAGGGAGTGACTTTTGATCTGGACATGTCAAAGAACGCAAACGAGATAGGCAAGATCGACTCCCTTATGCAAAAAGCACGGGGTTGGCTGCCGACTGACTGGAATTGCGATTGCGGGTCACGCTGAGTATTCTCCACTCTGAGTCCTCCGGGATACCGGACATCTAACAAGAGCAAATAGTCCGAAAATTTTGTCAATACATATATGAAATGGCAATGTTTTGGCTCATTTTTCAATACATTTGATAAAAACCATCAGATCCCCACATGTTGTCACTATCGCTCATTTCAAGTCTGGTAATATTTGGTACGCCCATAGTGTGGTATGCTGCCAGGTGGTACCGTAACCGGCAAAACCCTCAGGAAAGCAAAAAAGCCCGCATATCATTACTCGTCTTCTCTCTGTTGGCACTTATCTACGTTATTGCCAGCTATTACGACCTCTAACCTCACGGTTCGGACAGTTTTTGTAAACCGCTATCAGGATTATCTCTGCAAAAGTGTAAACCTATTTCAGGACTAGACAACACCCCACAATCAGTGAAATCCACTAATCCGTTTAATCAGTGGTTCAGACAACTCTAAATGGTGCCGCATTCAAAGTGCCGAAAGAAGTCCTTGGTAGAACATACATAGCCCTTGGTAATTTGTGCCCTTTGTGCCGCCCTTTGTGCGCTTTGTGGTGCGTCGATTCATTTTTTACACAGCCTCCGCCGCGCTCCGTGACCTCACCCTCTCCCTCGGAGAGGGCCGGGGAGAGGTCCCTACCATACCACCAAAAACGCACTATCATAAAACTTCGTTTTGGCAGAGTTTACACTACATCGTAACTTGATGTGTCATTCCACAATTTTCAGCCTGACTTACTTATATTATTAAGGATATTAATTTTTAAGCGTTCAAGGTGAGAAGCAGGTGCGCAGTTTTTGAGAAGCAAGTGAGAAGCAGGTGGGAAGTTTTTGGGAAGTAAGTGCGCAGGTTTTGCGCAGTTTTCTACCCGCCGGCTGTCAGCTATCTATGGTGCATTTTCTATAAATCGCTGATTATCAATACTGCGGGCCATTTTCCTGGCAATTAAAACCGGGAAACGCGCAGAAAAGAAAAATTTCGCGAAATGGGAGATTTTCTCCTGCTATCATTCCTGTTCAGTTTCTCCGGGGTGCCGGTAAGGAATGGTAGTAGATAAAATAATATGTGAGACGGGAGTTGTGCGGTAAAGTCCATCCTCCCACCTCCTTCAACAGGGTCGGGGAGTGGTCTTTTTTCTGCTCCAATTGTTAAGAAAAAACCAACTAAAGCTTTGATTATTCGTTGAGTTGGTATAAATTCACCCCCCAAACGCCATCGTTATCCCGTATTTCGGGGTAGTCGATGACATATTTGTTGCGACCAAAAGTTTATTTAAGATAAATAAAAGAGTATGAAAAGAGTTGTTTTCTTGTTTGTATTACTGTTAACGATCGGCTTGAATGCTTTTGCACAGGATGATAGCAAAGACAAGTCTGCGCCTGAGACCCACACGGTATCGGGTAAGGTCATGGACGAGCTGGGCAAGGGCATCCTCGGTGCCTACGTATCGGTATCGGGTGGCAATGTCGGAACGTCAACAGACGTGAACGGCGACTTCATGTTCGAAGCACCTGATGGTGCTACAACCATCGTCATTTCGGCCAACGGCTACGCTACCATGTACATCGAAGACGAAGGACAATCGATAGAGGTGAAAATGCAGCCGCTGGCAAAAATGCTGGAAGGCCACATGACCACCGCTATGACAGGCAAGAAAGACAAGCGCGAGTCGGGCTACAACAGCACTACGCTGCATGCCGATGACCTCATTTCTGCCGGCAACCCAAGCATACTCTCTGCGCTGCAGGGCAAAGTTCCAGGTGCCAACATCACCAGCTCAACCGGCGCCTATGGCGGTTCTACACGTGTTGTCCTCCGTGGCGAGAAGTCTATCCTCAAGAACAACAACGCCCTAATCGTTGTCGATGGTATAATTACCAACAACTACGATCGTACCATCAGCAACCTGTTTGGTGCTAACCCCGCCTTCAGCGAACTGAACCAGGTTGATTTCGGCAATAGCGCCAACGACCTCAGCACAGAAGACATCGAATCTGTAACAGTACTTCCGGGTGCTGCTGCAACTGCGCTTTATGGTGCTATGGGTGCCAACGGTGCTATCATGTACACCACTAAAAAAGGAAAACATCAGGCAGCAGGTGCGCCACGCAAAATGGACATCACTGTAAAAACAACTTACTCTCAGTCTGACGTTCTTAAATATCCTTCTACCCAGAATGTATTCGGTCAGGGCAACATCTACGGTGGTGTGGCTGATGATCGCAGCGAATACCGCAGCTGGGGCTACGAAATGGACGATGCACTGCGCCCATGGGGTCAGGTGATAGATGGCAAACAACTGGTGAAGCCATACAGCAATCAGCCCAACAATATCCGCAACTTCTACAACCGTGGCATCAACGCCAACAACTACGTTGCTATAAACGGCGGTTCTGAGAAGAGCACTTACATGTTGTCGTTCAATTCTGTGAACACATCAGGCGTAGTACCAAACACTTTCTACAACAGGTACAATGTACGTTTCAACGGTTCTACACAACTCAGCCACAATCTCTACTCAGCTATCAACATGAACTACATGAATAGCTACTCTCGCGTAGAGACTAGCGGCGACGGTCCGGGTGGTGTCATCAACAGTGTCATCAACACTCCGCGCGACATTCCATTGTGGGAAATGTCAGACCTCGACAACAAATACTATTCTCAGCAGTACTACGATACTTCAGGTGGCGAGCGTTTCGGCAGCTTCAACGGCAGCTTCAAAAATCCATACTGGATCGCTAAGAACTACGATAACCGCAACAAGACCGACAGGATCCTGGGCGACTGGAAAATGGGTTGGAAGAAAGCTGACTGGCATGTGTTCAACCGCTTCGGTGTAGACGCTACTTCAGACAGGTCTACTTACAACATGCCTCAGTACAACACTACAAGCATCGATCCTACATACAATGCGGCATTCAGCTCTGCAGGTGGTTACACCAAGTCAAACTACAACGGCATGCGCATGTACAACGACCTCATTGTCAACTACACGCACCAGCTGTCTAAAAACTTCGGATTCAGCGGCTTCGCGGGTCACAACCTTACCTTCCAGCGCGATGAAAGGCTGGCCGGCATCATCGATCCGCTGAACGGTGGTCTGGTGGTTCCCGGTTATTACAACCTCGCCAACAACGCGGGTCCTGTTACAGGCTACAACAATCTGGTGAACCGCCGCACAGTGGGTGTGTTCTACAACCTCGATTTCAACTACCGCAGGGAACTGTTCCTGAACATCGCCGGTCGCAACGACTGGTCTTCTACAATGGCTACCAACCGTCGCTCTTACTTCTATCCTACTGTTAACACCGGATGGGTCTTCACCGAGCGCCTCAATGGTACAAGGTTCAAAGAGAAGGTGTTGAACTACGGAAAGCTCCGCATCGCGGGTAGCGGTGTAGGTAACGATGCCATCGCTTACGCCAACAACAACGCAGGTTACCTGCAGGCTCCTTTCCGTAGCGCGTACAGCTCAGTAGGTTCTCCGTTCAACGGCATCCCTACTTACCAGCTGGCAAGTGCCTTCGGTACAGGTATGCTGCGTCCTGAGCGCACACGCGAGTTCGAAGTAGGTACAGATCTTTCTTTCCTCCGCGACAGGTTGAATGCGTCTTTCACTTACTACAGGTCTTACACTTCCGATATGATCGCTCCTGTGCCGCTGTCTAATGCAAGCGGTTATCAGTTCAACTTTATCAATGTAGGTGACGTATCTAATAATGGTATCGAGATCGCAATGAGGGGAACACCTATCTCTACACGCTGGGGATTGCGTTGGGACCTCTTCGGTACGTTCACACGCAACGTGAATACTGTTGAGACGATCAATGCTGGTGTTGAGAACATCTCATTGGGTGGTTATCAGGGAATGCAGATCGTTGCTGCTAAAGGTCGCCCTATGGGTTCTTTCTACGCTGCTGACATCGAGTACTGGCAGAATCCTTCCGATGGTTCATGGCACGCTGTGGTAGATCCAGCAACCGGTCTGCCAAGAGCAACAAAAGATCCGGTGTACAAAGGTTCTTACCAGCCTAAGTTCGTTGCTTCATGGGGTACCGATGTTACTTACAAAGGTCTGAAACTGCATGCGTTGTTCTTCACTAAACAAGGCAATGTGTTCTACAGCCAGACTAAGATGAACATGGACGCGAACGGTACTTCTGAAGAAACTGTGCTCAACGGCCGCAACGCGTTCGTTTGGGAGAATTCAGTTGCTCAGGTGCCTAACACCAACATCTACCTGCCTAATACTACCAAGACTTCTGCTTACGAATACTATACTGCTCAGCAGAGACTGTATCCTGCACAGGGTATAGTTAATGGTAGCTACGTTCGTCTGCAGGAGCTGGCACTTTCTTACAAGATACCACAGCGCTACTACGAGCGCAGCCCGTTCGGCGCACTCGAAGCCGGTGTGTTCGGCAACAACCTGCTGCTGTGGACTGCTGCAAGCAACAAGTATGATGACCCTGAAGCAACTTCTGCAGGTGCTATGGGCAACGGACAAGGATTTAACTATTTAGCACGCCCGACCACGCGTAACTACGGTCTGTTTGTAAAAGTTAACTTCTAAACCATTATTCTAAATACTATTATATGTCTATAAATAAAAAGTTCATAATTACTGCGGCGGTTGCGGGATTGGCATTGAGCGTTTCTTCCTGCAAGAAGTACCTTGATGTAAATACCAACCCCAATACTGCGCACCAGGCTACCGTTATCACTATGCTGCCTGCAGCACAGTTGTATCTCGGTTCAGCAATGGGCGTTGATATGCAGATCAATGGCTCCGTTTGGTCTCAGTTCTGGACACAGACACCTGCCGGTTCTCAGTACCGTGCCCTCGATCAGTTCGATCCTAAGGCCGACTACTACAACGCCAGCTGGAAAAACCTGTACCTCAGTGCTTCAAACGCTTACCAGTTATACAACCTCGCCGATTCTCAGCACAAAGGTGCTTACAAGGCTATATCATTGCTCATGCGCGCTTACGCCTTCCAGGCACTTACAGACGCGTGGGGTGATGTTCCTTTCAGAGAGGCACTCAGCGGTCAGTTTGGCGATGGTCACATCACTCATCCTAAATACGACTCTCAGCGTGTAGTATATCGTGGCATCCTTGCTTATATCGATTCTGCATCTGCACTCATCAACCTGAACGATGGCGCTGCTCCGGGTGCCGACGACCTCATCTACGGTGGTAACATGGCCAAGTGGCAGAAATTTGCCAATACGCTGAAACTGCGTGTGCTGATGCGCATGTCTGGTATCGAGCCACTGTATGCTAACCCACGCATTGATACGATGTTCCTCAAAGGCACACAGTTCATGGGGGCTGGCGATGACGCGGTTATCGCTTACGGTTCAGGTGCTACCAACAACAACCCGCTGTATGCCGAGCTTACTTCTATGCAGATGGGCGGTGTGCAGCAGATGGCAGGCAGCAAAACTGCTATCGATGAAATGAATTCAAACAACGACTACCGCTCAAAAGTATTCTTCACTACAGTACCTGGCGCAGGTCGCGTAGGTATCAAGCAGAGCGAGTATGATATCATGATCTCTTCAAGTTCTTACTCAGTACCAAGTGCTCACGTAGGTGGCAACGCTGCTTCTGCTGCATCTGGCAAAGCTGGTGTAGTCCTCCTGTCAAGCTGGGAAAGTTACTTCCTGCAGGCTGAGGCCGTGGCTCGTGGCATCACTGCTGCCGGCGGCGATGACGCTGATCTGTTCTACAAAGGCCTCAATGCCAGCTTCTCTTACTGGAACAACGCGCTGGTTGCAGAGGGTTATCCTTCAGCATCGGCAGCATACAGTGTGTATGTGAACGGCGATGCTACTGCATCTATCCCTGCTGCTTACTGGGGTCAGTATCCTGTTACCGGAACACCGGATGACAAGGTGCGCCACATCATCACTCAGAAGTGGTTCTCAATGTGCGGTACTCAGGGCTTCGAAGCATGGACAGAATGGCGCCGTACAGGTTACCCTACTTTCCTCATCAATCCGCGCAACAGCCGCATTGGCACTCAGTTGCCTTCAAGGTTTGTTTACCCTGCTTCAGAGGCAGCTACAAACGCAAACTATCCCGGACTTCAGTCGGTAGCGACTCGTGTATGGTGGGATAAAAACTAATCTGAAATAAATAAAACAAGAGCAGAATGAAGAAGTTATTTATAGTATCAGCGATCGCCGTAGTTGCATTTGGAGCTTGTAAAAAGACCGATGGACCGGTATCTACGCTGCACAACTATTCTAAGCCAACAATTAAGATGGCTGCCGGCGACTACTACAGTATCCCTGTGGGTGGCATGCTGCCTGAGATAAAAGCAACTGCTTACGATTCGTTCTATAACGAAGAGTGCACTGTTGTGTACGACCAGACTAAACTGGACAACCTCGTTCCCGGTATCTACCCCGTGGTGGCTACTTCTAAGAACAAGTATGGTATGGCCGCTACCAGGACACTTTGGGTAGCTGTTACCAATATCACCGACTCCATCAACCTGGGCGGAAGCTACGCACGTGCGGCTACCTCCGACACGGTGCAGGTTACCAAACTGGCACGTGGTTTCTACCGCACTTCCGACGTGGGCGCTAACGGTGCATCAGACACTACGCACGTGATCTCTGCTTACTTCATCCAGACCACTCCTGTAGAACTGCTGATGCCTGCACAGAGCACTAAATTTGGTACACTGTCTGCAACCGGCGGCACCATCAACACAGTCGCAAGCGACACCACTTTCGAATACGCAATTCAGAACAACTTCTTCACCAACGAAACAAGGGTTTTCAGGAAGTTCTGATAACAGATCTCATATTAATTAAACCATCCCCGTCCGCAAGACGGGGATGGTTGTTTAACAGGGTTCTTGATCGCACACAAAAGAGTGGGTAGGGGATGCTGAATAATGTGTAAATTTGTACTGTAATATTTAGTATATGAAAGCAAAAGAGGTTAGAGCGGTTGGGGAATACAAGATATTTGTCACTTTTGAAGACGGTACATCGGGGGTAGTGGACCTGAACGACCTTGTGCAGCATGGCATATTCCAATCGCTGAAGGTAGGCGATGCTTTCGGAAAGGTATATACCGATGGAACAGCAATTGCATGGTCTGATGAGTTGGAGATCGATGCAGATAATATATATGCTGAGCTCAAACACGCCAACCCATCCCAATTGTTAAATACACCGCTCTATCATGCCGCAGATTAGTATTTTCCTTGGAATCATCATCAAGATGTACTACCGCGATCATAACCCGCCTCATTTTCATGCCCAATATGGAGAACATCAGGCCTTGATAGACATCCGCAAACTGGAGTTGTGGGGAGGCTATCTTCCTCCGCGCGTCCTGGGTTTGGTGATAGAGTGGGCAGCCATACACCAGCAGGAACTGATGGATAACTGGGAAAAGGCTTTACGTCAGGAGACGCTGTTACCTATCGCGCCACTGGTCTGAGTATTCTTCCGGCGGGTGGTTCATTGGGCTGGTGCTTTCCGCAAACCAAACATTACCTTTGCATTCTCATAAAACACAGTCATGGACAATAAGCAATACAAACTCGATACGAAGCTGATACACGCGGGTGTAGAACCCGATCCGACTACAGGTGCCATCATGACACCGATCTACCAGACATCTACCTATGTGCAGGCTGCACCCGGCGATCATAAAGGATATGAATACGCACGCACGCAGAACCCTACACGCACGGTTTTGCAGAACGCGCTTGCCGCTATTGAGAACGGTAAGTATGGTCTGTGCTTTGGTAGCGGTATGGCTGCTACTGATGCTGTCATAAAGCTGTTGCAGCCCGGCGACGAGGTGATCGTTTCAAACGACCTGTATGGCGGCACCTACCGCATCATGACCAAGGTATTTGCCAACTACGGAATCAAGTTTCATTTCATAGGCATGCACAATGCGCAGGATATCAACGCGCACATCAATGCCAACACGAAGATGATATGGATTGAGACGCCTACCAACCCTATGCTGAATGTGATAGACATAGCAGCATGTGCCGAAATAGCTAAGAAGAACAACCTGTTGCTGGTGTGCGACAACACATTCGCGTCCCCATACCTGCAGACTCCGCTCGATCTGGGTGCTGATATAGTGCTGCACTCTGCTACCAAGTACCTGGGTGGTCACTCTGATGTGGTACACGGTGCATTGGTGATGAACGACAGCTCGCTGGAAGAGCGCCTGCGCTTCATCCAGAACAGCTGTGGCGCTGTGCCTGGTCCGCACGACTGCTGGCTGGTGCTGCGTGGCATCAAGACACTGCACGTGCGCATGCAGCGTCACTGCGAGAACGGAGCAGCCGTTGCTGAGTTCCTGAGGTCGCACCCTAAAGTGGGAAAGGTCATCTGGACCGGCTTCCCCGATCATCCGAACCACGATGTGGCTAAGAAGCAGATGCGTGGCTTTGGCGGCATGATCTCCTTCACCCTCAAGAATGACAGCATTGATGCTGCCATGGAAGTGCTGAAGAAGACCAAGCTGTTCTCTCTGGCAGAGTCGTTGGGCGGTGTGGAATCGCTCATTGGTCACCCTGCTACCATGACACACGCGTCCATTCCGCGCGAAGAGCGCATTAAGAATGGTCTGGTTGACTCCCTCATCCGCCTCAGCGTAGGTATCGAAGACATCAACGACCTCAAAGACGATCTGGCACAGGCTATAGGATAATCTCGGTTGAAGTATATTGGAACGGGGCGCAGCTACTGTGCCCCGTTTTTTAGTCACCGGGTGGTTGCGGTACAGGCATAAAAAAACTCCCCGCCATTAGCAGGGAGTTCAGTATAGGAATGAAGTGTATTAGTTGTTTGGAGTAGCTGTAACGTAGCTGGCAGAAATGATGCCATTTACGAAACGCACACCGGCAAGAGACTCAATAGTGTTGATGTCCACTTTGTGGTTAGCCAGATTATCCTTGGCGTTGTATGGCTCGATGTTGTGGAACTGGTAGCACAGGTATTCGTCAGTGCTGGGGATGTAGATCACTTTCCAGGCCCATTCAGGAACGATAACGTTGTTGTTATGACCAATAACCCAGTTGCGGCCCACAGTACCTGCGAACACTTTTACTTTTTTGTACTTCTTAGCTTTCAGCATTTCCTTCTCGTGCAGCTTCTCCCACAGACCTTTGTGCAGGTTGCGTGGCATAGGCATGATGTTGGTGAAGTAATAGCTTTCAGTATAAGCGTCTTTATCGCAGTTGTTCTCGTTTGGCGCCATCATAGGAGCATCTTCAAACAAAGTGCTCTTGTAGTCGTTAATGAGGTCGGAAGCGTCAGTAAGTTGTGGGTCTGCACTCAGCCTTACGTTGTGGTCACCTTTCAGCTTGGAACAGTTGAACATGTCCGGAGTGAGGGAATAAACGACCAGAACCGGGATATGCTGTGATTTAGAGAAGTAAGAGGTAAAGTTAGTGTTCCTCACCTTCACGATATCCTGTCCGTAGCTGCTGAAGCTAAGTGCTATCAGCATAACGGCCAACAGTTTTGATGTGCCTTTAAGAATTATTTTTTGCATACGTGCCTTTTGTTCAGGTTAGCAAATTTAACAAGAATTAGATTGTCTTGCGATAAAAATATGACTTTCACCGAATTTTTTATAATAATACCCCGAATAATATCGGGATTTTTGAAAGTTTAATATCATTTGCCAGAATAGTACCGTTCTGAGAACTGCTGCAGGCGCAATTTTGAGGCCTATGCAGTATGTGATTGCACCGGCAGGCGAACGAAGAAAGTGGTCCCTTTTCCTTCCTCTGATTCGAACCAGATGCTGCCTTTCCAGAACTCTATGATCTTGCGCGTCATAGCGAGCCCAAGGCCGGTGCCGGACGATTTGGTAGTGAAGTAGGGCTGGAAGATGCGTTGTGCCACCTCGTCGCTGATGCCATGTCCGTTGTCGGTAATGGTAATGAGTGCATGTCCGTCCTCGGCCTTGAGTGTCACTTCTATCAGTCCCTCCCGGTCTGCAGGAATGGCTTGTTTGGCATTCTCCAACAGATTGGTGAGCATACGAAGTAACTGGCTGTGGTCGGAGAAGGTGTAGATCTTTTCAGCAGGCAGTTCCAGCTTCAGGTTGCAGTGGGCTTCGTTGGTATAGAGGCCGGTAGCAAGTGTGAGTAAGGCACCGAGCTCCAGATCTTCGGGTCGGGCCTCGGGCATCTTGGCGAAGTTGGAGAACTCGGAGGCAATGTAGGACAGGTTGTCTATTTGCTCTATGATGGATTCTGACACGCGCAGGGTGAGTGCCGTTATGTTGGGGTTATCGCCCTTGATGGCCTGAAGCAGGTACTGGATATTCAGCTTCATGGGCGTGAGCGGGTTCTTGATCTCGTGCGCCACTTGCCGGGCCATCTCGCGCCAGGCGGTCTCGCGTTCGCTTTGTGCAAGGAGTGCCGCATTCTCCTCCACCTTGTTCACCATCTTGTTGTACTCTTCTACAAGCAGGCCTATTTCATCGTCATACGGCCAGGTGATGCGCTCGTTCTGTTGCAGGTTCAGCCTGCCGAACTGCGCGATGATGACGTTGAATGACCCTGTAACCCAGCGGGTGATAGACACCGTGATGAGGCTGGATATGAGGAAGATGAACGCATAGACATTGATGAGCGTGATAACGATATTCGATATCTGGAAGTTGAGGTCTTTCTCGGAAGAGAAGAACGGCACGTTGAGGAAGCCAAGGGCTACGCCATGTTCATTGCGCAGCGGTTCGTAGGCCGACAGGTATGAAAGTCCCGCTACCTGTTCGCGCTGCAGCACCAGCGAGCGGCCGCGCGCGTTCAATTGATTATAGGCATCGGGTCGCATGACACGGGCAATCAGACCTTTCTGATAGATCTCTTCCTGTGAAGAGGCAAAGAGGTGACCATTGTTGTCATAGAGGTTGATGTCTATCTTCTGACTGGCTGCAACGCCGGTAATGAATGTGCGGAACCCATTAGATTGCGTGACAGAGTCGAAGCGGGTATCGTTTTCGTATGCCCGGGCAGTGCTGAGGTAATTCTGCACAGCCAGTTTCGCGTTCTGCATAGCGCTGCTGAGCTTGGTAGAGTTGGAGTTGCGGTAACTGGACGAGAAGAACCAGATAGTGACGACACCAATGAAGACAAACGAAACGAACACAATGGCGAGCATAGCGTACTGTATCCTTTTGCGCAGCGTGAGCCGCACATATTTGCCGGGCGCACTGCTGTGCGTGAAATAGGAAAGATAGAGCTGGTAAAGGAGTATGATAACAGCGATGAATACCTGAATACTGAACAGGTAGGAAAAGAAGGTGATGACCTCGAGGAAGGTGTTGTGATCGTGTACCGCCACAATGGTACGCTTGTCAGACATCTTGTAGTGTAGCTCTGAGACACCGTTGACGGTATAGAACCGGAAGTCCTGATCTTTAAGCGTGTCGTGTGACAGGAAAGTAGGGAACGAATATCCGCGGGCCTGATTGGTGAGCCGTCCGTTTACGTATACCGCATAAGAGTACTCTTCTTCGCGCATGGTTGTTTTGCCGGTTGGCGGCAGTAACAACTCGGGGTAAACAGTGGTGGCTGCTTGTTTCTTGGGTTTGAGGTCTATGACCACATAGCCTATACGGTTGTTGATGGTATCGGCATATACGGGTATGTAGGACAGGTAGGAATGCTTGTCGGGCATGGACTCTTTGTAGAACAGGTAGGGTGATGGCGTGGGTACTGATTCGTTCTTGTCGAAGACGAATGAATAGTAGTCGGCTGAATCGGAGTTATAAAGTGCTTTGCCTTCATTGTCGTACAGGTAAACGCCGGCATCGTAGGAAGCGGCAGCACCCTTGAGGTACATAGTGTCGAAACGGCGTGCGATGACCTTGCGCAGTTGTGCATCGGGTTCGTAAAAGAACGTCTTTAGTACGGCATCGGTTGCGATATTATTGATTGTCTTGTCGAAAGTATATTCGAGCACGTTATCGCGGTGCGGAGCCAGACGCTGCTCCACGAATGCCTTACGGCTTTCTTTCTCTTTGTAGGCGCTGAAATACTGAAGCACCGCTGTGCAGAAAGTGCAGATGAAGAGTGCCCAGAATATCATCTGAGGTTCGAACAGATCGGATACAAGTGTCAGCTTGGGTATGTCCAGCAGAACAATGAATAACAACAACCAGCCCAGTAGCGACCAATGGAAAAGATCGTTGTAATGACCACTTATTGCAAGGAATGCGGCACCGGTGAGCGCGGTGAGCAGATACTTCCTGCCTTTATCCGGAACTAGTTGCCTGAGTTGGAAGTTGAACAGGTAGATGATCATGCTGGAGATGCCTGTGATGATGCAGATGACCAGCAAGCCCAGAATGGTATAGATATCGATAGAGTAGAAGCGGCTGACATCGAACGATATGGAGGAGTCGAGTACAAGACTGCGCACAAGTGTTACATAGAGCAGCAGGTAAGAGATCATGACGGCAACCAGCAGGAAGGGTATCCATGCCCGCATGCGGCTGTTCTGCATACGCTCGAAATAGGTTTTGTAGGGCGTATGGCGCGTGACGAATACTACCAGCCAAAGGATGCAAAGGGTGTTGATAAACAGATCGCCGAAGGACGACAGGTACACACTGGATGCGTATAGCTGCGGCGAGAAGAACATAAGCGTATCCAGATTGAACGGTACACCAAACAGATAGAGATAGACACGGATAGTGATGATGACCAGCAGGGTAGCAATGAAGCCGGTGAGTGAAGACCGGTTCCTGGTGAGGTGAATGATCATGAGGTGTATCCACGAGATACTGGCCAGCAGCGCGGCTAACAACATGACAATGAAAAACAGATCGGGCACCCATTTCTGCACATCCTGAATGTTGAAGAGGAGGTGGAACGCCGGAGTATTGTCTTTTGCCGCGATGGTATAAGCGCCCGGTGCGGGTAGATTGGGCGGTATGATGCGGGTATTGACCGGAATGAGATCGGAAGCGATGAACTGAGACTTCAGGTAGTCGTTCTCAACCGGATAGGATGCCAGCACCGGATAGAGCACCACCAATGTTCGGTTGCCCGGCGGCATTGCCACCAAACGCCTTACATACACACCACGGTCGGTACGCAGCAGGTCCGATCCATATTCTGTACTGTCTGACGGGGTGGGTAATATGGTGTTGGTGTTCCAGAATTTCAGTGTGTTGTTGTCGTAGGCGAACACGTAGAAAGGAAGATCGCAGATGTAGTTTACATCTGCAGCGGGCAAGCCACCATCAAAAAGCTTGGTGATCTTGGCTGTGTCTCTCAGAAACAGATCGAATGCGGTCTCCCGGTTCTGCAGATCGGTTGTAACGGCGCGCGCCATTCTTTCGGGCAATGCTTCTTGCCTGTGGATATGGTAATAGTAGCCATTGATGCTCCAAAGGAGCAAGCAAAGCAGCAGCCATCCCCAGTATGGATATCGCCTGAACATTGTTATTGGTGTTCCTCGTGTTTGGCCTGGTTCCAGAGCTCGTCCATTTCTGCCAGCGTCATATCGTGCAGCGACTTGCCTTGTGCCCCTGCAAGTTCTTCAATACGTTGAAACCGCCTGATGAATTTCTTGTTGGTGCGTTCCAAGGCGTGTTCGGGATCGACCTTGATGAAGCGGGCATAGTTGATCAACGCGAACATCACATCGCCAAACTCCTCTTCAATATGCTCCTTGTCGCCGCTCTCTACCGCCTCGTACAGTTCCTGTATCTCCTCGTCAACTTTCACGCGTACCTGTTCGGTATTGTCCCATTCGAAGCCCACTTGTTTCGTTTTCTCCTGCAGGCGCAGTGCTTTCATGAGCGCAGGCAGCGATGGCGGCAGGCCCGACAGAATAGACTTCTTGCCTTCCTGCTGTTTCAGTTTCTCCCAGTTCTGCTTCACTTGAGTGTCGTCCTCTACTTTTAGTGTGCTGTAAATATGCGGGTGACGACTCACCAGTTTATTGCACACACCCTCTATCACCTCATCTAATGTGAACTGTCCCTGCTCTTTGCCAATGCGACTGTAGAACACAATGTGCAGCAACATGTCGCCCAGCTCTTCCTTGATTCCTTTCCAGTCTTCGTTTGATATGGCATCGGTGAGCTCATATACCTCCTCCAGTGTTTGCTGACGCAAGGTGTGTATGGTCTGCTTCTTGTCCCAGGGACAATTCTCGCGCAGCTCGTCCAGAATGGAACGCAGCCGGTCGAATGATTGTGAATATTGCATGGTATTGCGCAGGTGGAATGAATTCACCTAAAGTTATAGATTGTTTTCGGGATTGCTGAGAATGGAGCTATTGTTCGCCCCATTTGTAGCTGTTTGTATCCACGCCCGCCAATTGTAAGACCCGATGCACTACCGTGAGGGCGGTTTCCTCAATAGTTTGGGGGCGGCTGTAGAATGAAGGCGTTGCGGGGCAGATGATGCCGCCAGCCTCGGTAACTGTTGTCATGTTGCGCAGGTGCACCAGGTTGTAGGGGGTCTCGCGAACGACACATATAAGTTTACGGCGCTCTTTCAGCATCACATCGGCAGCGCGGGTGATGAGGTCGTTGCTGATGCCGCCGGCAATGCGGCCGAGCGTACCCATACTGCACGGACAAATTATAAGGGCGGAAAACGATGAACTGCCCGACGCGAATGGTGCCATGAAGTCGTTCTTATGCCATAATTTGAATGGCAGGTCTTTGTAGGTACTATCGCCGAGTTCGTGCTCCCATACTGTGCCGGCATTGTCGCTCATCACGATGTCGGTGTGGACAGCCGGACTCAATTTTGCCAGCTCATTGAGCAGCAGTTTTGCATATATCGATCCGCTCGCCCCTGTTACTCCTACTGCTATTCTGGTCATAAAATTTCTTGAATGGGACAAAACTAAAGGGAATCTTTGTAAATTTGTTTTTAAATAAATCCATATATGAAACGTGTTTTGTTGTTTGTCATAGCGTTTTGGACGATAGCTCCGGTGGCTATGGCGAAAAAAGACCCGAAAGGTGGCACAGGAAACCCGGGTGCCGAGGAGATCCACTGGATCACCTCGATAGACGAGTTGCAGCGCAAAATGGCGCAGCAGCCCAAGAAAGTGCTGGTAGATATGTACACAGGATGGTGCGGATGGTGCAAGAAGATGGATGCTGATACTTACACCAATCCGGCACTGGTGAAGTATGTGAACAACAACTATTATGCAGTGAAGCTGGATGCAGAGCGCCAGGATACCATCAATTTCCAGGGACGTTCGTTCTTCTTTGCTCCGGAGTACCGTGCAAACGGCTTCGCGCTGGAGCTGCTGAAAGACTACCTGGCAAAGGGCGGACAAATGTCGTATCCGCAAACGGTATTCATGCTGGAGAATTTCCAGTCGCCTACTCCGGTGCCGGGTTACCGTACTGTAGCAGAGATGGAGATGTTCCTCACTTACTTTGGCGACAATGCTTACCGCCGCCAGCCGTGGGACCAGTATGCAAAAACTTACGTATCGAGGTGGAGCAAGGGACAGGCGGCACCAACCGGCGCACCTGCAGGTCACTAACCGATAAAGATACTTTAATGACAGAGGGCACAGCGATCGCTGTGCCCTCTGTTTATTTCATTGACCTATCTGTTACTTAAGATCGGGGTATATGTACTTCATGTCTGACGCAAAGTACTTGCAGGCGCTGCGCAGACCACATTCATCGCACTTGGGCTTGCGTGCCAGGCAAACATAACGGCCATGCAGAATGATCCAGTGGTGGGCAATGGCCAGCAGGTCCTGCGGAATGTTCTTCACCAGTTGCTGTTCGGCCTGAAGCGGCGTTTTGGCATTGGTGGTAAGACCGATGCGCGCCGATACCCTGAACACATGTGTGTCTACCGCCATGCCCGGCTTCTCGAATACCACCGATACGATAACGTTGGCCGTCTTCCGGCCCACGCCGGGCAACTGCACCAGTTCTTCAATGGTATCCGGTACTTCGCCGCCGAACTTCTCCAGCAACATATTGGCCATACCTATGAGGTGGCGAGTTTTGTTGTTGGCAAAAGTGACACTGCGGATAAATGGCTCCACCTCTTCAAATGTGGCCTTTGCCAGTTTCTGCGGAACCGGATATTTTTCAAAGAGGGCGGGCGTCACCATGTTCACCCTTTTATCGGTGCATTGGGCAGATAGTATCACCGCCACCAGCAACTCGTATGGGTTGGTGTAATGAAGTTCAGTTTCAGCATTGGGCATGTGCTGCTGAAACCAATCTATCACAAAGGCATACCGCTCTTTCTTTGTCATGTTCGTTATCAGATCATGTACACTACAAGGCCGTCGCGCAGCTTCGGTTCGAACCAGGTACTCTTCGGAGGCATTACGTTGCCACTGTCGGCAATATCGAACAGTTGCTGGATGCTTACCGGATAGATGGAGAAGGCTACTTCCATATCGCCGCTGTCTACGCGGTGCTGCAGCGCGCCCATTCCCCTGATGCCGCCCACAAAGTCGACACGTTTATCGGTACGCTGGTCTTTGATGCCCAGTATCTTATCGAGCGCGTTGTTGCTGAGGATGGTCACATCCAGAATGCCGATAGGATCGGTAGTGTAGGTGCCAGGTTTTGAAGTGAGTTTGTACCATGTGCCGCGCAGGTACATGCCAAAATCGCGTGGTTGCGCGGGTTTAAAAGGATCTTTACCATGTACCGATACCTCAAAGTCGGCCTTGAGGCTTTCTATGAGTTGTTCCGGTGTCAGTCCGTTCAGGTCTTTTACCACCCTGTTGTAGTCAAGGATCTTGCACTGGCTGGCAGGGAAGATGCAAGTAACAAAGTAGTTGAACGATTCATCTCCGTCAACAGAGTAGCCGTTGTCGCGCATTTCTTTGCACACCTTTGCGGCTGATGCTGCACGGTGGTGACCATCGGCAATGTAGGTACACGGAACATCGTTGCCGAAGTTGTGCGTGATGGCAGCCACCTTGGCATACTCATCCATTACCCAGAATATGTGGCGGATGCCGTCTTCAGCCACAAAGTCGTACTGAGGAGCATGTTCCTTTTTCCATGTTTCAATGATGCTGTCCACGCTTTCGCAATCGTTGTAGGCGATAAACACAATGCCTGTTTGCGCGCCTGTGGCAGTTATGTGATCTATACGGTCTTTTTCTTTTTCGGGACGGGTGAACTCGTGCTTCTTGATGATGCCGTTGTTGTAATCGTCGATAGAAGAGCCGCATACAAGGCCGGTCTGTGACCTGCCGTCCATTATCAGTTCGTAGATGTAGTAGCAAGGCTCTGTATCCTGGCTCAGGATACCGTTCTGAATCATCTGGTCCAGATTCTCCTTGGCCTTCTCATATACCTGCGTTCCGTGTACGTCTATATTGTCGGGCAGGTCTATCTCTGCACGGGTCACGTGGTAGAAGTTGTAAGGGTTTTTCCTGAATTCACGTGCTTCAGCCACATTTACAACGTCGTAAGGGAGCGTGGCCACCTGAGCCGCCAGCTCTTTAGTAGGCCTCAGGCCTTTGAAAGGAGTGATCTTTGCCATTGCTATCGATTATATCTTGTATTTCGCGGTGCAAATTACCAATATTGCCCCAACCGAGCAATTCGGGTGAAAATGGCCTATAGCCACTTTTTGCGCCTGAACCACAGGTAAATGACAATGGTGACGGCTGCCATTGTGGCCAGGGTGAGCGGATAGCCCCATTTCCAGCCCAGCTCGGGCATGTTGTGGAAGTTCATGCCATAGATGCCCACTATAAAGGTGAGCGGCATGAAGAACACCGAGAAGATGGTAAGTACCCGCATGGTCTCGTTGGTGCGCTGAGAAGATATGTTGAAGTAGATGTTGAGCAGGTGGTTGGCGTTCTCGGACATGGAGTCGTACAGGCTTTTTTGTTTCACATACAGGTCGCGCACATCTCGCGTGTATGCGTTGCTGCTTGCCGGCGGGTCTATCTTGTCTACAATATCGTGTGTGAGCAGCAGCAGCCGACGGATCACGTCTGTTTTCCTCTTTATGAGGTACAGACCTTTCAGCAAAGACACCTTGCGCGCGGTGAGGAATACCTGTGTCTCGTAATACTCTATGAGGTCGGTGAGCTGTTTGCCGGGTTCGTCGTAGGTGTGCAGGCCGGTCTTTACGATCTCTACCAGCACTTGTTGGGTAGTGCGGCAATCGGTGTCAGACAATAGCACCTCGGCCTTTTGCGTGAGCGCGCCTATGGGGTTGCGGTGAATGGTGATGATGAAGCGGTCTGAAGTAAAGATGGCGATCTTGTTGGTGAGTTCCTGCACGGTGTCGGCGTCTTTGTCGGTGGCATAGTGTACGCGCAATATGATGAAGGTGTAATTCTTCAGCTGTTCGTACTTGGGCAGGTGACCGGGCTGCATGCAGTCCAGCACCGACTCTTCGTGCAGTCCATACTGGCGGGCTACCTGCCACAGTTCATTGGCCTGCGGGTCGGTGATGTCTATCCATTCATAACCGCAATTCCTGCCTTCGGTAAGCTTGTTCACCATTGTTTGAGCGCACCAGCATTGTGGCCGGTATGTAAATATACCATGTGCCGGGTGATATGTAGCTATGGTGTGCGGTCATTTTTGGCTAATTTCATAGGCTCAAACCGAATTGATATGTCGCTTCTTTTTTCGCCGCTGCGCATCCGTCAGATAACATTCCGCAACCGCATTGCCGTGTCGCCCATGTGTCAGTATTCGGCAACGGACGGCATGGCCAACGACTGGCACCTGGTGCACCTGGGCAGCAGGGCCGTGGGTGGTGCAGGGCTGGTGGTGGCCGAGGCTACCGCGGTGACCCCTGAGGGGCGCATATCTGCCGGCGACCTGGGCCTTTGGGCCGATGAGCAGATAACACCGCTGGGGCGTATAGCTGCGTTCATAGATGCGCAGGGTGCGGTGCCGGGCATTCAGCTGGCACATGCGGGCCGCAAAGCCAGCCTCACAGAACCGTGGAATGGCGACACACAATTGCCTGTTGAACAGGGCGGGTGGACAACAGTAGCCCCATCTGCCATTGCCTATGCGGCCGACAGAGCTACGCCACGGGCGCTAACAGTGACGGAGATACAGTACATTGTGCAGGCGTTTGGTGCTGCTGCACGGCGGGCATTGCAGGCGGGTTTTAAGGTGGTGGAGATACACGGTGCGCATGGATACCTTATCAACGAATTCCTATCGCCCCTCAGCAATACCCGTACCGATGAATATGGCGGAGCATACGAGAACCGGATCCGGTTTCTGGTGCAGATCATAGAAGAGGTGCGCAAGGTGTGGCCGTCTGATCATCCGTTGTTCCTGCGCATATCGGTCTCTGACTGGCACCCCGACGGCTGGACGGTAGAAGACTCGGTGCGACTGGTGCCCATTGTAAGAGAATTGGGTGTGGACCTAATAGATTGCTCGTCTGGTGGCAATGTATCCGATGTGAAGATACCCGCGGCCCCCGGCTATCAGGTGCCGTTTGCCGCGGCGGTGCGCGCCGCCGGCATACCCACGGGTGCTGTGGGCATAATAGTGAAGGCGCAGCAGGCCGAAGAGATACTGGAGGCAGGGCAGGCCGATATGATTTTTATGGCGCGCGAGTTTTTGCGCGATCCCTACTTTCCGCTGCATGCCGCTGCCGATCTTGATGATGAAACGCCGCCCTGGCCTGTGCAGTATGATCGGGCAAAGCGCAAGAATCCGGGTCGGGGCAGGGCATGAGGAGGCTTCGGAGGGCTTATACTGATCGCTAACGCCCAATTCCGTAATTTTGCAGCCTATGGTATATCTGACACGTGTAGAGCATTTTAATGCCGCCCACCGGCTGCACAACCCGGCCTGGAGCGATGCCGAGAACCGAGAGGTGTTTGGCAAGTGCGCTAACGAGAACTGGCATGGGCATAACTATGAGCTGCATGTAACTATTAAGGGGGCGCCGCATCCGCAAACGGGTTTCGTGTACAATGCCAAGACCCTGGGCGACCTGATAAAAGACGTGATAGTGGAGCGTGTGGACCACCGCAACCTGAACCTTGATGTTGACTTTATGGCGGGCAAGTTCACCAGTGCAGAGAACTTCGCGATAGGTATCTGGAACGAACTGAAGCCGCACATAGAAAAAGACGGAGTGCTGCTGCACTGCGTGAAGCTTGTGGAGACACGCAGCATATTTGTGGAGTACTACGGATAAACTATATCAATACTATTATTCTGTGTCCTACCGGCCCGTTGGCTACATTTGACACAGTTATCGATCACACACTCAAACTTTCTGTTTTGGCTTACAATAAATCAGAATCATACGACCCGGCGACCACCGAATCGCTGAAGAAGGCTTACACTTCTATCATATCGGCCGTGGGCGAAGACCCCGCGCGCGAAGGACTGCTGAAAACACCCGAGCGCATGGCCAAGGCGATGCAATTCATAACGCAAGGTTATAATATGAATGCCGCTGATATCATCAATTCTGCCAAGTTTCATGAAGACTACAGCGAAATGGTGATCGTGAAGAACATAGAGCTGTATTCGCTGTGCGAGCACCACCTGCTGCCGTTCTTTGGTAAGGCGCATATAGCCTACATACCCAATGGGGTAATAACGGGTCTCAGCAAGCTGGCACATGTGGTGGAGTGCTACAGCCGCCGCCTGCAGGTGCAGGAGCGCCTGACGCACCAGATACTTGATGTGATACAGGAAACACTGAACCCGATAGGCGTGGGTGTGGTGATAGAGGCGCAGCACCTGTGCATGATGATGCGCGGTGTGCAGAAGCAGAACAGCGTCACTACCACATCGGCATTCAGCGGCCAGTTTATGAAGAATGAGACCCGCTCCGAGTTCCTGAAACTGATCTCGGCAGATTTGTCATAAAAGAATATTCGGCCTATATTTGCACCCCCTGAAAAGGGGAATCGGTTCAGGACGTAGTTCCGCCTGGTGCGGGATACAGTTTGGGTCAGATTGTTCGGGACGTGGCGCAGTCCGGTAGCGTACTAGTATGGGGTGCTAGGGGTCGCAAGTTCGAATCTTGTCGTCCCGACAAAAAGAAAAACGGATGCCTTTTCGGCTCCGTTTTTCTTTTTCCTTTGTTAGCCGCCGTAGCTTTTTCAGCGAAGGTGGCCGCTCCCGATCTCCCACCCACTCTATTTTTTGCTAGTTTGTTCCCGTTTTTGCTTGTTTATTCCCAAAGATGCCAGCTTTTGGGTTCGAATCCAGTCTATTTGTTTAATAGTCTTGAATAGACATTAATATCTTAACGCTTCTCACTGTATATTTATTTCCAATACTTAGGCTTTACAAAAATACCGACAGAGCAAATGAGCTACGACTTATATTTTTACAAAAGAAAAAACAGTCAACTCACCGAGCAGCAAATTGGCAATTACCTCGACGAGAATCTTCAATTTAATATTAGTGATGTTGAAAAACAATGGAACTATGAAAATCCAGAAACAGGGGTGTATTTTTTAATCGATTGGAATGAGGAAGACCCTGAGTTCGGAAAAGACTATGATAACTTTCCTGAGCATAAATACCTGAATTTTAGTTTCAGCGTTAACTTTTTTAGGCCCCGGTTCTTTGCCTTCGAAATATTCCCGATAATTGAAAAATTTATCCATGATCTCGATCTTTCGGTACTCAATCTACAAGATGAAACGAATTCTGAGGAACTAAAACGGTACGAGAATGGCTACTTGCAAGATCAATGGATAAGGCATAATGATGGAGTTACCTTAACTCATTTTGATGAACTAAAGATGGACTATATGCCTTTGGAAAAGTCAAACTACATCTGGCTATTTCAGAGTAACAGGCGCATCCTGCAAGATAATCTACAAGAAGATATTTTTGTACCTGGCTTTTTTGTTTTGAAAAGTAGAAGCGATGAAAAGTTGTATACAGCTTGCGTTTGGCCACAACACATCCCAGTTATTCTTCCGCCCGTTGATTATCTAATCGTTCAAAAAAAGTATAAAAAACTCTTTAGAACGTTTGAAGAAAGTGGCCTTGTTTCCTATCACGAAATAATCGAACAATTCGGCAACTTATTTAGCCAATTTAAATCTACAGTGCCAGATTTAAAAGTGCTTAAACCAATAGACGCAAATAAAATCGAAAAACAATTCAATGCACTAAAGTTGGGTGATAACATCGAAAATTTTGGTCAGTTAGTCGGGATGGATTCTTTTGTCAATGTTAAGCCATAGCTCAACTTCGTCAGTTCGAAAGTTGTCCAGCCAACCACCGGTAAGTATTTGCGAGTTCTTTCCAGTTATTCCCTATACTTCCCCACTCATTCCCAAAAGTGCGTTAAAAGCAAGTAGGTCGTGTAGAAACTTGCCAGTTGTTGCTAGTTTGTTCCCGTTTTTGCTTGTTTATCCATGAGGATTCTGTTTTTCTGTTCTAATCCAGGCAACTTGAATCTCGTATCTTTATTCTTGCTTCTATGAGACAATTGTTGCTAATATTCTTTTTGTTGCCCGGCATTGTTAAATCCCAAGTTAATGACGACCTGATTAGGCAAAAAGTATTGCATGCAGGAATTATTGATAGCGAATTCATTTTTGGCAAGTGGAATGAAAAAGGGGGAACAGAAACACGTCTGAAATACTTAGGACAAGTGGCGACAAAAAGCGGTAAGAGTTTTAAGGTAATGAACTCAATCTGGTTATGGGGACTTTCATGTCGTGCGACAAGCAGAATCCTCATCTTTGATTATCAAAATCGATATGTAGGCGAATATTTTGTCGGTATGACCTATGATCTTCCCAACAAACTATCGGATGGTAAATTACTATTCAAAAACAATGAAAGAGGAGATTGCGACAAAAAACTTGTTACAGTTGTCGACTTGAAAACCGGCCTTCCCAAACAGTTTTTTCTGAAGTGCAAAGGCGATTTTGGCGATATATATTCATTCAGCACTGAAGACTGAAGGGGCACAAGGAGTATAAAATAAACAGGTCAATTAGTAATACTAGTAGTTCGAAAAGTTGTCCAGCCAACCACCAACAAATATTTGCCAGTTCTTCCTAGTTGTTACTAATACTTCCCCAATCATCCCCCAAAAGTGCGTTCAAAGCAAGCAAATCTTTGATAAATTGGTTCGAAAGTTGTCCGGTCGTCCCGACAAAAATGAGAGCGGAGGAACAGAGCATCTGTTCCCAAACGAAAGGACATAGAAAGGTAATACAATGGAAAAACTTCATAAATTTGGTAAATGAAAATTTCGCTACAGTATGTGAATGATGTAAGCGGTCACACACAGGCCGTGCAGCTGCCGGTGGCGGATTGGGAAAAGATCCTTTCCAAACTCAGGAAGTATGAACAGGCATTGCAGTTGAAATCTGATCTGACCGAAGCATTGGAACAGGTGAAGGAATTGCGGACAGGTAAAACCAAGAAGCAAACCTTGAATGAATTCCTCGATGAGCTTTAGTGTATTCCCCACTGAGAGGTTTAAGAAGGACGCGAAGCGACTAGTTAAGAAGTACCCATCGCTAAAGCACGAACTTGCTGAACTTTCCCATACGCTGAGTATTCATCCGGAGTCGGGCACTCCTCTTGGTAATGATACATTTAAGATTCGAATTGCAATAAAGAGTAAGAATAAGGGAAAGAGCGGCGGCGCCCGTGTGATAACTTATGTTGTTTCAGGCGATAGGGAGGTGTACTTGCTTACAATGTACGATAAGGCCGATTTTGAGTCTATAGATGAGAAGATCTTGAAGGGTATTATTTCAGGAATTCGTTGATTACCACACTGGACTGGTTTAAGTCACATTTTCTTGAAGTCCGGTCATCCTGAGATTCCGTTCGTTGAACGTTTGTATTGAATACTATAAATCCTCTCCTTTCCATCAGAACTATCGGGCTAACTTAGTATTGTCATGGCAAGAGTGATTTTTACATTGTGTTTGTTGGTGATCTTTTCTCAGGTCGGAGTGTCTCAAACCGTCTCCGCTTCTGTAAAAGCCGAGATGGCTGTGCTGGATAGCGTGTGCAAGGCGTGTATTGATGAAGGAGGGACGCCGCTGTCGGAATGTGAGAAGGTGCGGCACCGCAAGTTGGATACACTGCTGAACACTGTGTGCCGGGAATTGAGGGTAACGCTTGATTCGGCGTCGTTCAAAAAGTTGCAGAAAGCAGAACCTGCCTGGCTGCGCAAACGGGATGCAAGAAAAGAAGCGGCTCAGTCCAGAATTGGCAGAAGTTCGGCAGGGGTAGATGCCGATGAGGCAGCAGCCATAAGGAACGACTCGTACTTTGTAGAGCAGCGCATACGTGAGTTGCTCAGAGAGCTGAAATAGCACCTACACATCTATTTGCAGGTTGGCCATCAGGTAAGAATTAGCCGGCGGCGATGACCCCGTTTCGGGCGGATTAACAAAATATAGTGCCTTTTTCAAATAAAATCACCTATCTTTGTGTGGAAATAAGGCGCCAGCCTCGGCTTTTTCTGCCATAGACAAGATTTTTTTCTTTTTCTCTCAGTTCTCGCGTTCCCGGCTGCCTTTCAGATACTGACCGCTTACAGCAGTTCATGTTTCGCTTCATTATTCGGTGTTTGTGTGCCGGCATGTGCAGCCTTTCTGATCTGGTTTGTGGGTAAGTGCCGCAGGTTATGATCAGACCTATGGTTACGTTGGTAGCGGATTGTAAACGATTAAAAAACCGTTGACGGAATTATGAGTGAATCTTTTGCCAAAAAAGAGAAAGAAAAACAGAAGGCCAAGAGCAAGCAGGACAAGGCCCAGAAGATGAAGGATCGCAAAGCGAACGCATCGAAGGGGAAGAGTCTGGAGGATATGATGGCTTATATTGATGAGAATGGAAACATTACATCTACACCTCCTGACATGTCAAGGCGTGTTGAGATCAGCCTGGACGATATCCAATTGGGTGCAGCTCCGGTGGTGCCGGAGGAGGTAGTGAAGACAGGTGTTGTGTCTTTTTTCAATGAGACAAAAGGATATGGTTTCATAACTGAAGAGCGTACACGTGAGAATGTGTTTGTGCACAGCAATCAGTTACTGCAGCCTATCAAAGACGGCGACAGGGTTTCGTTTGAGAAAGAACGTACACCAAAAGGATTTAGTGCAATAAAAGTTAAGAAGTTATAATTACAGTAAACAAATCAAGTAACAATTAAAAACAAAGTAAAATGCAAGAAGGTACAGTAAAATTCTTCAATTCGACAAAAGGCTTCGGCTTCATCAAACCATCAAACGGCGGTGAGGACATCTTCGTACACGTATCGGGCCTGGTAGGCGGCGACATCTACGAAAATGACAAAGTCACTTTCGAAGTGCAGAACGGCAAAAAAGGTCTGAACGCAGTTAACGTTCGCGTTATCTAATCGGTCCGCAACAAGAAAAAATATGAGTCCTGTTTCTTTCAGGAAGCATTAGTTCATATTTACGTCGCTTATCGACACACAGAGCTCCCTTCGGGGGGCTCTGTTCGTTTATGGTCTTTCGTGTAAGACTTGTTGCTCTAAGAAATCAACGCAGCGCCGCAACACCAATTCGGGCGTTTCGCGGTGCGGGTTGTGGCGTGTATGCTCTAATATCATACGCTCGGCGTGGCCGGCGGTATGGTTGGTGATGGCGGTTACCTGTCTCATGCTGCCAAACTCATCATCCACGCCCTGTATCACCAGCACGGGGCAGGTGATGCGCGGCACAAAGTGCTCAATGCTCCAATCGCGGTAGGCCTCATTGAGCCACGTGCCTGCCCACGCCCAAAAGACAGCATCTGTCTTGGTGCCATGGTATCGTTCTAGCCGCCTCTTCAGCGCCGTGTGCTCATAGGCGGTCACTGCGTCTCTGATGCCGTTCAGTGTTATCTCTTCAACAAAAAGGTGTGCAGCCTCTGATATAACCGCCCTGATGCTTGCGGGATATTTTGCAGCAGCGATAACGGCAATAGAACCACCGTCGCTATGGCCGAAGAGGATTGCTTGTTCTATGTTGAGCTGTGCCAGTAATGCATCGAGAAAATCGGCCTCTTTTTCCAGATAGCCACTATCGCGCGGTTCGGGCCCGAATGGGGCTGACGCGCCATATCCCTGCCGGTCATAGACCAGGAAGTTGCAGTTGGTAGCATCGGCTAACTGCTTCGGAAAATCGCGCCACAATTGTATACAGCCCAGCGAGTCGTGCAGGAAGACAATAGTAGGTCCGGCCACATCGTGTACCACATGGTTGATGGTGATCTTTATCCCGTTAACTACTGTGTGCTGTGTCATTTTCCGGTTGCAATATTACAACAGGAACGGTGATCGGTGGTCCGCGGTCATTTATGTGACGATGTCGCCTTACGTAATCGGATGAGCTTTGCCAATTCGAAAATTGTCAGCATCACACCAGCGCCTGCTACAGAGGTAAGGAAGTGCCTGAAGCCCGGGAAGCTGAAGGAGAATACAGATTGCATGGCAGGAACAGACACCACAGCAACAAGAACGGCAAGTGCCAGTCCCAACACGATCAGCACCGCATAATTCTTCTCGGTGAACACAGCGAGGAATGATCTTGATTGAGACAGACTGGTAAGAATAAGTGCCACATTGCCTATAATGAGCGCGGTGAATGTGATGGACCGTGCTTCCGCTTCGGGGTGGCCTTCATTTAATGAAAGATAAAAGATACACACCACCATTATCAATAGCATGATGCCGCGCACAACACTAGCGATTATGCGCCGTGCGCCAAAGAACTGCTCGTTGGGGTCGCGTGGCGGGCGGTCCATGATGTTGCGCTCTTCCTGTTCATATTCGAAAGCAATGGAGCAGGCGGGGTCTATGAGCAATTCCATGAACACAATGTGCAGCGGCATCAGCAGAACCGGCATGGACGACACAAACGCCGGAAGTAGTGTAAGCCCTACGATAGGCACATGTATGGCCAGTATGTAGGACATGGCCTTTTGCAGATTGTCGAAGATCCTGCGACCCATGCGGATGGCAGATACAATGGACACAAAATTGTCGTCGAGCAGCACCAGCGAGGAAGCCTCGCGGGCCACGTCGGTGCCCTTACCACCCATGGCTATGCCTATGTCGGCAGCCTTCAGCGCGGGAGCATCGTTCACACCATCGCCGGTCATGGCCACCACCTCGCCATTGGCTTTCAGTGCCTGCACTATACGTAGTTTCTGGTCTGGTACCACGCGTGCAAAAATGCTCACTTTCCCTATTGCGTGGTTCAGTTCATCATCGCTCATGTCGGCAATTTCCTTACCGGTCACCACGGTGCCATTGTGTGGCAGTCCTATCTGATCGCCTATGCTGCGCGCCGTGGAAGGATAGTCGCCGGTGATCATGATGACGCGTATACCTGCCCGGCCGCATTGTGCCACCGCTTCGGGCACCTCAGGCCGTGTGGGATCTTCAAGCGCCAGAAAGCCTTTGAACTGCAAACCTATTTCCATTGCCGATTCGGGTAGCGCGTCAGCTGCCACTGGTGCATCTGCAATACCCAGTACCCTGAAGGCTTGCCCGGCAAGTGAGTTTAGTGCTCCGGCATGATGCTCGCGTTCTGCCGGTGTGAGGTTGCACAGCGCAAAAATGGCCTCGGGTGCTCCCTTGGCGTAGGCGTAGTGGCTACCATCGGCGTGTTGCTGCACAATGGTCATGGCCATCAACTCCTTGCTTAGTGGATATTCTTTTACAAACGTAGCATCGTTTTGGGTAGCTGCGTGCCGGTTATAGCTTTCTATTATTGCCTTCTCCATGGGGTCTATGGAGTCGGAGTGAGTAGCCGCGTATGCGGTAGCAATGATCGGTCGGATTGCTTCCCTCCCGTTAAGTTCATTGCGACTATAAGTTGCACGACCATCGTAGACCGCTACTACTTCCATTTTGTTCTGTGTTATGGTTCCGGTCTTATCGGTACACAACACAGTTGCAGAACCCAATGTTTCAATAGCCGACGGCTTGCGGGTGAGTACGTTTTTCTTGGAAAGGCGCCACGCACCCAATGTCAGGAATACGGTAAGCACCACCGGAAACTCCTCAGGCAATATGGCCATTGCCGATGCCAAACCATTCAGTAAAGCTTTCACAAATGGAGTGCCCGATAAGTAGAAGGCCAGTACCACAGTAATGCTTAGGACAATGCCGATAATGAAAAGGTTGCGGATCAGGCGCTTCATTTCCTGCTGCAGCCGTGTTTCGTTGGTCACTATTCCGTGCAGCGATGCGCCGATCTTGCCAAACTGTGTTTGTATTCCTGTCTCAGTTACGGTTGCCAGCCCCTTGCCCTGGGTCACCAGTGTTCCGCTGAACACACGCCCGTTTTCATCGGCCTGTGTAGCAAAGCTCTGCTTGCGCACTGCCACCGACTCTCCGGTCAACAAAGACTCGTCAATAGTCAGGTTCTTACTGTCCAGCACGGTAGCGTCTGCACCTATCCTGTCGCCCTCATTCAGTATCATCACATCGCCGGGCACCAGCTCGCGGCCGGGTATGCGCACTTCCTTGCCGTCGCGTATCACCAGCACGCGGGGAGTAGATAGTTTGCGAAGCGCCTCAAGCGCCTTTTCCGTTTTGCGGTGCTGATAGAAGGTAATGTAGATGATGATGAATGTGGTGGAGAGGAGTATGATGCCTTCGCGATGGTCGCCAAGTATCACATAGAGCACACCGCATGCCAGCAGCAACAGGAACATAGGTTCCCTCACTACCTCCAATGCAATATGGAATACAGTTTTAGGTTTGGCCGATGGCAACTCGTTGTACCCATGCTCGGTGAGCCGGCGTTTGGCGTCTTCTGCCGAAAGTCCCTGAATTATAGTGCGTTCGCTCACTCACGGTAAGGTGTTGGGGTGATCAACAAGATGTTTTCGTTATCCCTGCTTCTTCGACAGAATATTGTTGGCCTCCCCGAGAAATTTCACTTCTTCCTTGCCCGGCTCAGCACCTGAAGGGTAGCCGAGGGAACCAAGCGGATTGATATTCATGTTGGGTGTTGCCTTGTCTTTTTCCATCGTGAACATCCAGATAGTAGGATAGCCCTGCACCCTGAACGCTTGCTGCAGGCTATTGTTCTGCTGCATCAGCTCAGGAGAAAGTTGCTTGCGCCTCGGAAAGTCGAGTTCCAGCAGGATCACCTTTTCCTTTGCCCACTTTACAAATGCCGGTTTGGCAAATACATCCCTCTGTAGTTTATGACACCAGCCGCACCAGTCGCTGCCCGTAAAGAACCCGAAAATAGGCTTGTTGGTTGCTTTCGATTTTTCCTGTGCCTGCATAAGGTCGGTGTACCATTCCAGCCCCCCTTCGGTGCGTGTTTGTGCAAACACTGGTGCAGAGGTGTATAGGACGGTGGCAAGAACTAACAGAAGGAGATGCTTCATAAAATAATTTGTTGGTTATGATGGCCGGCTATTTCCTTGCCGGCAAATACAAGCACAATTTAGCGGGTTTTTGGATATTTTGGCTGTTAAAGTTTCCTGCAGCGTGCGGGCCGGCATCAGGGTAAATGCCGGCAGCTCGTGCGAATCTTTGTAGATTGCACGCGATTTCACATCACCCTATGCAGCAAAAACAGTCTTCCGAAGTGTGGCTTGTGGCCGGTATCGTTGTCAGCATGTTCCTTTGGGGACTTAGCTGGCCATCGGGCAAGGTGCTGAGCGGGTATTGCTCAGCTATCAACTTCTCGGTATATCGCTACGCTCTTGTGCTGGTAAGTATGGTACTGATCTTGCTGGCAACACGCACAGGTTTCGGGTTGCAACGCAAGGGTATTCCCATAGTTGCCACTGCCGGATTGTTGCTTGCCGTCTATAGTTATCTCTTTTACATGGGGCTGAAGACGGGCTCGCCCGGTGCCGGCGGTGTTTTGGTCACTATCATGAATCCCTTAATGGCCTATGTGCTGGGTTTGGCGGTCGATCGCCGCACGCCCACAAGGCGCGAGGGTACAGGTTTGGCTGTAGGTGTGGTAGCCGGTGTGGTATTGTTGCAATTGTGGCGCAATAGTTCATCTCTGCTGGATAGTGGTAACCTGTACTTTCTCCTTGCTGCATTTACATGGGCTGTCATGAGCAAGTTCACTTCAAAAGGTGGCCGCTACGGTTCATCGCTCGGTTTCAGCCTCTGGCAATACCTTGTTACGTTTTTGTGTATGCTGCCACTGGCAGATATGGCCGAGTTCAGACAAGCCCTTCAGATACAGGACCCGGTTTTCTGGGGCAACCTCATCTTCTCAAGTGCCATAGTCACTGCCGGCGCCACCACTATGTATTTCTACGCCACCACAAGGTTGGGGGCAGAAAAAGCCAGTAGTTTCATATTCCTGGTGCCGCTGTGCGCATCTGTTTCTTCCTGGGCATTGCTCGACGAGCAGATCAAGCCACACACAGCCATTGGTGGTGTTCTGGGTATAGCTGCTGTGTATATTATGAACAAAAGGAGGACCCCATCAAAAAGTCTTGACAAATGACAAACGAAGAGCAACTGTACAACGCGGCCGCTTCCAAAGTGAACGGCGCAGTGGCTGGCCAAATGTTTGGCAAGCCATGCTATAAGATAGGCGGTAAGGCGTTTGTTTGCTTTTTTCAGCAGGAAGCGGCTTTTAAGCTCACAGGTGCCGACCATGCAAATGCGCTTGCACTGACCGGGGCGAAGCTTTTTGATCCATCTGGCAAGGGCAGACCTATGAAGGAGTGGGTACAAGTACCTGCTGTACACTCAAATTCGTGGTCCATGCTGGCAGCAAAGGCCGCAGGCTATGTGTCATCCGGCATCTGACGGTTTCCACAAAAAACAAACCGCCTCAGCGGCGGTTCATTTCAGTTTGCACAGGGATAGACGCACCCGTGCCGGTCAAAAAGGGGCTTGGTATCGGCAAGCATAAACCGGCATTTTTACAGGTACAGCTATTATTCTTCAGTCGTTTTGTTCATTGTTCTTAATACCTGTTATTCGATCAGATGGGGTAAATGCCAGTTCTTGCTGCCAAAATTAGTAGGGTGTGGGTGTCTTAGGGTTTCGCAGTTAGTGAAATGCTTGTTTGGGTTAGTGAGATAGTGGATGATTTGCAGGTATTGGGGCCGTTACTAACTGTAAATGTCTTTTCACTAACCGTAATTAGCTACCAATCTGCTAATTTCTATCTTTGAAATGTTATATATGGGGCGTCTCCGTGTTTTAGTCGTGTTTCTGTTGCTACGGGTAGTACCCGCAGTGGCACAGGACCCCTATTATACTTTCATCAACAAGGCTAACGGGCTCCCCTCCAATTCCGTATACGATCTTTTTCAGGATAGCAAGGGGTTTATTTGGATAGCTGGAGAAGATGGCCTTACCCGTTACGATGGGTTTGAATTCAGGACCTACACTTCTGCCGGTCAGACATCAAGGGCCGGAAATTCTATAGCTGAAGATAAACTGGGACGTATCTGGTACAGAAACTTCGACGGTCAGATCTATTACGAGGAAGCCGACAGCCTTCACCACTTCGACTTGCTGGAGCAAACGGTGACAGGGCCGTTCGGGGTGGTGGGCGATCATCTCTTTGTGTTCAACAGGCAGGGTTTTTTCGTGTATGACATTAAAACCTTCCGGCTGGTCAGGTCGCTGCCCATGGATACAAAATCGATATTGTATAATCATAACAACGATAGCGTAATGTTTGTGCTGAATGGACTTGACCTGTATGCGTTCACAGCAGAGGGGCAGATCCTTATAGCAAAAAACGTTCCGGCAGGCTCTCTGGATGGTGCGGCAGATGGTAAGTTACTGGTGTCTGACAAAGTGAATGCGGAAAGGAAGTGTTTTGTGCTCAATAATGGTCGCGTTGAGCAGACCATAGCATTGCCTCCCATCAATCTGTTGCAGGGGGCGTCGTTCTGTGGCGGCTATTACTGGTTCCTCACGCCCACGGGTGCCTGGGCATTCGACAAAATGGGGAACAGCATCAGTAACGGGAGACCTTTCTTTGCCGATAAGAATATATCATCGGTGATGCGTGACCGAGATGGCAACTTTTGGTTGGGAACGCTTTATGAAGGTATACTGCTGGTGCCCGATCTGAAGACACAAATTGTAACAGAAGAAAACTTTCAGCCGGGAATATTGTTCAATACAGAAAGTTCAATGTATGTGGGGGCAAAGAGCAATACAATATACACCTTCGACGAAGTGCGAAACACGCTTGTGAAAAGATACAGTGGAGATGTGCGACACAAGATACAGTGTATGACCTATCACCCTGGTTCAGGCAAATTGTTGTTTGCAGCCCAGGCATTTTTTATTACTGACACACTTTTCAGGACCCCCATACGATTGAACTATGCCGTTAAGAAGTTAGTTCCGGTCGATGAAAAATACATTGCATTTACATCAAGTGGTGTTACAGGGCTCAAGGCAATGCGCAATGACATCGTCAGCGAATGGGATAGCCTTTATGAGGCACGCACACTGCCGGGCGGCGATTGCGATTTTTTGCGGGGTGGCCGGGGGAAGACGATCGCTTTTGACGAAAAGAATAAAGTCATATACAGCGGTTCCAACATTGGCCTGTACCGTATTACAACCCGGCAGATAAGCGAGATAACGACACATGGCGGTAGGATATTTCCGGTAGGTCTTGTGCATTATGAAGGCGTGTTATACGCACTCACGCCTGAGAATGATCTGTGGGCAATAAGAGAGGGCGTGCCGCCTGTGAAGTTGCTGGTTGGTGAGGTGCCGGAACGGGTATTCCAGATAAAGCGCTCCGGTAATTCATTTTTCCTCGTCACCGGATCCGGTATCAGAAAGTTGGATAAAACGACCGGCAAGTTCGAGTTGGTGCAGACCAGATCGGGGGTGCGGGGCGACGAGGTCAATGACCTTGAGGTGCGCAACGGCCGGCTCATAATTGCGACCGACAGAGGACTGATAGTAGAGCTCAATAACGTTGGTGCCAGATCCGGTGTTCAGCCTGTGTTTTACGTAAACAAAGTAATTGTGAATGGACGTCAGGTGCCGGAGCGTAACATTGAAGCGCTGGAATATGATGAAAATGATATTGAAGTTGACTACAGCGTTCTGTCGTTTGATATGACCCGTCGGTATGCACTGCAGTACAGCATCAACGGCGAGCCCTGGCGTTCTAACCCCAACTCCAGCCGCAATATCAAACTAGTGGCACTTTCGCCCGGTAAGTACCATTTGGCTTTCAGGTTGGTAGCCGATGGAGGTGATGTTTATCCTCAGCGGTCATTGCATCTTTTTGTCAACTCGCCGTTCTGGTTGAAGTGGTGGTTCTGGCTCGTATGCATCGTGTTGGCAGGCTACGTTGTTTATATCTTTTTCCGCTGGAAGACAAGGCAATTGCAAAGGAAGAACGTACTAATGCTGGAAAAGATGGAGCTGGAGAAGAACCTGCGCAATTCTATGCTCACCGCCATCAGGGCACAGATGAACCCGCACTTCTTCTACAATGCTTTGAACACTATTCAGTCATTCATCTTCTCCGACGACAAAAGGAACGCCTCTACCTATCTTTCCAAACTGTCGCGCCTTACGCGGGTGGTGCTGGAGATGTCTGAACGCGAATCGATATCAATAGAGGAAGAAGTAGAGGCGCTGAGGTTATACCTTGATCTGGAGAAGATGCGTTTTGTTCAGGACTTTGATTTTGAGATAAGGTTGTCCCGTGATCTGGAAACAGGGCTCGTGCGCATACCGTCTATGATCGTTCAGCCCTATGTAGAGAATGCCATAAAGCATGGTTTGCTGCACAAAAAGGGACATAAGCGTTTGCTGGTTGATTTTAGTGTGGCTGATGGCGTGTTGAAGGTGCTGGTTGACGATAACGGAATAGGAAGAGACAGGGCGGCCGAGATGGCTACTGTCAGAAAAGAAAGACATACTCCGTTCTCCACCGAAGCTAATAACAGGCGTGTGGCCTTGCTGAACAGGGAAAGGGAACAAAAGATACAGATAAACTATTTCGATAAGAAGGATAAGGATGGTGAGCCGGAAGGTACATGTGTGACCATAACCATACCTTTGACATAAGTTGAACAGATGAAAGCGATAATTGTTGACGATGAGGCTCGGGCACGCACCTTGCTTGCGAAAATGCTGAAAGAGTATTGTCCTGATGTGGAAGTGGTGGCAGAGGGTGCCGACCTTCCCTCCGGTGTCAAGGCTATTCGTAAATGGCGGCCTGATGTAGTGTTTCTCGATATCGAAATGCCCGGCTATAGCGGACTGGAATTGCTCGATTTTTTTGATGAGGCAGAAGTGACCTTTGAGATCATTTTTGTGACCGCCTATAACAACCATGCCATCAAGGCTTTCAAAATGTCAGCGGTCGATTATCTGCTGAAGCCGGTAGAGCCCGGTGAATTGGAGCAGGCAGTGGAGCGCGTGAGGAAGAAGGGAGTGCAGGCACGCGGCAACAACATTGCCCCTCTGCGAGAGAACCTGAAGGAGGAAGGCATGCATACAATAGCCGTTCCCGATTCCAATTCTATCAGATTTCTGAAACTCTCTGACATTCTCCTTTTTAAGGCCGACAATACCTATACCGAGATCTTCTTTTGCGATGGCAGCCGCCTCACTATCAGCAGGACTTTGAAGAATATTGAAGACACCCTTAACGGTAGTGGTAGTTTCTTTCGTTGCCACAAATCATACATTGTCAATACCGGTTTCATTACCGACTATGTAAAATCCGATGGCGGGTACCTGGTGATGAAGGGCAATCATAACATACCCATTTCGCCCGATAAGGCGCATGATCTGCTGAGTCTGGTAGCATTTGTGAAGCGGTAGTGGAAAGCTGTTTTAAGCCAGTAGCTCACAGGGTTTCATGCCTGTTACTTTTTTGAACGCGGTGCTGAAGTGCGAGATGCTGCTGTAGCCAAGTTCGTGTGCCACATCGGTCACCGATCGGCCCTGTTCTTTAAGCAGTGTTTTGGCGCGGGCTATCCGCAACTCTTGTTGGTATTCGTGTATCGTTTTTCCGGTCAGTGCCTTAAAACCTTTCTTCAGGTAACATTCGTTCATGGCCACCTTACGCGAGAGTTCTTTGATGGTGTGTGGCTGATCGGTATTTTGTTGCAGTATGGTCATTGCTGCCGCTATCTTGTCACGCTCGCCTTCAAATGCAAGGAACCGGCATGCCGGCACCTGACTGGCCTCGAACGGAGCTGAGATGGTCTCCAACGCCCTGCGCAAAAGGTGGGTAGCTGCATCCATGCGGTGCAGCGACCGTATCAGCGGCGTAGCAGCCACAGAGTCTTGTGTCAGTTGTTTCAGCAATGCACGTGCCTGTGCACAAACGGTGAACTGCTGGTCGGTGGTCTCATCCAAACGGAAGGGCTGATTGGCCATAAGTACGTCTGCCGGAAACTGGTCGAAGAAGGACGGAAGGAACCGGATAGAATAGATAACGGCCTCATCGCCATTGGTCTCCAGATACTCAAGGTAGCACAGGTGCAGACAGAATTGGCTGTCGCCTATAGGATAGAGGTACAGCATACCCCTGTCCTCCGGCAGTTCTTCTGTCGGTATCAGTACTTCCATACATTCGGCAAGGATGCTGTTGTTCACAGGCACCGAAACCGTGTTGGTGACACGGCTGCCGGTACCTGCAAATCGCTCAGCGATCCCCGGAATGTTTTCTGATGTTCTGACACTTGCCATTGATGCAAAGGTATGTGGTTATCGAATTCCGGTTTGTCAGCCTAATATCATGAGTTAGTTCCCGGGCCGGACGGTTATCAGGGTTTGGTTCCCATAATTCCATCTATCTCCTGCATTATTGCCGGTGTAAGTTGGGTGTATACGTTCAGCGCTTCCAGATTCTCCATCAATTGGGCCTCTCGGGTGGCACCCAGTATAGCCGTGGTCACGTAGGGGTTATGGATACACCAGGCTATAGAAAGTGTGGCAAGGCTGGTGCCCATATCGGCAGCCACCTTCGATAGTTTTTTTACCCGCTCCAGCTTGTCGTCCTGCATCATGCGGTCTTTCAGCCACGCATAATTCTCCAATGCCAGGCGCGAACCTTCCGGTATGCCGTCATTGTACTTGCCGGTCAACAAACCGCTGGCCAGCGGACTCCAGATGGTGGTGCCCATGCCGTGGTTCTTAAATATCGGCAGGTAGTCGTGCTCCATCTTCGTGCGTTCGAAGAGGTTGTATTGTGGTTGTTCCACAGCCGGCGGAATGAGCCCGAGTTCTTTGGCCACTTTGTGTGCTTCCAGTATCTCATCGGCGCTCCATTCACTGGTGCCCCAGTAAAATATTTTTCCCTGCTCTATCAGGATGTTCATGGTGCGCACTATCTCTTCCATGGGTGTCTCAGGGTCGGGTCTGTGGCAGTAATAAAGGTCCAGATATTCGGTCTGCATGCGGCGCAGTGCGGCATGGCAGGCTTCCATTATATGCTTGCGGCTCAGTCCGTTCTGGTTGGGCTTGTTGTCCTTGCCGTGCAGGCCAAAGAACACTTTGCTGGAGATACAGTAAGAAGTGCGGTCCCAGTTTTTGGCAGCCAGCACGCGTCCCATCATTTCTTCGCTGCGGCCTCCTTCGTATGCTTCCGCATTGTCGAAGAAGTTGATGCCGTTGTCGTAGGCAAGCCCCATCAATCTGTCAGACGCCTTGTCATCGACCTGGCGCGAGAAAGTTACCCACGATCCGTAAGAAAGTACGCTGAGCTTCAGCCCGGTATTGCCCATTTTCCTGTATTCCATCATCCTGTTCTGTTTTTTGGCAAAATTACTGATTATGTCAGGCGGCCATATCGGAAAACGTTATCCCCGCATAGGCTGCTGTTAATGCGCTTCGAGCCAGTTGGTGCCGCTACCGGTTTCCGCGTTGGTTGGCACTCCGTGGGGCAGTGGCATGGCATGTTCCATTCCTTCTTTTATAAGTGCCTTCATTTCTTCCACTTCATTGTCGGGCACGTCAAACACCAATTCGTCATGTACCTGCAGTATCATTCTGGATCTCAGGTGTGTTCTGCGCTTTATTTCCGCATGCACAGATATCATCGCCAGTTTTATCATGTCGGCAGCAGTACCCTGTATCGGCATGTTAATGGCGTTGCGCTCTGCAAAGCCGCGCACGGTGAAGTTGGCGGAATAGATGTCTTTGAGCCACCTTTTACGTCCCATCAGTGTTTGCACATAGCCGTGTTCTTTGGCAAAGTTCACCGAACCATCCATGTACTTTTTAATAGAAGGATACTGGATGAAATAGTTGTCAATGATAGTCTTTGCCTCGGTGCGGCTCACGCCTATGTTCTCGGCAAGCCCGAACGCTGACTGACCATAGATGATACCGAAATTCACAGCCTTCGCTGCGCGACGCATATCCTTTGTTACTTCCGATTCTGCAACGCCATATACCTTGGCTGCAGTGGCTGTGTGGATGTCCTTGTTCTCTTTGAACGCGGCTATCATGTTCTCGTCTCCGCTTATGGCGGCCACAATGCGCAGTTCTATCTGCGAATAGTCGGCAGATACCAGTTTGTGCGAGCTGTCGCGTGGAATGAATGCCTTCCTGATCTCGCGGCCACGGTCGGTGCGTATGGGTATGTTCTGCAGATTGGGGTTGTTGCTGCTGAGGCGGCCTGTTACCGCCACTGCCTGGTTATAGCTGGTATGCAGGCGACCGGTGTATGGGTTCAGCAGGCCGGGCAGTGAATCTACGTAGGTGCTTTTCAGTTTTGTTAGCTCGCGATAAGCAAGTATGTCTTCAATTACCTGATGTTTATGGCGCAGCTTTTGCAGAATGTCTTCGCCCGTTGCGTACTGTCCTGTTTTGGTCTTCTTCTGGCCCGCATCTATCTTCATCACCTCAAACAGTACTTCACCCAGTTGCTTCGGCGAGCCTATGTTGAATTTCAGACCCGCATGGTCGTATATGCGTTCTTCTGCTGTGCGTATGTCTGTTTCCAGTTCTTTGGAGTATTGATTAAGGAACGCCACATCCAGATTCACACCCTCGGTCTCCATGTCCACCAGTACAGGTACCAGCGGGTTCTCCACTTTCTCAAATACCTGTGTCACGTCTTTCTCGTTCAGCAGCGGGTCGAAGGCCTGCTTCAGTTGCAGCGTGATGTCGGCATCTTCCGCGGCATATTCTTTAACGGCTTCAAGTGGCGCGTCGCGCATCGATAGCTGGTTCTTCCCTTTTTTGCCTATCAGTGTTTCAATAGACACCGGTTGATAGTTCAGGTACTTGATACTCATCATGTCCATGCTGCGTTTGCCGTCCGGGTCTATCACATAGTTGGCCAGCATGGTGTCGTACAGGTGGCCGTTCAGCGTGAAGCCATATCGCTTCAGCATGATCATGTCATACTTTATGTTCTGTCCTATCCACAGTATGCCCGGTGCTTCAAACACCTTTCTGAATCGTTCCAGTATCGCCACCACTTCTTCTTTTTCCGCCGGTACAGATACGAAGTATCCCGTGCCTTTTGCAAAGCTGAAACTCATGCCCACCAGGTCGGCAATGTTCGCGTCAATGTTGGTGGTCTCAGTATCGAAGCAGATCTCTTTCTGCTGCAGCAGTAGTGCCACCAGTTCATCCATGGCTGCAGTCTCTGTTATCAGCCTGTAGTCGTGTGGTGTGGTCTCTATTGTGGCATAATTACCTTCCGGAATTGTGTCACTGTCTGTGTCGGTATTTGTCTGCTCAGTTGTGGGTGCGGGAGCTGCCGGTTGCGGCGTAGCGCCTCGTTTCTGCGGCAGCGGATTGCCAAACAGGTCTGTGGCCGCTGCTGGTGCAGCGGCTGCGGTATCGCCAAATACACGGCGTGCCAGCGCGCGGAATTCCAGTTCATTGAATACTTCCGTGAGTGCCTCTGTGTTCCTTTCTTTTATCCTGAAGTCTTCTTCGTGGAAGGGCAGCGGCACATTGGTGATGATCGTCGCCAGCTTCTTCGACATCAGTGCGAGGTCTTTACCATTGCGTACTTTCTCGCCCATCGCCCCCTTTATCTTATCTGCGTTGGCAAGTATGTTCTCAAGCGTGTCATACTCTGCCAGAAGTTTTGCTGCGGTCTTTTCTCCCACACCCGGTATGCCCGGTATGTTGTCCACCGCGTCGCCCATCAGCCCCAGCATATCTATCACCTGGTCCACCCGTTTGATGCCCCATTTGGCACACACTTCATTTGGCCCCATGATCTCCACATCGCCGCCACCGCTGGCAGGTTTGTAGATGAATACATTGTCGCGTACCACCTGACCATAGTCCTTGTCGGGCGTAACCATGTACACCGTATAGCCCAGATCGGCTGCCTCCAGTGCCAGTGTGCCTACAATATCGTCTGCCTCATAACCATCCAGTTCCAGCACCGGCAGATTGAAGCCACGGATGATCCGTTTGATATCAGGTACCGCTGCCAGCAGGTCTTCAGGCGTTTCCTGCCGGTTGGCCTTGTAGTCGGCAAAGTCTGTATGCCTTTCAGTAGGTGCCGATGTGTCGAACACTACCGCCAGATGGGTTGGTTTTTCTTTGTTGATCAGGTCCAGCAGGGTAGACGTGAAGCCAAACTGGGCATTGGTATTCTTCCCCTTGGTGGTTACACGTGGGTTGCGGATAAGGGCATAATACGCGCGAAAGATCAGCGCGAACGCGTCGAGCAGGAATAATTTCTTTTCTGGCATGCCGCTAAGGTAAGCCAAAACTGGTGCACGATGGATTCGAGGCACTCCGTCTGTCAAACACGGCCGCTACACTGCGTTGCTGAACATTTTTTTTCCTGCATCGGCCTTGCTACGGGCAATATACAGGTCAAATGCACTGCAGATGTTGCGGATGAACGGCTTCCCTGCCGGTGTCACTTGCACTTCCTTGCCGGTAACGGTTACCAGTCCGTCGGTCTGTAGTGCCGTCAGCGAAGGCAATACATATTCCGTCATATTGGCGTCGTTCAGGTCGGCAATGGTGGTGTGCCCTGTACAGATAAGGTCCAGTATGTGCCGTCCGTGTTTACGGTCTTCTGCACTCGTGAAAAGCCCTTTCTGCACCGGTATTTTATCTTGGTTTATCAGTTCGTAGTAGTTGTGCAGCGTCTTCTCGTTCTGCGCAAAGCCACCCGGGGTGGTGCTTATAGACGATACACCCAACCCTATCAGAATCTCGGTCTGTTGTGTGGTATAGCCCATGAAATTGCGGTGCAGCCGGCCCTCCTGCAGTGCCACAAACAGGTCATCAGTATCCAGCGCGAAGTGGTCCATGCCTATGTCGCGATACCCGTTGGCTGTGAGCAATTGTTTGCCGGTCAGGTACAGTGCCAGTTTCTCGGCGGCACCCGGCAGGTCATTCTCGTCAAACAGGCGCTGTCCGCGGCTTGTCCAGGGCACGTGCGCATAGCTGTAGAACGCTATCCTGTCAGGACGCAACGCTATCACTTCATTTATCGTTCTTGTTATGCTTTCCAGTGTTTGGCGTGGCAGCCCATATATCAGGTCAAAGTTCACTGAGGTGTAGCCTATGGCCCGTGCGGTTTCGGTAGCGCGTCGCACATTCTCCACCGGTTGTATCCTGTTGATAATGCGCTGCACCTCAGGGTCATTGTCCTGCACCCCATAACTCACCCGGCGGAAGCCAAGGTCATACAGTGCCTGCAGGTGTTCTCTGGTAGTATTGTTGGGGTGCCCTTCAAAGCTGAATTCGTGCTGCTCGTGAATGATGGCGCTGTTCAGTATCGGTTCCAGCAACTTACTCAGATTGGCAGGAGAGAAAAAGGTGGGAGTGCCACCGCCCAGGTGCAGTTCGCGCAGCACCGGCAGGCCGTCCATCAGGCCCACATACATTTGCCATTCCCGGTGTATGGCGTCTATATAGGCATCTTCTACACTATGATTGGTGGTGATCTTTTTGTTGCAGCCGCAATACGTACACAAGGACTCACAGAAGGGCAGGTGCAGGTACAGGCTGATACCACCCTTCCGGTTGTGAACACGGAAGTCGGCGGCAAATACCTTTTGCCACTGCGCCACATCCAGCCCGTCTTTCCAGCCGGGTACGGTAGGGTAGCTGGTATATCTTGGTACAGGTATATTGTATTTTTCTATTAATTGATCTTCGGTCACGGTGTCTCTTTTCAGCAAAATTAGCCCCCCGGTGCGGGGTCCTGCATGACTGTTGTCATAACCAGCGGTGCGCACTGCGGTAATGCGGGTAATTGTGGTCAGTTTTGGCCGTTTTACCTATGTGGAGAACCCCATATCGGCAACCCGAGTTATACACATCTGTGCATTACTTCTTTGTGCAACGTTTCTAAGGTGTGGTACTTTCGATTGACAAAATTGCATAGCCGTATGGATATAGAACAACTGATGCCCCATGTAGAGGCCCTTATATTTGCGAGCGAGCGTCCGCTCACGCAGATCGAGATGACCGAAGTATTGGGCCAGGCGCTTGATACTGTGATAGAGGCTGAGCGTATTGCTACTTGCCTCGAGGCTATCCGCGAGAAGTATGATGCGGATTACTATCCTTTTCAGCTTCGAGAGATAGGCGGCGGATACCAGTTCCTTACCAAGAAGGCTTTCCACAAGACTGTATTGCAGCTCAATGGCGAAAAGCACATCAAAAAGCTGTCTACAGCAGCTATGGAAACGCTTTCTATCATTGCCTACAAACAACCGATCACAAAGAGTGAAATTGAATATATCCGTGGTGTAAGTGCTGACTACAGCATCCAGAAATTGCTGGAAAAAGAGCTGATCGTCATCGCTGGCCGCAACGAAGAGATGGTAGGTAAGCCGCTCATCTATGCTACCTCCAAGAACTTCATGGATTACCTCGGCATCAACTCACCGGCTCAGTTGCCACAACTGAAAGACATCACAGACATGCAGATCGTGATGCCTACCAGCGGTCAGGAAGCAGTTCCTGCCGACGCGCAGGGTCTGGTTCTGGAGCCAACCGAACTGAGGCAAGCTTCTTAATTGGTGCCGAATCAGCCTAAAACAAGAGAATTAGTAAGTATCAATACAGAATTACAAATTCACAACCCGCCGCTCCTAACCAGAGCGGCTTTTTTTACCCCGCCATTCAAACCCTCAATTATCAACACTAAACAAAATATGTACATTTGTAAAACAAATGATCTTATGGCAATCTGTCGTTTCACAATTTGTCTTGCCCTCGCGGGTGTTTTATTTCAACCTGCAGCAAATGCGCAGCGCAAATCTGATGAACAGCTCATTCAGCAGCTCAAAAATGACATCGGCTATCTGGCTTCAGACGCGCTCGAAGGCAGGCGCACCGGCACCCCCGGCGAACTGAAAGCGGCCGAATATATTGAAAAACGTTACCAGGAAATGCGGGTGGCACCTTATAAAAACACCTACTTCCACCCCTTTCGCTTCACTTATGGCAAGGAAGTAGCGCCAACCACACGCATTGTGATCAATGGAGTGGACGTAAAAACGAACGACAATTGTTTCCCGTTCCCGTTCAGTGCCAATAAAAAAGCCTCCGGAGATATTCTGCCCGATGTTATGGAGCAGGGTAGTGCCTGGATGATGCCACTGTACGCAAGTCAGGAAGAGGCAGATAACCCGCATTTCGATGCAGAGAAGGCTGCATTCGACAAGTGTCGTGAGGCCGCCAAACAAGGTGCCACAGCCGTTATTTTGTTTGATGGATACGGCAGTAAGTATGCCCCCACTTTCAACAGCCAGTCTATATATGAGACAGTGACGGTGCCCGTTGTATTTATGGGAAACAAGGTTTGGAAAAAACTCGTTGTGGACCGCCAGGCAAACAAGGGTGCTGTAACCCTGTCTCTGGATATAGATATTACGAAAACTGAACGTAGTGGCAATAACCTTGCAGCTTATATCGATAACAATGCTGCCTATACGGTTGTGCTGGGCGCTCACTACGACCACCTGGGTTATGGCGAGGACCACAACAGCCTTCATGCCAATGCCGCCAAAGAACATCTGGTGCATCATGGTGCCGACGACAACGCCAGCGGCACTGCTGCCCTTCTGGAAATGGCCGGACGCATCAAGGCTAATAAGAAGTTGCGTCACTATAATTACCTTTTTGTCAATTTCTCCGGCGAGGAGCTGGGGCTGTTCGGTTCAAAGGCATTCGTGAAACAAGAGGGCCTCGATAGCAACAAGATCGCCTATATGCTCAACATGGACATGGTGGGTCGCCTCAACGACAGTACTCATGCACTTACTGTGGGTGGCATCGGCACATCTCCTTCATGGGCCGATGTGGTGGCAATGGCCGGTCCCGACTTCAAAGTGGTTATCGACAGCGCGGGTGTGGGTCCGTCAGATCATACCAGTTTTTACAATGCGGGTATCCCCGTGCTGTTTTTCTTCACAGGCACGCACAAAGACTACCACAAGCCATCTGACCTGCCCGGGGCTGTCAACTATCAGGGCGAAGTGGACGTGCTGAAGTATGTGACACGCGTGGTAGAGAAAATGGATAAAGAACAGAAACCCCGCTATCTGGTGACCAAACAGGCAAGTGTAGGAAAGACCCGTTTCAAGGTATCCATGGGCATCATGCCAGACTATACCTTTGATGGGGGCGGCGTAAAGGTTGATGGTGTTACCGATAACAAGCCTGCGGCTCGTGCCGGTGTCAAAGTGGGCGACATCGTTATTCAGCTGGGCGATAACAAGGTAACAGGTATGCAAAGTTACATGGAGGCACTGGGTAAGTTTGGAGCAGGCGACAAAACTCAGGTAACTGTGAAGCGCGATGGAAAAGAGGTTGTGTTACCGTTGGAATTCGTTAAATGATCCTGATTGAATGATAAATGCAATAAAGGCGGCCAAACGGTCGCCTTTATCATTTCCGCCACTAGCGGACACAAAAAAATAAACCACCCGCAGAGCGAGTGGTTTTATTTTCTTTTGCTTTAAGAACTAATTACTTAGTTGCAGGAGCAGCAGGTGCAGCTTCAGCAGCTGGTGCAGCAGCAGCAGCAGAGTCAGCAGGAGCAGCAGCTGGTGCAGCTTCAGGAGCTGGTGCAGCTTCAGCAGCAGGTGCTTCAGTTGTTGCAGGAGCTTCAGTTGCAGCTTCGTTGCTAGAGCTACCGCATGATGCAACGAACAGACCCATTGTAAGAGCGAATACGCTCAGCTTTACTAATTTCATAACTTTTGTTTTTTAGATGGTTATGCATGTTTATACGGGTTTGGGAAAAAGGTAACCCCCGTTTTTCTGATATTTTTAAAAATATCTTTAATTATATTGTAAATCAATTAGTTGTAGTGAAAAATAATTTTCAGAAAAATCGGTTACCCGGCCTCGATCCTGAGTTCACACAGCCATTCAGGGGCCCGTTGCTACCCTTTTTAGGCCATTTACGGCCATTGTCACGATACATACACTTACTTTTGCAGCATGAATCTTAATGCTCCCGCTCAGATTGCCAATTATATAGGTGGCGCACTCGTCGCTCCCGTTGGTGGCAGGTACATACCAAATATTAATCCTGCCACAGGGGAAACTTACAGTCAGACCCCCGACAGCGACCTGCAGGATGTAGAAGCTGCGGTAGCTGCCGCAAAGGCGGCATTCCCGGCATGGAGTGTCACTCCCGCCGAGGAGCGTTTCCGTTTATTGAATCGTATTGCCGAACTGATCGATGCAAATCTGGATGCACTGGCGCTTGCCGAGACCAATGACAATGGCAAGCCGCTCTCACTCAGCAAAAGGGTAGATATTCCCCGCGCCTCCAGCAATTTCAGGTTTTTCGCCACCGGCATCATGCATTTCAGCACCGATAGCCATAATATGGAGGATAAGGCCATCAACTACACCCTGCGTCAGCCGGTGGGCATAGTAGGCTGCATCTCTCCGTGGAACCTGCCTCTCTATCTTTTTACATGGAAGATAGCCCCCGCATTGGCTGCCGGCAATTGTGTGGTGGCAAAACCAAGCGAGGTTACACCCATGACGGCCTACCTGCTCAGTATTATTTGTCAGGAAGCCGGGCTGCCCGCCGGTGTGCTCAACATATTGCACGGCACAGGTCCCGGTTGCGGATCGGCAATGGTAGCCCATCCGTCCATTAAGGCAATTTCATTTACTGGCAGTACCCGCGCCGGTCGCGATATAGCTGCAACTGCGGCGCCCATGTTCAAGAAAATATCTCTGGAGCTGGGCGGTAAAAACCCCAACATCATTTTTGCCGATTGCGATTGGGACAAGATGATGCGCACCACCATACAATCTTCTTTCAGCAATCAGGGGCAGATATGCCTGTGCGGTAGTCGCATTCTGGTAGAAGAGAGCATCTATGAAAAATTCAAGGAAGAGTTTATTGCCCGGGTGAAGAAACTTACCGTTGGCGATCCGCTCGACGAAAACAGCAAACAAGGCGCAGTGGTTAGTAATATGCACTTCGACAAGGTGCGTAGCTGCATCGATCTCGCACTTCAGGAAGGGGGTAAGATCCTTACCGGAGGAAATGTAGTGAAATTATCAGGCCGCTGCGAAAATGGCCTGTTCATAGAGCCAACTGTTATAGAGGGGCTCGGTGCCAACTGCCGCACCAATATGGAAGAGATCTTTGGCCCGGTCGTTACATTGCAGTCTTTTAAAACAGAGGACGAAGCACTGCAGCTTGCCAATACCAGCGATTACGGCCTTTCCGCAACCATCTGGACACAGGACATCAGCCGTGCTAACAGGGTAGCTGCCAAAGTCGGTAGCGGCATTATATGGGTCAATTGCTGGTTACTGCGCGACCTGCGCACGCCTTTCGGCGGTTTCAAGAACAGCGGCGTGGGCCGCGAAGGCGGCTGGGAGGCACTCCGCTTCTTTACCGAACCCAAGAATGTATGTATCGAATTATAAAACAAACGGTCGCCTTTAAAGCGACCGTTTGTTTTACGGGTATTGCAACCAATCTTTAAAATAGGGTAAACAGGTTACTGTCCGTTAATCATTTAATCGTTTTAAAGAGATGGGTTTACAGGTCAGTTAATCTTCACACGCCTTTATAGACGGAAACTTACCTGCAAACCGTTGGGTGCCTTCCATACCGGCACCTGAATAAGCCTCTGTTTATAATTCCATACCTTCTACATACCTGAAGCCATGATAGGAATTTACGTACAGCCTCAGTGTGTCCGGGCCTATTGGTTGCTCCATTTCAGGTGCTATCCCTGACAACGATGGTGCAGATAGTCCGGTGCTCATCTTCGTTGCACCTGTTATCACTCTTGCCTCGTCCCACAATCCGCTTTCTACAAAGCTGTTCAACAAATGAGCCCCGCCTTCCACTATCAGTGAGGTCAGATGGGCGTCATAAAGCCGGTCCATCAGTTCCTGCAGCTTATCGCCCGACGATAGTTTTATATAATGAATATTCCCCTCCACGGTCTCTTCGCGGTCATTAAGTATCCATGTGGCGGCTGCGTCATCAAACAGGTGGTGCGTTTTGGGAAGTTGCAGCTTTCTGTCAAACGCTATACGCAATGGGTGGCGTCCTTCCACCATGCGTGGTGTCAGGCGTGGGTTGTCGTTCAGTGCGGTAGTATAGCCCACCATTATCGCCGCTTCTTGCGTCCTCCATTTATGCGACAGCATCAGGCTGTCATTCGAGCTGATGGTTACAGGTTGCCTGTCGGCCGTGCCTATGAATCCGTCCTCCGATTCAGCCCACTTCAATATTACATAGGGGCGTTTGCGGGTATGAAACCCGAAGAAGCGCCTGTTCATCCACAACCCCTCCGCCTCCAGCAAATGCGTGGCCACATCAATACCTGCTTCTTTTAGTATTGCTATCCCCTTGCCGTTCACCCGGGCAAACGGATCGGTATTGGCCAAAACCACTTTTTTTACCTTTTCATGCACCAGCAGGTTGGCACAGGGAGGTGTGAGGCCAAAGTGGGCACACGGCTCCAGGCTCACATACATGGTGCTGCCCGGTATAAGTGAACGGTCTTCCGGCTTTACCGATGCGATACAGTTCACCTCGGCATGCGGGCCACCATAATAGTGGTGGTAACCTTCGCCTATCACGCGGTCGTTGTGTACCAGCACTGCCCCTACCATGGGGTTGGGGCTCGTGTGACCCTTAGCCTGTTCTGCCAGTTGCAGGCATCTTCTCATGTATTTTTCATCGTCTTCCCGCCACATAAAGATGATATTGTGTGAATGTTAGCACAAGGTAAGCAACCGACGTCTTATAAATTATGTTGGTTGTCAGTATCAATTGATGCCCTTCAATTGGTGCAAACGCGGTGATTTTGATTATTTTTACGCCTTGGTAATATAATAACGTCCAGAATTTATAAACTTTTATTATATTGCAATTCGTTTATACTTATGAATAAAAACTGTGCTATGAAGAACGTGCTCCTTGCCTTCCTGCTACTTTTTGCCACCTATGTCAATGCTACCCCCACACCGCCGCTATCCCCGGTCACCGGTACCTACTCCGTATGTACGGGTAGCACCACGGCATTGGGGCATGCTACATCCGGTGGAAGCTGGAGCAGCAGCAACACTGCAGTAGCAACAGTCAATCCTACCACAGGTGTGGTGTCGGGTGTCGCAGCCGGAACTGCGGATATTACTTATACGCTTGGTGTTGATTTTGCTTCAGCGACCATCACAGTAAATGCAAGTCCTTCTCCGATTGTGGGTAGTGACGCATTTTGCGACGGAACATCAACAATCTACACAAGCACGCCATCCGGCGGCACCTGGAGCAACCTTTCACTGGGCACGGTGTTTAGCATTGATACGTCTACCGGCCTTGCAATCGGTGTAAGTCCGGATACCACAACTTTGATATACAAGCTCTCTAATACATGTAGTGTTACGAAACTTGTAACTGTGATTCTGGGACCTGCTCCCTCCATTACCGGACCCGATAATATTTGCATGTCAGTTAATGCGACGTTGAGCAATTTTTATGGTGGCGGCGTTTGGACCAGTAGCGATCCTGCGGTTGCAACAGTGGGTAGTTCTTCCGGAACTGTTTCAGGTGTCGCAGTTGGTACAGCAGGTATTACTTACACACTTTCTACCGGATGTACTTCTGCTAAAGTCGTTACTGTTGGTGTAATGCCGGCAGCCATTACAGGTACAACAACAGTTTGCGAGGGTGCCACTACACCATTGTCAAGTACTACATCGGGCGGCTCCTGGACCTCCGGTATTCCTTCTGTAGCATCGGTCGATGCAGTGACCGGTGTTGTTACCGGTGTGAGCGCTGGGGTTGTGGTTATCACGTATTCCGTAGGTGCTTGTTCAGTTACGTCACTTGTTACAGTTAATGCGCTACCATTTGCGGGTGGCATTTTGGGTTCCGATAACGTTTGCCTCGGCGATACTACTGTACTTTCCAATGGCACGGCTGGCGGCACATGGGCTTCTTCCGATGCTTCAGTAGCTACTATCAACGCAGCAGGCACTGTTACTTCTGTTGCGGCAGGTACCACACTTATTTCCTACACAGTTACCAATACTTGCGGTTCAGCAACAACTACACTTTTGTTTACGGTCAATACACTCCCCGCTGCAGGTACCATCACCGGCAACACGCCTGTTTGTGTGGGTAGCACCCGTGCATTGGGCAATGTGGTGACGGGTGGTGTATGGGCTTCTGCAAACCCTTCTGTTGCCACCATCGGCACGTCGGGTATCGTCACCGGTGTGGCCATGGGTATTGATACTATTTCCTACACAACAACAAATGCGTGCGGAAGCACTACCATCACAGAGATCGTAACGGTCGATCCGCTTCCTGCGGCAATCGTTGGCGCTTCTACTGTTTGTAACGGAATGGACCTCACAATGACCAACGACAGCGCAGGTGGCACTTGGAGTGGTACTTCGGGCGTTGCGGTAGGTTCGGCAACAGGTGTCGTAACCGCTGTCGCGTCAGGCACTGCAACTATCTCCTATACATTGGCTACCGGTTGTTATGTTACAAAGGCGGTAACAGTTGCAACAAGTCCTAAGATCATTACAGGAACAAAAAATATTTGTCAGGGTGCAACGGTTACACTTACCGACACTACCACTGGCGGAACTTGGAGTACAGCCGATGCCAACATCTCAGTGGGCAGCACCACCGGTGTTGTATCCGGCATTACTCCGGGTACAGCAACAGTCAGCTACACTATTTCCAATGGTTGCTTCCGCACGGCGACTGTGACGGTCAATATCTCTCCCGGACCTATCGTTGGCGACTCAACAGTTTGTCGCTTACTCACAACCACCTGGACGAATTCAGTTCCGGGTGGCACATGGAGCAGTAGCAACCCTGTGTTGGCGCGCGTTGGGTCAACTACTGGTGTGATAACCGGTATGGGTACAGGTACAGTTCTCATCACATACCGCATGCCCGGTGCTTGTATCGTGTTCGATACCATCAGGATACTCACCGCGCCTCAGCCCGTTACCGGAACACTTACTTTGTGTGAAGGTGCTACCACTACGCTCAGCAGCACTACCTATGGTGGTGTATGGATCAGCGGCAACACATCTGTCGCGGCAGTAGTTTCTCCCACCGGCGTTTTAGGTGGTGTTGCTGCCGGAACTTCAACAGTTTCTTATGCACTCGGCAATGGCTGCTTTAAGTCTGCAGTAGTAACGGTGAATCCGTTGCCTATAGCTATCACAGGCGTCGATCAGGTTTGCGCGGGTAGCAACATTACGCTCAGCACGCCTACAACCGGAGGCTTATGGTCTGCTTCCACATCAGCCGTAACGGTTGGTTCTGCAAGCGGCATAGTCACCGGCGTTTCTGCGGGTGTTGCCACGGTCACCTACCGCATAGCGGCAACAGGTTGTCGCCGCACAATGATCGTTACTGTTAATCCGGTTCCGTCATCTATTACCGGCACATCAACTGCATGTGTGGAAGGTACAACTTTGTTTTCAAGCACGCCACTCACAGGTAGTTGGTCAAGTTCCGATACCACTATCGCCACCGTAGGTAGCGCTGCCGGCTTGGTTACCGGTGTCGCTCCTGGGTCAGCGCGTATCACTTATACATTGCCTGTTACAGGCTGTTTCAGAACAGCCCCTGTTTCAGTAAATCCTTTGCCTGCAGAAATAACCGGTCCCGATAGTGTTTGTGTAGGTGTTTCCGTTTCACTCGCAAGTACCACAAGCGGTGGTAGCTGGACAAGCAGCAATGCTGCAGTAGCCACAGTGGGCACATCAGGTAGTGTTACAGGTGTTGCTTCCGGCACTTCGGCTATCAGCTATACACTGCCGCTCACCGGTTGTGCAAGGGTTCATGTTGTTACTGTGAATGACCTTCCTTACCCTGGTTTGCTTTCATCTCCATATAATGTTTGTCAGTCGGGCACTATGACAGTGATTGCTACTGTGTCCGGTGGTACATGGTCGGCCACTACAGGAAATGTTTCAGTGGCTGCAACCGGCGTGGTGTCAGGCATCACTCCCGGCCTCGATACCATCAACTACAACGTTACAGGTGTGTGCGGGATCAGCACAGTGCGCCAGCACGTCACTGTCGATCCGTTGCCCGATCCGGGTGCCATCACCGGCAGTTTCGGTATGTGCATCGGTGGCTCTACTTTGCTCGGTAAAACTATTACCGGTGGAGTTTGGAGTACAACAGGCACATCTGTTGCTACGGTTGCCGCAACCGGCGAGGTGTCGGGTGTTGCTCCGGGTACTGCTGTGATCTCGTACACGCGCACCAACTTGTGCGGTTCTTCCAGTGCAACTGTTGAGGTAACTGTTCATGCGCTTGCGGTTGCAGGTTCTGTTACCGGTATTGACAGTATTTGTATCGGCGATACTACTGTGATGGTCAACTCTGTTGGTGGTGGTGTTTGGCTAAGCAATGCCGATTGGATTGCCAAGGTCTTCAATGCTTCAGGTATCGTTGAAGGTTTGTTCCCGGGTAAGGCAGATATCATGTATGTAGTATCTAATTCCTGCAGCTCTGATACGGCACGACATACAATTGTTGTGAAGACACAGCTGGAGTGCGAGACCGGAGTAGCAGGCGTAGAGCATGCAACACCAAACTTCCGTTTGTACCCCAACCCGGCTACAGCCTCTGTAAATATCGAATCAGGTTCTGCAGGCGTCCTTGAAATTTATGCGCTCGACGGACGAATGGTGAAGTCTGTGAAGGTGGAAGGTCGCTCGGCTGTTATCAGCCTTTCTGACAGCCTTGCGGCCGGCGTTTATATGTGTCGCTTCACAGGTACCGATGGTAGCATCAATGCGGTGCGTCTGGTGTTGGAACCATAGTATAGGACTCGTTTCTAAAAAAGATATCCCCAGCCTCTGCACTTGTTGCGGAGGCTGTTTTGCTTTGGCAAGATTTGTTTTCGGAATAGGTTACTTTTGTTTTCATGAGGATTTTTGCAGGCAGTTCATTGTTATTGGTACTGCTTTTTATGATTTTACCTGGTGCCGGGTTTGCCCAGTCGTCTGCGCATCGTAGCCGGCAAAGTGAGTTGGCGCTCAAGAATATTTGGGTGGACAGTGTGTACGCGCAGCTCAATATGGAAGAGCGCATTGGTCAGATGATGATGGTCGCCGCATATTCAGGTGGTAAGAACTACAACGAAGAGCGTATCACCGACCTGCTGAACAAACATTATGTTGGAGGGCTCATCTTTATGCAGGGTGGCCCCGGCCGTCAGGCTTTGCTCACAAACAAGTATCAACATTTGGCGCAGGTGCCGCTACTCATAGCCATGGACGCCGAGTGGGGTGTTGGCATGCGTCTCGATAGTATCAAACCCCTGCCCCGGCAAATGATGCTGGGTGCAACACGCGATACAGGCCTTGTATATAAAACAAGTGCTGCCATTGCCGCGCAATTCAGAAGGTTGGGCATGCACATGAATTTCGGCCCCGATGTCGATGTAAATAACAATCCAGCCAATCCCGTTATCAACTCTCGTGCCTATGGCGAGGACAAGGTATGGGTGGCGCGCCTGGGTAGGGCTTATGTGCGTGGTTTGCAGCAGAATGGCATTATGGCTTGTGCCAAACACTTCCCCGGTCACGGCAATACAAGTGTCGATTCGCACAACGATCTGCCGGTCATTTCCCGCACCATCCCCCAGCTCGATTCGGTTGAATTATATCCCTTCCGCCAGATGGTTGCTGAAAAGGTAAAGGCGGTGATGGTAGCCCATCTTGAGGTGCCCGCACTCGACACCGAAAAGCATGTGCCTACAAGTCTGTCCTACAACGCTATCACGGGCCTGCTCAAGGAGAAACTCCGTTTTACCGGGCTGGTCATTACCGATGGTCTCAACATGCAGGGCCTAACCAAATACTTCGATCCCGGTGAGTCTGAATTACGCGCATTTATGGCCGGAAACGACATTATGCTGATGCCGCAGGATGTGCCTGCTTCGATCGCGAAGATCAAAGCCGCCATTGAAGCCGGTGCGGTGCCGGAGACACGATTAGAGATTTCTGTGAAGAAGATATTGGCCGCCAAGTACGAGGCGGGTCTTACTGAGGTGAAAGACGTAGATCCTGAGAATATCGTCCGCGATCTGAATCGTGATGTTGATAGTATGCGCAGTCGGGTGGCACGTGCCGCTATTACAGTGGTGAAGGACGACAATCAGATCCTGAAGAAGATCAATGAGAATATGCGCATTGGCTACGTCGGTATCAATGCGTCAGAGACCACTCCGCTGTACGAGATACTGCAGGATAGGTTCGATAACGTAAAAGCAGGTTGGTTGCCAAAGGGCACGCGGGTCGATAGTGTTCAGCGTCTGTTGGAGAGCCTCTCTCGTTATAGCACCGCAATAGTAGCCATACACAACATGAACTTCACTCCCGGCAGTAACTATGGCCTTAGCGACGAGGCAATTGCGTTTCTGCAGCAGGCCGGTTGCATGAAGAATGTGATGATCGTAGTCCTCGGTAATGCCTATGCAACTCAGTATTTCTGTGGCGCAGGCTCCGTGATGGTGGCTTACGAAGACGACACACTCACCGAAAAGGCTGTTGCCAACATTCTGCTGAAGAAGGCAAAGGCAAAAGGAAAAATGCCCGTAACAGCCTGCTCTGATGGACAGAGTATATGTCCGTCCCCGTTCAAACTGCGTACAGTGCTAAAAGAACCTTCATCTACGTTGCAGCCCGTATTGCCAGCATTTGCCGGCGTGGTGGAGCCTGATGCGCTTTCACGTCTGGACATGTTCATGGCACGCTGCATTGCCGATGGGGTCTTCCCCGGTTGCCGTGTGTTGGCCGCAAGAAACGGCAACATCTTTTACGACCGCGCTTTCGGATACCTGGACTACAACAAAAACAAACCCGTCGATACCAATACCATTTACGACGTAGCATCCTGCACAAAGGTGCTTGCCACCAACATATCGGTGATGCGGTTGTACGAACAAGGTAAGCTCAGTCTGGACAAAACAATTGGCGACTACCTGCCGCAGGCGCGTGGCACCAATAAGGCCGACCTGAAGATCCGCGACCTGCTCCTGCATCAGGCGGGCCTCAAGGGTTGGATACCATTCTTCAAAGACGTGGTAGACAGATCGGGTAAGATACGCCCCGAGTTGGTGAGCAGTATATCTAAACCCGGCTACACAACGCAGCTCGCAGCCAATGTCTTCATGCGCAACGATTATATAGACACTATGTGGGCCGCCATCTACGACAGCAAACTCGACAATGCCGGCAAGATGGTTTACAGCGACCTCGACTTCTTTTTCCTGGCAGCTATCGTCAAAGAGATCACCGGCAAAACTGTTGACAAATACGCTGAAGACGAGTTCTACAAGCCATTGGGATTAAAGCGCACACTCTACAATCCGCTCACGAAGTTTGACGTAAAAGAGATTGCTCCTACCGAGATAGAAACAGGCTTCAGGCAAGGCATTATTCAGGGTTATGTGCACGACCCTGGTGCTGCTATGCTGGGCGGTGTGGGCGGCCATGCGGGCCTGTTCTCAACTGCCAAAGATGTTGCGGTCATCTTCCAGATGCTGCTGAACAAGGGCACTTACGGAGGTAAACGCTACTTCAAACCGGAGACCGTAGATCTGTTCACTGCCTATGGCAGCAAGCTCAGCCACCGCGGACTTGGTTTTGACAAGGCGCTTCCTAAAGAAGACAACGGCGGTGGTGCCGGCGACCGATGGAGTGCGCTCACATTCGGTCATCAGGGTTTCACGGGTACTTGTGTTTGGGCCGACCCTGCCAGTGGTGTGGTGTTTGTGTTCCTGTCAAATAGGGTGCATCCTTCAGGTAGTAATACCAAGATCAACAAGCTGAGCGTGCGCACTGTTGCACAGGACTATATCTACGAATCACTGGGCATCCCCATCAACACACAACGCGGCGAGGTCTACAAGGTGCAGGTAGGCGATAAGTAAGTACGTTGACTATATTAAATTGAACGGGGCTGTTGTGATAACAGCCCCGTTCTTGTTTTATCTCCGGTGAGATCAGCGTTTCATCACTGTTTCTATTTCGTCGGTTGTTATTGGTATGCCCTTGAAGAGATCCACATTGCCGGTCTTGGTGATCCAGATGTTGTTCTCAATGCGGATACCCATTTGTTCTTCTTCTACATAGATGCCGGGCTCTATAGTGAACAACATTCCCTCTTTTACTGCATCGGTGTAAGAACCTACATCATGTACCACAAGGCCCAGGTGGTGCGAAACACCATGGTAGAAGTACTTGCGGTAAGCCGGGTTGGCCGGATCCTGATTCTTGATGTCTGACTTGGAGATGAGCCCTATTTTCAGCAGTTGCTTCTCCATTTCGGCGTTGATGCTCTTCACATAATCCTGGAACAGGATGCCCGGTTTCAGTATGCTCTTGCCGTGGTTGTGTACTGCAAGGCACGCATTGTACACCTCCTTCTGGCGCTTGGTGAACTTGCCATTTACCGGAATAGTGCGCGTGAGGTCGGCATTATAGTTGCCATACTCTGCACCAAAGTCCATCAGCAGCAACTCGCCGTCCTTACATACCTGGTTGTTCTCTTCGTAGTGCAGCGTGCGTGCCCTGTCGCCCGATGCGATGATGCAGCCATAGGCATGCCCCGTGGCCCTGTTGCGCAGGAACTCGTGTGTGATCTCTGCTTCTATCTCATACTCCATCACGCCCGGCTGCACAAACTTCAGTACCCTGTCAAGCGCCTTGCCGGTTATAGCAATGGCCTGCTTTGTTACCTCTATTTCTTCCTTGGTCTTTATAGCCCGAAGCTCCTTCATTACTTTGGCAGCACGTTCGTAGTTGTGCAGCGGGTACTTCTTCATCAGCTCCTGTACGAACAGAAGGTCTGTGCGGGGAAGTTCGGTATCAAGGCGGTTGTGCTCGTTGCTGTTCAGGTACACATAGTCGGCCGAGTTCATCATCACCTGTATCATGGCATCAAAGCCATCCAGCCACTGCACATTGGCAATGCCCGATATGGCTGTTGCTTCTTCTTTACGCAGTTTGTGGCCTACCCATTTTTCCAGCAGTTCATTGGGGCGCAGCAGCACCAGCACTTCCCTCATGCTCTTATCCGGATTGTCGGGGTACAGCACTACGATGGTTTTCTCCTGTACTATGCCCGACAGCCACATCACATCGGCATCGGGTTTGTAACCGTAAGTGCCGTCACCACTCTTCGGAAAGGTGGGGCTGGCCGGGAAGATGGCAACAGAGTTGGGCTTCATCTTCTTGATAAAGCGCTGCCTGTTCTGTTCATACAACTTGGAAGGAATCGGTAGATATTTCATGATCCTGATTTGATATTTAATACTGTGAAGGTAGCAATGAAAGCGCACTACTAAAAGTTAAGAACGTGGTTTTATGATACAGGTCACCCGTTTTTCACCCTTTTGTGTGGTAGTCTGTTATTACTGACATCAATTCTGTTATTTTTTGGGCCTGCTGCGCCAGGGTATTCCCTTTTTCTGTTTTTTATTCTATTTTTATGCCAAAATCAATCAACAATGGAATTTCCTGGCACATTACGTTACACGAAAGATCACGAGTGGATCAAAATTGAAGGCAATACCGCAACTGTAGGTATTACAGATTTCGCGCAGAAAGAACTGGGCGACATCGTATTTGTGGACATCAGCTCGGTTGGTAAGCCATTCGGCGCCAACGATATTTTCGGTACCGTAGAGGCTGTTAAAACCGTTTCTGATCTGTATCTGCCGGTTGCAGGCACTATCACTGAGGTGAATGGTGACCTCGAGGCAAATCCTGAGAACGTGAACAAAGATCCATACGGTTCAGGCTGGATGGTGAAAATGACCGTTGACAATCCTGCTGACGTAGACGCGCTGCTCGATGCTGCTGCTTACCGCCAGCTGATCGGTGAATAATGAATAGCATTTTCCTGCCCGGTTCGGGCTATAAGAAACAGGCAAGGTTCATAGCGATGCTATGGACCTTGCTCGTTTTTATGGGCTGCCTGTACCCGGGGCGCGAGTTGCCCCATGTGGATGTGCCGCTGATAGATAAGTGGACTCATTTCGTGATGTTCGGGTTATTTGGGTTTCTATGGTTGTGCGCCTACCCTGAGGGCGGTGTGCGCAATAGGTTAAAGTGGTTTGTGATCGCTGTTGCGGTGGGTGGTGTCACCGAGTTGCTGCAGGGGCTGCTCACCTTCCTCGGGCGCAGCATGGATATAATGGACATAGTGGCCGATGCCGTGGGCGCATTGCTGGGTGTGGGCCTGTTTGCCGCCGGGGCAGCATGGGCACGCAGCCGAACTACCTGATCACTATCTCTTCTACCACCCTTTCGTTGAAGTACTCGTTGATGCGGACAATGAGTTGTTCCTTGCCCATTTGCAGTTCCTGCTTCAGCGGGGCCACATCGGTATAGATGGTGAGCGTCTTGTTGTTCATGTTCACCGAGCGGGTGTACTTGGCAATGGTCTTTCCCGTGATCGCTTCCCATTCCTGGCTCATGCGCAGGGCTATCACCTTGGGTTTCCAGTGCGACCGCTCCATGAGCAGATTCAGTGCTTCTCCTATACTATACTGGCTCATTACTTCTTGATCTTAACTACTGAGATAGAATAATCGGGGAGGGGGATGAAGAGGTTGGGGTTCTTGCCCAATACCATCAGCTTGTCGGCAGAGAATACCTGCTGGTGCTCCTCAGGAAAATCGATGGAGGCTATCTTGTATCCGTATGGTTTCAGCAGTCCGTCGAACTGGGCTGCGAAGTCGCTTTTGTCCATTACATACTTGGCCATCTTGGCATAGAAGTGTACTTCCGATACCTCAGAGCCATCAAAGAGGGTAGTGGTCTGCTTGAGGTTGGTAGCCTTCTTCACGTAGTCGTTCCAGTCGGTAGAGTTGGTGTAGATGTCTATGAGTTTGTTGGACAGATCGGCATAGGGCAGCAGGTTGAATGAAAAGCTCGATAGGTTCAGTTGGCGTTTCTGCATGGCGGCATCCATCATCTTTTTGATGTGGGGCAGCTCGTCGGCAAACGACAATTTGAGTGATTCCGGTTCTTCGCCCAGCTCGTCGGCAACGGGCTGGTACACTGCCTGATGGCGCATGCCGCTGCCCTGCACGAACGAACGATACACGGTAAGCGTCTTCACGCCTGTGGGCAGCTTCTCCTTCACGGTGAGTGTGGTCTTGGTAGAATCTACCGTTATCTGCGCCACACTGCTGAACGCTACCAGAGAGAACAAAAGAACAAGTAAGTTTTTCATGTAATGCAAATATCGATATTTAGAGGGACAAAATAAGATAAAAAACGGCCGGTGAATCTCCGGCCGTTTTGTGTGTTGTATCTGTAAAGATCTTAGATATCGATCTTGGCATACTTAGCGTGTGTCTCAATGAAGTGACGGCGTGGTGGCACCTCATCGCCCATCAGCATAGAGAAGATCTCGTCGGCATAAGACATGCTTTCTATGGTCACCTGCTTCAGTGTGCGGGTGTCGGGGTTCATGGTGGTGTCCCACAGCTGCTCTGCGTTCATCTCTCCCAGACCCTTGTATCGCTGCACGTTCACCGAATCTTCCTTGCCGTTGGCCAGCTCTGCGATGGCGCGTTTGCGGTCATCTTCGGTCCAAGCATATTTCTGGTCTTTGCCTTTCTTCACCAAGTAGAGTGGTGGCTGCGCCAGGTACACATATCCCTGCAGCACCAGATCTTTCATATAGCGGAAGAAGAAGGTGAGAATAAGGGTGGCAATGTGCGAACCATCCACATCGGCATCGGTCATGATGATGATCTTGTGGTAGCGCAGCTTGGTAAGGTTCAGTGCTTTGGGGTCTTCGGGGGTGCCGATGGAAACGCCCAGCGCGGTGAACATATTCTTGATCTCTTCGTTCTCGTATATCTTGTATTCCTGTGCTTTCTCTACGTTCAGGATCTTACCCCTCAGTGGCAGAATGGCCTGATAGCTACGGTCGCGGCCCTGCTTGGCAGTACCACCGGCCGAGTCTCCTTCCACAAGGTAGAGCTCGCATTTATGCGGATCGCGCTCGGAACAGTCGGCCAGTTTGCCAGGCATACCGCCACCAGACAGTACGCTCTTGCGCTGCACCATCTCGCGCGCCTTACGTGCCGCCGCACGTGCCTGTGCTGCCAGTATCACCTTGTCGATGATCATCTTGGCCTCCTTGGGGTGTTCCTCCAGGTAGGCTTCCAATACGCGGCTCACACAAACGTCTACCACGCCCATTACCTCGTTGTTGCCGAGTTTGGTCTTGGTCTGACCCTCAAACTGTGGCTCCGGTACTTTTACCGATATAACCGCACTGAGGCCTTCGCGGAAGTCGTCGCCGGTGATCTCCACCTTGGCTTTCTCGAACAGTTTGTTCTTATCTCCGTATGCCTTGAACACCCTGGTGATAGAGCGGCGGAATCCTGCCACGTGCGTACCACCTTCTATGGTGTTGATGTTGTTTACGTACGAATAGATATGCTCGTTGTAAGAGGTATTGTAGCTAAGTGCCACATCAACCGATACGTTTGAGTCTTTATCGTGACTTTCTACAAATATGGGCAGTGCCAGCAGCGGGTCGCGCTTGCCCACGCGGTCCAGCATCTGTACAAACTCTATGATACCGCCCTCGCTGTAGAATTCCTCGTGTACTGACTGACCGTCTTCGGTAAGTTCGCGATCGTCGGTGAGGGTGATGCGGATGCCCTTGTTGAGGTAAGAAAGCTCGCGCAGACGACCTGCAAGGATATCGCGGTTATAGACAGTGTCTTTGAAGATGGTGCCATCAGGCCAGAAGTGCTGCTGCGTGCCACGCTTGTCGGTAGTGCCTATTTCGCGCACAGGATACTGAGGGATACCCATGCGGTATTCCTGTTCAAATATCTTGCCTTCGCGGTACACAGTAGTTTGCATGAGCGAGCTGAGCGCGTTCACACAGCTTACACCCACACCGTGCAGACCGCCCGACACCTTGTAGCTGTCCTTATCGAACTTACCACCGGCGTGCAGCACCGTCATTACCACTTCCAGTGCCGAACGACCCTCTTTTGGGTGCATGCCCGTGGGAATGCCACGGCCATCATCGAGCACGCTGATAGAATTATCGGTATGAATGGTCACTGATATGTTTTTACAGTGGCCTGCAAGTGCTTCGTCTATAGAGTTGTCTACCACCTCATAAACCAGGTGGTGAAGACCCTTAACACCTATATCGCCTATGTACATGGCGGGGCGCTTACGAACGGCCTCCAGCCCTTCCAGCACCTGTATACTTCCGGCATCATACTCGGCGGGTACCCGCACTTTTTCGTTTTCCTGTTCCATTACTTTTTATAAGAAATTTATGTGGACTGCACCGGCAATAGGTCGTGTCAGGAGGCGTGTAGCTTTCCGTTGCGGCACTACCGGATCTGCAGTTGATTGTTCGTTACAAATAATCGCTATTTGACGGAATTTGCGAACCTTACAAAGATAACCTGAATGCCCCTCTCTGACAACTTAATTAATAACATGTGGTGGATAAAAAACTGCATCCAAGACTTGCATTTTGTCGCCAACACATTGCATAATTAACTGCTGCTTGCGCGCCGATGTGCTGCGCAGGTGCCCGATATTTTTTCTTATTTGCCCGTTTGGGTCGCGTTTTCTCGTGATCTTGTAGATTTATATTGATAATCAATTAGTTAGTGAAATGTTGTTGGGAGTTTGAACCCAAGGGTGAGCAAAAAATTGCGCACCTGCCTGCCGGCAGGCAGGAAACCTGCGCAGTTGCTTCTCATTTACTTCCCACTTGCTTCCCAAAAACTGCGCAGTTGCTTCTCACCCATTATCCTAAAAATATTACTAAAAAGTATTATTTAATATTGCCTTTCTGATCTTACATCAAGTTACGCCGGAAGGGTGGAAAATAGAAGGTGAAAAATCTGTGATACCGCGAAAAGTGCGGTATGGTAAAAAGTTACTGAGGCAAGTGGGAAACACTTGCCCCAAATATTGACCATTCGCAGATCAGGAGATCTGCCACCGCTGCGACGTAGTCGGAGACATACGCCGAGCTGGGAGTCTCCCCGCTTTTTCTGCGGGGGACTCGCCGACACCCGCATACCGAGGGCATCCCTTTCCCGAAATATCTGTTTTAATAAATGTGGCAGCGCATGCCGCATACTGTTGGGAATATGATAGTTTTGTTCAAATTAAAATTGTTCGAAATTTAATATTTTTCCTAATTAAATAATATCACAATAAAATATGAAAAAAGTACACTTAATAATCGTTCTATTTGTCGCGATGCTAGCGGCATTCAGTTCCTGCAATAAGAAAAAGGAAGAATCGCAGAAGATAAGCCTTGAGAAACTGGGCAATGGAGACCTGAAACCGTCTGTATATGGCATAAGAGGATTTAATAAAAAGGGTGCTCCCATCGTTCACCATAGTTTGAATTACCTGTATGAATGGGACGGGACGGCCAAAACTTTCAATAAACTGGGAGGGATAATACCCAATCCGGCTCAGGCCGCAAACGGACGAATTGTACAGGATGCCCTGGGCAATTACTACTATCATTCGGGAAGTCAGGGTGATGTCTTTATGTTGAATAAGGCAACCAACCAGTGGGATACTGTGGCAATAGCGCCGGGGTATAAAAACCAGATGATCGCCAACACAAACGGCGACATTCTGGTGTACATAAACAACACCACTATTGGTGGGGGCCAGAGCTACTATAAAAAATCTGCTTCGGCTAATAATTGGGTAAAGGTGGTTGATGTTCCTGCAAGCAGCAGCCAGCAAACCGCACCGCAGTTTTTAAGTAATGACGGTCGCGCGTTTTTTCCGGTTTCAGCCAGTGCAAGCAGCGCTATCGACGGATCGGGATTGTATAATGACGTGGTGTTAAATACCAATACCGGCGCGTTTGAAGTGTTTTATGATAAAGCCGACCCCGACAATCTGGGAGTGCTTGCCGCATACAATTACGAAGGGTTCAACAGTGACTACACATCGCCCAATGGCGACTTTTATACACTGGTGCCGGCATCTGTCGGGGCTAAGACCGCTCTGTATAAGATCAGTTCTAAAACGCTGCCTGCTAAGTTTGTAAAAGTGACTGAGTTCTCTCACCCACCTATTGAAAGCGGTAGTTACGTGACCATACGTGGCTGTAAAGTAAACGAAATGACAGGTGTTATAAAGTACAGGTCCAGTTGCCAGTTGGGGTCATCATCGCACAAAAATCTTGGTGTGTCTAAAACATCATCTACCGAGTTGACCATGCTGCAGCATGATGGTGTGCAGAATGAGCTGATAGCCGGTCCTGACGGAACAGTGTATGTTCTGGAATGGGAGGGTTATCTGTACCAGTGGAACTAAAATTTTACGTTCAGTTCGGGAATTTGACGCGGCTCTTGAAGGCTCTTTCGATACCTTGATTTGACGATATAAAAATGCTGAAGGGAACATATTGCCACAACAATATGTTCCCTTTCTTGTTTTCTGTACGGCTGTAATTCTTGATGGTGTTGCATACTACGGAAGTTCCGTCCTCGGTGAGTCTCCCCGCTTTTTCCGCGGGGGACTCGCCGACACCCATGCACCGAGGGCTGATCTCGGCACCCTACGTTGAACTAATTACATGTTCTGTTCGCTGCCCCCGATTATGCGTTATCTTTATTCAACTATGCCTGTAAATAAAGAGCACATATTCGATAGTGGCATTTATTTCATCACCTTCACTAACTATAATTGGATTCCCCTATTCCATATCACCAACGGATACGACATCGTTTATAAATGGTTTGATACACTTAAAGCGGCCGGTCACAGCGTACTCGGGTACGTAATAATGTCCAATCATGTCCATGCATTGATAGGATACAAAAGCAGCACCAGGAGCATCAATACACTGGTTGGCAGCGGAAAGCGTTTCATGGCATATGATATCGTAGAGAGGATTCAAAAGGCGGGAAACAGTCTCTTGCTGAAAACGCTTGAAGAAGGCGTGAAACCATCTGAAAAGCGGAGAGGGAAACTACATGAAGTATTTAAGGATTCATTCGACATAAAGCTATGTCGGACGTATAAATTCGTGCAGCAAAAGTTGGACTACATCCATTCAAATCCTGTGAGTAAGAAATGGTCGCTTGCTGCAGACCCCACTCTGTACGAACATTGTTCCGCAAAGTTTTATACCACCGGCACACAAGGCGTATACAATGTGGCTCATGCAAATGATTGGATATTTGAAAACTGGATCGAACTACCGACAGAGTAGGGCGGCAGCAGCTTCGGTACCTTCATCTCGTCGAGTCCCCCGCAGAAAAGGCGGGGAGACTCAACGACGACGGAAACGCAAATGACTGGATATTTGAAAACTGGCTAGAACAACCGGCAGAGTAGGGCGGCAGCAGCTTCGGTACCTTCATCTCGTCGAGTCCCCCGCAGCAAAATCGGGGAGACTCAACGACGACGGAAGGGTAGCACGACTAAGGAACTTCCTCACCCCCAAAGTTTTATCAGTTTGGATGCATCGGTTCCATTGGAAATTGTACTCTTTTCAAATCCGCGATTCTTGATCTGTGCAATATGGGCAGAAACTAATTCTTTAATGTTCTCAGGGACATTATTGTTCTTCATTGTCACAGACAGAGGGTTGTTTCTGATAGAGTGGGTGCGGCTGCTCTCTGTAAAGAAATAGAATCCCGCATGAGTAACAGAATTTGATTCGACAGTAATATCAATGTACGCTAAAGCCGGAAATCCATCGATGTGCCCGAAAACGCATTCCTGACTGTAAACGAGCCAAACGTTGTTGTGCAGTAGCGCTTTTGAGTAAATGCCGTTGTCGAACAGATCATAACTCAGCAAATGTCTTGTGAGTCGCCGCTCCTTGTAAAAGGCATACTGATTGGCAAAAAGCCTGACGAGGAAATTCAATAAAGCAAGGATTGCCAGAACAATCATAGTAACGTTCATTTCCTCTGCAATTTCATTTGCCGGCAAGGCATTTGAGCGTAGTTTCAGATAATAAACGCCGCAAAGGGTACCCCAAACGAGTACTGAAAAAATGAATTTGTAGAGGATCTTCAGGCGATTGATCTTAAGAAATTCCATTTGCAGATTTCATGTAAGATAAGGGGCTTTTTGTTTCCTACCCCTATTTCAGCGCCGGCACACAAGCGGGGATACTCAACGATGACGGAGATATTTGGAAACTGGCGCGAACTGATGGCAGAGTAGGGCGGCAGCAGCTTCGGTGCCTTGATTTCGTCGAGTCCCCCGCAGAAAAGGCGGGGAGACTCAACGACGACGGATAGACGACGACGGAACAGGAGATATTCCACCTCACAAGCCCCCCAAACTATTTTCTGTGACACTACAGAAAACGCACTATCATAGAATTTTCTTCTTGTTGTGTTTAGCAGTCGCGGCTACCTTTAGTATAGGAGCCGGTGGGGCGGTGCTTTCCCTTTAACACGAGCGAAAAACCGGCGGGAGATTTTTGGGAGTTTCTAATGACGTGAGAGTTTTATAAACAAATGAGGATCAGGTGAAAAATGGATAAATAGTGGGTGAGGAATTTTTTTTAAAATGGGAGTTTTGGGCCTGGAACCATGCTCGCCACCGGGTGAGAAAAATGCCGATTGGGGATGCAGTGTTGATGACGGGTAGGGCGGATTCAGCCGTTTCGCTCAAATAATGTACGTTTGTGCTACGAGTTGTACATGCGGGTCAAGATATTAATTACACTATTTATTGCGTTGGCGGTCTCATTTGGCGGACGTGCCCAGTCGGGAGGCGGAAGGGAAGTGACGTCCCGTATCCTGATCTTGTTGGATAAGTCGTCCAGTATGATCAATACATGGGATGGCGGACGGAAGAAGTCGAAGGTGGCGGACGAGATAGTGCTACGCATTATGGACAGCGTGTACAAGGTGAACCCCGATGTGGAGTTTTCGCTGCGTGTATTCGGCCATCAGTCTACGGTGGACGAGAATAACTGCCGCGACACCAGAAATGAGGTGCCTTTTCGCCGAGATAACCGCCTGCAGATGGAGTACAGGTTGGACGATATTCAGCCACTTGGTGTGACCTCTATTGCCTATGCCCTGCAGGAAGCTGCCGATAACGATCTGGTGGATGTGGCCCATAACGCTTACAGCATTATACTGATAACGGACGGTGGCGAAAGCTGCGGTGGTGATATATGCGCTGTGATGGCGAAACTGGCGGCAAGTAAGGTGTTCTTCAGGCCTTATATAGTGAACCTGGAAAGCTCGATGCAGTTGCGCACGGCATATGCCTGTATGGGCGACTATCTGGAGGTGACCCGCTATGGCGACATGCCGGGGGCGGTGAGCAAGATAGTGAACGCCTTCAGGCCGGCGATCAACGTGAATCAGAAGACGTATACAGAGGTGAAGGAAGTGGCTGCAACCGCGCCCACAGTGATGAATGTGACCATCCCGGTTATAAAAGTAAAAGACACGGTGGTGCACAGTGTGGACCCTTCCAAGGGACTGCAACAGATAGCACCGGTGGTGCCGGTGATACGCTTTTTTGCCATAGACGCGCTGGCGGTGGCCAAGCCTGTGAAGGTAGCAGTGCCGCCGTTTGTGCCAATGACGCAGGACGAAGAACCGGAGGCGCCAACGAAGGAACCAACATTTGCCGTGACAAGGGTGACACCGGCTATGCTGCGGACACTGACAATGCCCGCACCGGTGAGCCAGCAAGCCAAACCCACGACAGTAGGGCGTTTTGAGCCAAGGATAGAAGAAGAGGTGCCGGTGCGCCCTGCACCCGAGGCCATAAGCCGGTTGGTGGCTGCGCCCCCGCGCACGCTGGTGAAGGTGACGCAGGGTTTTGTGCCTGTGGATATGGTGAAGGTGGGTCGCTATGAACCCGTGATAGTGGAGGAAGTGCCACCACGGCCGGACCCGATTTCCATAGCCCGACTGCAAACACCACCCAAGCGACTGATCAATTTGTTTGTGCTGGATGGCGATGGATCGATACTGAGGCCACGCAAGGTGCCGCCTATGCCACCGCTGAAGTTTGACGATGCGCCTGCCGCGAAACCTGCCGCAAAGCCGGTGGCGGGTACACCCAAGCCGTTGCCGGGCAAGCCTGCTGAGTTCAAGGTGGAGACCGAAGACGCGGAACAGACTACTGTGCAGATCTACTTTACTAACGGCAAGGGTAAGTTCTACACGACCACGCCGCAGATTATGCTGCTGGACCCGTATACAGGCGATATGGTGAAGCGTTTTTACCGCATGGTGGATGGTGACGGAAACCCTGATCCGCAACTGAACATTCAGCCGGGTACGTACAATCTGACCTTCTCGGAGTCGAGGAACAGGGTGGTGAACAACCTGGTGATAGAGCCGAACAAGAAGAACAAGGTATATATAGTGGTGAACAAAGCCAGTCTGACGTTTGAGTATGTGGGCGCGCCCAACAGGCCGGTGAAGGAGTTCAGCGCGGTGGTGACACAGCGCAACCGCGCCAACGGCACCATCACACAACAGAAGTGTACGGACAGGCTGGAGTATGAACCAGAGAACTACCACGTGGAGATCAACACATTCCCGCTGGACATACGCAACATAGACCTGGACTTTGACGAAAGCGTGATCCGCATACCGCAGCCGGGTTTTGCCAAGTTTGTGGCCGAAGAGGGTATGAACAGTGTGACGCTGTATGAACAGTTTGGCGATAAGTACCGTTCGTTCTACACGCTGAAGCTGAGCGACCCTGCTGCCAAACACCTGCAGATACAGCCCGGCAAGTATGAGGCGCACTACCACAAGGGCCCCGGCGGACCCAACGCATCGGAGAAGGTGGTGACCTTCCTGATAAAGGCCACTGAAGAAACCGTGATAGAACTGAAATAATGGACCGATCTCCGCTTGAAATAAGTATAGTGACCCTCTCGTCGCCTGAGTATGCGGAGGTGTTTGCCCTGCGCGACGAGGTGCTGCGCAAGCCGCTGGGCATGTCGTTGAAAAATGACGACCTGAGCCGTGATGCTGTGGATGTAATATTTGCCGGAAAGATGGATGGCAAGGTGGTGGTATGCCTGATGCTGCACCACAAAAATGATGAGCTGGTGCAACTGCGCCAGATGGCTGTATATGACGCCTGGCAAGGCCGCGGGCTGGGCCGGCAACTGGTGGAAGCGGCCGAGCAGTATGCCCGCGAAAAGGGATACCGCACACTGGTGCTGCATGCCCGCAAGAATGCCATGGGCTTTTATGGAAGCATGGGTTATGGTGTGGTAGGAGATGAATTTACGGAGGTGGGTATACCGCACTACATAATGGAAAAGGCGCTGTAGCGGCTACTATTTTTTGCCCTGTTCGGTGCCGCTTTTATCGTTCTTTTCGGCAGGAGTTTCTTCGGTGTCTTTTTTCTTTTTCCTGTCTTTGCGGTCTTTTTTCTCCTGCTCTTTTTTCTGTTTTTCTTTTTCAGCCTCGCGGTCGGCAGCTAACTTTTCTTTTGCCTCCTTATCCTTTTCTTCGTCTTCCTTCATCTGATCTTCAAACACACTTTCATCGACCCTGCCTGAGCGGCCACGATCGAGGATGGCATCGAGTGTTTCTATCTTGCCCTTGGGTGTGCCCGTCTGGTGCAGTTCCACATCGAAGCCGTTCTCCTCGGCATTGGTCCACGCGCCCACATAGTTTCGCCCGGTGAGGGTGAGCTCCATGAGGCCCTGCGCGGTCTCATCTTCAATGATCCACTTGCCTTCCTTGTTCTGCGTGATCTCGAGTTTCAGGTATCGTTTGTTCTCGCCCAGCTTGTAGAGGCCGTCGTATTGCTGCGGCTTGCCGGGTATGGGTTTCATGTAGCGGACATAGAGTTTTATGGGTATCTCATTGTCCATAAGCCCTTCGTAGTACTTGCGGTCCACCACCTCTTTGCGCATTTCATCTTCTTCGGGGTCTTCCTGCTTTTTGATGAGGAGCGAACCTTTGTCTGACGTATCGGCGGCAGCGAGCGAGTCGGCGACGGCAATGCTGTCGACGCTTACAGTATCGGGGTGAGCGGCCTTCCACTCCAGCCACGCCTGCTCTTCGATCTCTCTGCGCCTGAACTCGTCGATCGATTTAGCCTGAAGAACATTTACCAACTGCCCGCCGAAGAACTGCCCTTTTATCTTCTGTATCTCGGTGACCGATATGCAGAACATGACACGGTTGAACACATCGGTGACGAACATGTAGCCGTGAAAACGTTCGGGGGCTATGTGGTCGTAGCCTATCAAAGCCCTTGTGGGGTCTTGTTTCCGCAGTTCGTAGCGCGCCATGGTGACACGGCTCCACTGTATGCCTGAGTCCTCGCCCTTGGACAGCACATTGCAGAAGCCACCTATGATACTCTTGTTATAGAGCGGGTCGAACTCGATGAGCACCTGTGGTTTTTCCTTAAGGTTGTTGAGTTCTTTCTGGGTCTGGGGGCTTTTGTCGGTATTGTGCATGACCATGCTCCACAGGGTATCGAACGGAGGGAAGAGGTCGTAATAGCCGGCGGTGTCTTTGTGTTGCAGGCAGGCTACGAGTTTGTACATCAGTTCGCCCTCGGTCTTGGGCCACTGTCGTTTTGGTTTGCGCCAATACTGCGCCGAGGCACAAGTGCCTGCAAGCAATACCAGCAATAGCAAAACGACGCGTTTCATTCACTACAAAAGAACGATAAAGTTAGCGAATGCTTGTGAATAGGCTTTGGGGGGCTTAGTGACGGTGGCCGGTGGTGTTGAGGAGGTCGCCAACGGAAGTGACTTTGTAGCCCTGCGCCTGCAGCGAGTGCAGGATGCGGGGAAGCGCGCTGAGCGATGCGGAAACGCTATCGTACATGGTGTGCAGGAGGATGATGGAGCCGGGCTGTACATTGCGGGCGGTAAACTGCACGAGGCTATCGGTGTGGAAGCGGAGGGAGAGATCGAGGTCGGGTGCAACATCCCACAGAACGGTATGGCGGTTGGTCTGGCTGAGGTACCAGGGCAGGTAGAAGAGTTTGGTGCCGAACGGGGGGCGGAAGCGGATGGTGCCTTTGTAGCCCATCGCGCGGATGATGCTGTCGGTACGTTCAACCTCGGACCGGATGAAGGCCGGAGACCGGAAAATGAGTGCCTGATGAGACCAGGAGTGGTTGCCGATCTCGTGTCCGGCGGCAATGATGCGCGCTGTTCTTTCGGGTTCCCGGCTCATTTCGGTGCCGGTGAGGAAGAAAGTAGCCTGAATGCCCGCCCTTGCAAGGATGGCGAGCACGCTATCGGAGGCCGGGCCGGGGCCATCGTCGAAAGTGAGGGCGATGGCGCGTTGCTGTGTGGGGATATGGTGGTGAAAGGCACCCCTCCACTGCCAGTTGCGAAGGTGGGCTATATGCAGCAGAGCGGGCTTGGCCAGGGCTATGACGAAGATGACGGTAACCGCGAAAAACAGCCGTTTCAGCATTGTGCAGGAAGATTCTAAGAATAAAGGTAATGTGTAATGTTGATAGCGTATGAAACGGCTCATTTCGTACCTTTGCACCCTGTTATAAACGGAATATATAATATGGCGTACGCTCTAAAGAATAAGATACGTTTGGTTACTGCGGCATCGTTGTTTGACGGTCATGATGCATCTATCAATATCATGCGTCGCATATTGCAGTCGAGCGGGGCGGAGGTGATCCACCTGGGGCACGACCGCAGTGTGAAGGAAGTAGTGGACTGCGCGATACAGGAAGACGCGAATGGCATTGCTATCACGTCATACCAGGGAGGGCATGTGGAGTACTTCAAGTATATGTACGATCTGCTGAAAGAGGCAGGTTGCGGACATATAAAACTCTTTGGCGGCGGCGGCGGTGTGATTCTGCCCGACGAGATCAAGGAACTGCACGAGTACGGTATCACACGTATCTATTCGCCGGATGATGGCCGCGCCATGGGTCTGCAGGGTATGATAGATGACCTGCTGGAGAAATGCGACTTCCCGACGGGCAATCAGCTGAACGGCGAAGCAGGCCATTTGAAAGAGCGTGATGTGAAGTCGATAGCGAGGCTGATATCGGCAGCGGAGAATTACCATGACCTGCCCGAAACACAGGCTGCGCTGAAAAAAGTGAAAGAAGTAGCGGCAGCATCCAAGGTGCCGGTGCTGGGTATAACGGGTACAGGTGGCGCGGGCAAGAGCTCACTTGTAGATGAAGTGGTGCGTCGTTTCCTGCTGGACTTTAAAGACAAACACATTGGTATCATATCAGTAGACCCGTCTAAGAGGAAGACCGGAGGTGCCTTGCTGGGCGACAGGATACGTATGAACGCCATACGCAACGACAGGGTGTATATGCGCTCTATGGCCACGCGCCAGAGCAACCTTGCGGTGTCTAAGCACATACATGACGCGGTGGACATACTGAAGGCTTCCAATTTTGACTTCATTATTCTGGAGACTTCGGGTATTGGTCAGAGCGATACGCAGATCACCGACCATTGCGACCTGAGCATGTATGTGATGACGCCTGAGTATGGCGCTGCCACACAGCTGGAGAAGATTGACATGCTGGACTTCGCGGATATTGTTGTGATCAATAAGTTTGACAAACGCGGCGCTATGGATGCACTGCGTGATGTGAAGAAACAATACCAGCGCAACCATAAGTTGTTTGATAAGAACGCCGACGACATGCCGGTGTTCGGTACAATAGCCTCTCAGTTCAACGACCCGGGCACTAACACCATGTACAAGACCCTGATGGATATTGTAGTGGCAAGGACAAGCGCGCCATTGACATCGAACTTTGAGATAACGGGCGAGATGAGCGAGAAGATCTACATCATTCCGCCGAACCGCACGCGTTACCTGAGTGAGATATCGGAGAATAACCGCAACTACAATTCATGGGCAACGTCTCAGGCCGGGATAGCGCAGAAGCTGTTCGGTATCAGGAAGACGATAGAGACTGTGCAGGCAATGGATGCCGACGATAAGGACAGGCTGGTGAAGACACTGGAAGAAGTGTATGCAAAGACACAACTGGAGCTGGACCCTAAGAACAATGTGTTGCTGGAACAGTGGGAGAACAAGAAGAAAAACTATACTGACGAATATTACGTATTTAAGGTGCGCGACAAGGAAGTGAAGGTGAAGACCCACTCTGAATCTTTGTCGCACCTGCAGATACCAAAGGTTGCTGTGCCACGTTATGAGGCATGGGGCGAGATACTGAAATGGGCGTTGAATGAGAACTTCCCGGGTGAGTTCCCGTATGCATCGGGTATCTATCCGTTCAAGCGTGTGGGCGAGGACCCTGCGCGTATGTTCGCAGGAGAGGGTGGCCCTGAGCGTACCAACAAACGTTTCCACTACGTATCGCGCGGAATGCCTGCGAAGCGCCTCAGTACTGCGTTTGACAGTGTGACGCTGTATGGTCAGGATCCTGATCACCGTCCGGATATATATGGTAAGGTGGGTAACTCGGGCGTGAGTGTTTGTTGCCTGGACGATGCCAAAAAACTGTACAGTGGTTTCAATCTGGCAGACCCGATGACATCAGTATCGATGACCATCAACGGGCCGGCGCCTACCATGACAGCGTTCTTTATGAACGCCGCCATAGATCAGCAGTGCGAACTGTATATCAAGGCGAATGGTCTGGAAGAGGAAGTGAACAAAAAGATCGATGCCATCTTCGCGGCCAAGGGATTGCCAAGGCCATACTACAACTCGGGCGGAGGTAAGACTGTGTTGCCGGAAGGTAATGACGGTCTGGGCCTGATGCTGCTGGGTGTGACGGGTGACGAAGTGCTGCCACGCGATGTATATGAAGACATAAAGACACGCACACTGAGTTCGGTGCGCGGCACCGTCCAGGCGGACATATTGAAGGAAGACCAGGCGCAGAATACCTGTATCTTCTCTACAGAGTTCTCTCTGCGTGTGATGGGCGATGTGCAGCAGTATTTCATTGACAAGAAGGTGCGCAACTTCTATTCGGTGTCCATAAGCGGCTACCATATAGCAGAGGCCGGTGCCAACCCTATATCGCAGCTGGCATTCACGCTGTCTAACGGTTTCACGTTTGTAGAGTACTACCTGAGCCGTGGTATGAACATCGATGATTTTGCGCCGAACCTTTCGTTCTTCTTTAGTAACGGTATCGATCCGGAGTATAGTGTGATAGGCCGTGTGGCGCGTCGCATCTGGGCCAAGGCAATGAAGCTGAAGTATGGCGGTAACGAACGCTCGCAGATGCTGAAGTACCACATTCAGACATCGGGCCGCTCGCTGCATGCGCAGGAAATAGACTTTAACGACATCCGCACAACGCTGCAGGCGCTGTATGCGATATATGACAACTGTAACTCGCTGCATACAAACGCTTATGACGAGGCGATCACTACGCCTACCGAAGAAAGTGTACGCAGGGCAATGGCGATACAGCTCATCATCAACAAAGAGCTGGGCCTGGCGAAGAACGAGAATCCGCTGCAGGGATCATTCATTATAGAAGAGCTTACTGATCTGGTGGAAGAGGCTGTGCTGGCTGAGTTCGACCGTATAACAGAGCGTGGCGGTGTGCTGGGTGCCATGGAGACCATGTACCAGCGTGGCAAGATACAGGAAGAGAGTCTGTACTACGAAACACTGAAGCACACAGGCGAGTTCCCGATCATTGGTGTGAATACCTTCCTGAGCTCTAAGGGTTCGCCAACGGTGATACCATCGGAGGTGATACGCTCTACTACAGAGGAGAAGGAGTTTCAGATAGCTACGGTTAATAACCTTTGGAAGCGCAGCGAAGACAAGAGCGCGGAGATGCTGAAGCGTTTGCAGCATACCGCCATCCAGAACGGTAACATCTTTGAAACGCTGATGGATGTGGCCAAGTATTGCTCGCTGGGACAGATCACCAAGGCACTGTTTGAAGTGGGTGGACAGTACCGCCGCAATATGTAATCAAGTTACCCGAAAGGGTATAGAATAAAGAAGGGGCTGCAACCATGTTGCAGCCCCTTTACTTTGTGTATTACCTTATTTAGAGAATGTTGAGGATCTGTTCTTTTGCTTTTTCCAGTTCGTCTTTCATGTTGATGACGATCTGCTGTATCTCGGCGTGGTTGGCTTTTGAGCCGAGTGTGTTTATCTCGCGGCCTATCTCCTGAAGGATGAAGTTGAGCTTGCGGCCAATGGCCATGTCGTTCTCTTTCACCGTATTGTTGAAGTATTCGCAGTGCTGGCGCAGGCGTATCTTTTCTTCGGAGAAGTCCATGCGCTCCAGGTAGTAGATCATTTCCTGCTCGAAGCGGTTGGGGTCTATTTTCTCCTTACCGGCCATGTCTTCCAGCCACTGATTGATGCGGGTGCGGATGCGCTCTATACGATCTGGCTCCAGCGGCAGTATCCTGTTGTGGAGTTCGTCTATGTTGTTGATGCGGGTGGTGATGTCGCGGAGGAGCGCTTCGCCCTCGTGCTGGCGGTGCAGCATAAGGTCTTCGGCAGCGCGAACGATCACTTTTTTTACCTGTTCCCATTCTTCGTCGGGCAGCATGTCAGAATCGGGGGCTACCACCTCTGGCATACGCATGAGGGTAGACAGCACATTGTCTTCGGGTACGCCCGTTTGCTGCGCTATCTGCTTCATGGCATTGTAGTAGAACACAGCCAGATCGGTGTTCACCACCATAGGCTTGGATGCGCCTTCCTGTTTCACCGTGATGGTGAGATCTACCGTGCCACGCATGAGGATGTTGGCAAGCATGGAGCGTATATCGAGTTCCCACGAACGAAGGATGGGCGGTAGCTTGGTGTTGAGGTCGAACTGTTTTCCGTTCAGGGCTTTCATTTCCACCACTACCAGTCGTTGGTTGATGGTCTCTTCGGCCCTTCCGAAGCCGGTCATTGAGTATAACATAATGTATTTCTTTACTGCAAGATGGCGACAAAGGTCGTGATAAAAAAATGCGTTTGCCGGCTTTTGTGGAAAAAGATTGTAAAATCATCTTAATTCGGCAAAAAAGCGGTGGAGCGGGTTCTAATTTGGTTATTTTTGTCCGTATCGCATATGCGTTCTATTGTCCTCTTCATATTGTTGTTTTTGTCGTTTGCGGCCGATGCGCAAACCCGTGAGGTGATATACCCTCCGAAGGATACTTTGCTGGCACGACGCAAGCAGATAATGGCCGCTATTGAGGAGACCGAGAGGGAGCTGCAGGCGATAAAAAGCGACAAACAGGCCACTATTGGTCAGTTGCGGGCGTTGCAGAGCAAGCTGGCCGATCGTCAGCGGTTGATAGGTAACATCAATGACGAACTGGGTGAGATAGACAGGGATATCCGTAATTCATCGAAAGAGGTGATGACGCTGAAGCAGAAGTTGGAACAGTTGAATACCCGCTATGCGCAGTCGCTGCGCTACTCATACAGTACCCGCAGTTCGTATGACATGCTGGCGTTCCTTTTCTCGTCGCGCGACTTTAACGAAGCCATGCGACGTATGAAGTACCTGAAGAAGTTCAGGGATTTCAGGAAGTACCAGATGCAGCAGATAACGCACACACAGGTGCAACTGAAGCAGAAGATAGGTGTGCTGAGCGAAGAAAAGACCAAAAAAGACCAGGTGTTGAACGCGCAGGTGCAGCAAAAGCAGATATTGCAGCGCGAAACCGAGCAGACCAACCAGGTGGTACAGGACCTGAAGACCAAGGAAAGTAAGCTGCTGGCTGATATAGAAAAGAACAAAAAGGTTAATGCGAGGATCAACAAAGCCATCAGTGACCTGATAGAGCGTGAGATGGCTAAAGCTGCAAAGGCAGCGGAGGCTGAAGCCAAGAAGTCGGGAATAGAGGTAAAATCAGCCGGAAAAAGTAATATCAAGTCCAGCTCGGGTGGTGGTCCGGATGTTGCAGTGAACGAGGTTCCGAAAACTACAACAGCCCGTGCAAGGGCCGAGGTATCGTTGATGCTGACCCCTGAAGATGTGGAGCTTGCTGAGAATTTTGAAGGTAACAAGGGTAAAATGTACTGGCCGGTTGAAAAGGGCTACATCATAGACCGTTTTGGTGTGCATCCGCACCCATTATATCCGAAGGTTAACATCGAAAATGCCGGAGTGGACATACAGACTGATGAAAATGCCCGCGTGCGTTGTGTGTTCAATGGAGTGGTGACGAGTGTTTTCTCGGTAACCGGGTCGAGCTGGATAGTAATGGTACGCCACGGTAACTACTGTACCGTATATAATAGTCTTGCATCAACGTCAGTACGAGTAGGTGATGAGGTGAAAGCTAAACAGGTTATCGGCAGCGTCTCGAAGAATGACGAAGGCGTGCCTTTTGTGAACTTCCAGATCTGGAAGTCTAGTGGAAAGAAAGACAATATTAAGCTGAACCCTGAGCACTGGTTAGGTAAAGCGCGCTAATGGCCTGCTTTACGGCAGCTTGAAGTGCGGATTTCTGATGATGCCGAGCAGGTTCCCCCATGGGTCTTTTACGGTAGCTACGATCACTCCATCGCCCACATCAGTAGGTTTTTCAATGGGCATTGCGCCCGCGGCAATCAATTTATCATAAGCACTTTCAGCATCATCCACGCCCCAGTAGGCAGTGGCGGCGGGTCCTTTGTGGGTCTGTGCGGCATCCAGCGGGTGCAGCCCCAGTTCGTAGCCACCCACATTGAAGCCCACATAGAATGGCTCGTCGAAATAGGGAGTGATGCCGAACACATCGCTGTACCATGCTTTTGCCTTTTGCAGGTCGTGCGTAAAGTAGATAACGGTGCGAAGGCCGAGGAGTGAGACAGACATAGGAGGAGGTTTCTTACAAAGCTAAGACATTGACCGGTGACAGTTGCGTGCCGCAAGGTTGTATCTTTACGGAAACAAATGTGGTTATGAAAAAGGTACTGGCAATAGCGGTGGTGGCATTGTGGGCATTTACGGCAAGGGCGCAGCAGATACCGGCAATGGGTATCAGGGAGATCATGAAGAGCACTACCTCGCCGGATACCGTATATGTTATCAACTTCTGGGCTACATGGTGCGCGCCATGCGTACAGGAACTGCCTGTTTTCAACCAGATACACCAGCACTATGCCGGCAAACCGGTGAAGGTGCTGCTGGTGAGCCTTGATTTCAAGGAGGATTACCCCATGCGATTGGGCACATTTTTGCAGCGCAAGCGTATTTTACCGCCTGTCGTGTGGCTGTCGGATACCAATCCGAACGAATTTGTGCCGCGGGTAGATGAAACATGGGAGGGGTCGATACCTGCAACTCTCATCGTTCAGACGGGGAAAGGATTCCGGAAATTTGTGGAAGGACAGGTGACGGAAAGGCAAATTGCAACGGTGGTTGACATGCTTCTTGAATAATAGGCCCGCGGTGGTTTCCTTTTTTGCATTATCGGAATATCCATCGTAGTTTTGTACGACCGTTTCAGCTACTTCCCCCAATTTATTTTAATATTAAGCTGCGCACGTGTCTTGAAAACAGGAGCGTTATGACTAAGTTTATATTTGTAACCGGAGGTGTTACATCATCTTTAGGTAAGGGCATTATTGCCGCCTCGCTGGCCAAATTGTTGCAGGCAAGAGGTTTTTCTACAACCATTCAGAAATTTGACCCTTATATCAACGTCGATCCGGGTACACTGAACCCGTATGAACACGGAGAGTGTTATGTGACCGAAGACGGAGCAGAGACCGATCTGGATCTGGGCCACTATGAGCGCTACCTGAATACTTTTACTTCTCAGGCCAATAATGTGACCACAGGTCGCATCTATCAGCATGTTATCAACAAAGAGCGCGAGGGTGCCTATCTGGGCAAGACCGTGCAGGTGATACCACACATCACCGACGAGATAAAACGCCGGGTGTTGCTGCTGGGAGAGGGTAATAAATATGATATTGTAATTACGGAGCTGGGTGGTACTGTGGGCGACATTGAGTCGCTGCCATACATTGAGGCTGTGCGCCAGTTGAAGTGGGAAATGGGTAATGAGAATTGCCTGGTGATACACCTGACGCTGATACCGTACCTGAAAGCCGCAAAAGAACTGAAGACCAAGCCTACGCAACACTCTGTGAAGATGATGAGTGAGCATGGGCTGATACCCGATGTGCTGGTATGCCGCACAGAGGAACCACTGTATAAAGACCTGAAACGCAAGATAGCCCTGTTCTGCAATGTGACGCAGGACGCGGTGATAGAGGCATTGGATGCCGACACGATATATAGCGTGCCGTTGGAGATGATGCGCGAGCGACTGGATGTGATATGCCTGGAGAAGCTGGGAATGCAAATGGGCAAGGAGCCTGATCTGGCACGTTGGAAAGAATTTTTGAATAAACTCCGTTATCCGAAGAGCAAGGTAGTTGTGGGATTGATAGGTAAGTATGTGGAGTTGCAGGACGCGTATAAATCAATACTGGAGGCGCTGATACATGCCGGCGCTATGAACGAGTGTAAAGTAGAAGTACGTAACATTCATTCGGAATACCTGACGAAGGAAAATGCTAAAGAGAAGCTGGAAAACGTGGACGCTATATTGGTGGCGCCGGGTTTTGGTAGCAGGGGTATAGAAGGAAAGGTGGACGCCATACGCTATGCGCGTGTGAACAAGATACCGTTCTTTGGTATATGCCTGGGTATGCAGATGGCCTGTGTGGAATTTGCACGCAACGTGCTGAATATGCCTAAGGCGCACTCTACAGAAATGGACCCAGATACGGACCAGGGTGTGATATGCATGATGGAAGAGCAAAAGGCCATCACACAGATGGGCGGCACCATGCGTTTGGGAAGTTATGAATGCGAACTGCGTCCGGACTCCCTGACGGCTGCGGCCTACGGCAGCTCGGCCATTACAGAGCGTCATCGTCACCGTTATGAGTTCAATAACGACTTCCTGGAGCAGTTTGAGAACGCCGGTATGATACCTGTAGGTAAGAACCCTAAGACCAACCTGGTAGAAGTGGTGGAGATAAAAGACCATCCGTTCTATGTGGGCGTTCAGTATCACCCTGAATACAAGAGCACCGTTGAGAATCCTCATCCTTTGTTTGTAGCGTTTATTAAAGCTGCTAAGGAAGCACAGGAGAGGCGCAGCGGTAGCTCGAAGCGCTCATTTGAAGCGGGAGCCTGATACATTCAACAATAGCAAACAAAAAAATCATGCGGTCACGTATCTTATTTTTACTGGTTACTTCTTTCCTCGTTTTTTCGTGCGCGCAGACACGTATAACGGAACACAAAGAGTGGGGCGCGTTTTTTGAGAAGCAAGGCATCAAGGACGCATGCTTCATTATGCGTGATAATAACCACGAAGCGATACACTACTATAACAAGGAAAGAAGCACGGCAAGGATGATGCCGGCATCTACGTTTAAAGTGCTCATATCGCTGATAGCGTTGGAGACGGCGGTGGCACCTGATGACCGACTGGTTATAAAATATGACAGCACCGATGGCGGCAGGCCTGAATGGCAACACGACATGGATATGCGCGAGGCCCTGAAGACAAGCTGTGAGTGGTATTACAGGAAGTTGATAGCCCGCATAGGCGCTGAAAAAATGCAGCATTACATAGACACCATCAGGTATGGCAATATGAACATTTCGGGCGACCTTACCCGTTGCTGGGTAAATGACTCGCTGCAGATAACTGCCGATGAGCAGGTGGGCTTCATCAAGCGTCTTTATTTCGCACAGTTGCCCGTATCGGAACGTAGCCAGCGCATAGTAAGAGATCTGATGCTGCACGAAAATGAGCCGGGATACAAGTTGTATTACAAAACGGGTACCGGCATAAAAAATGGCAAGGCCATCTATTGGGTGACGGGTTTTGTGGAGCGCGTGCAGAAGGTGAAAGAACCGAAGGGTTCTATGAACAAGTCGGACGAGCGCAACTACCCTTATTTCTTCTCTTCAAATTTTGAGATGCCCGAGGCGGATAGCTCCAAGAACTGGTATGAGACGCGCATAGCCATTGTGAAAGATGTGCTGCGCAGTTATGGTGCCATACCCACCACCAAATAGCAGCACGTTCAGCGGCAGTGATGTGTTTGTTTCATTTTCATTGATTTTTTTATATTTTACAGGCAAACACGTTCTATGCAGTTCAGTGCACAACAGATAGCAGGCCTCCTTGGCGGAGTGATAGAGGGCAACCCGGAAGTTACCGTAAGTAAACTCTCGAAGATAGAAGAAGGAGTACCCGGTTCTATTTCGTTTCTCGCCAATCCCGTTTATACCCACTACATCTATACCACGAATGCATCGCTGGTGATAGTGAACAAAGATTTTGTGGCCACGGGTCCTATCAGTTCAACGCTCATAAGGGTGGAGAGTGCCGCGGCGGCATTCGCCAAGCTGCTGGAGATGTATAACCAGGTGAAGCTGAACAAGACGGGAATCTCCAAACAGGCCTACATATCTGAAACTGCCACAGTGGGCACCAACATATATGCAGGTGAGTTTGCTGTAGTTAGCGACAATGCCCGCATAGGCAACAACGTAAAAATATATCCTCAGGTGTACATTGGCGACAATGTGACCATTGGCGATAATACCACCTTGTTTGCAGGTGTGAAGATCTATTCTGATTGTGTGATAGGCGCGAACTGTATCATACACTCCGGCACTGTGATAGGCAGCGATGGTTTCAGGTTTGAGCCGCAGAACGAAGAAGGCCAGCGCAAGGTGCCGCAGATCGGCAACGTGATCATAGAGGACGATGTGGAGATAGGTGCCAATTGTGCCATAGATCGCGCTACACTGGGATCTACCATTCTGCGTAAGGGCGTGAAGTTTGATAACCTGATACACATAGCCCACAATGTGGAAGTGGGTGAGAACAGCTATCTGGCAGCATGTAATGTGGTGGCCGGGTCTACCCGCATAGGCAAGAATTGTATGTTTAGCGGGCAGGTAGGTATAGTGGGTCATCTGCAGATCGCGGATAACACTATCATCACCGCGCAATCGGGCATATCAAAAAGCATTACCAAGCCAGGCGAGGTGTACATGGGTTCTCCTGCATTTGATGCCAATAAGTACCGCAAGGCATACATTCATTTCAGAAACCTGGACGGGCTTGCGCAACGCATAGACAAGCTGGAGAAGCAGTCTAAAGGTCAGTAAGAGATACGGATGGTGTGATAGTCGAGCGCACCTGCATCTGTAGCGTCTATGCCGAACAGATCGGTAGCGGCGCCGTGGTTGACTGCTATTTCCAAAAAACCGAGTTTATTAAAACGGCACAAAGGCGACTGTAGCGGCACATCGCTGTAGTGGTTGCTGATGGCACTGATAAGTCCGCTACGGAAGGTGCGTATGCGGAACGGGCGGCCGCTTGTGTGTTGGTCGAATTCTTCCTTTCTCAGATTCAGTACAAGATTGTTGTAGCGGTCGCGGCGAAGTATGCGGCACGCGATGCCCACAGGTGTGACCTGCGGCGCGGGCAATGGCGGTAACATGTAGGGAGCCACAGGTGTGAATGAATCGGTTGCGCCGGTCTCTATTGCTTCCATTGCATTGATAGCTTCCTGCAGCCACTTGTCGGTACTATAAGGCCGGGAGAAGCGGGCTATTAGCAACGCATCGGAAGGGGCAAACCCTGACGGCATGCCGGACAGGATGCCATTGTCGGGCAGAATGAAGTAGTGCCCACCGTGCATGGCCAGTAGCAACGCAGGCGGATTTTCTTTGTCCATGAACATACCCGTGAGCACCACATGTATGGTGCCTGAGGGGTAGCTGTAGCAACTATCGGCAAGCAGGTAGCCGGTCTCGCGCCGGTCGTGCCGGGGCACATGGTGGCAGATGTCTGTAACAAGCGCATGAGGCATACGTTGTGTGATGGCCGCTTTGATGCGAGCCACTGAACCATCGCGGGTGCCGAGATCGGACAGAAGTGTGATGATGCGTGCCATTACCGTCCCTGCAGCATAGCGTAGTATGCCGGATCTATTTGTTTAAAGCCAAGAGATAAAGCCTGTTGCACATCCTGCAATGCGGCTACCCTGTTGCCCTGTTGGGTGTAGCAGTAAGAGCGCGCGTAGTAGATCTCGCCCAGTTGCGGGTTGATACGCAACGCGTTCTCGAAATCGCGCATGGCCTCGTCGCAACGTTTGAGCCTGTGCAACAGACGGCCGCGGTTGAGGTAGGGCGCATACATATCGGGGTTCTGCGACACTGCTATGCCATATTCTTTCAGTGCCGAATCGGGCATACGCATCATATCGTAGAGGTTGCCGAGGTTGCTATGGGCCTCGGGGAAGTGATAGCGGTAGCCGATGGCATTGCGGAAGCAGATGAACGAAGAATCGGGTTGACGGGCGATGGCGTAGATGATGGCCAGACCGAGGTAGGCATTGGCGTTGCCCTCTTTGTTGTTCAGTTTCAGTCCGTCGTAGTAATAGACGCGTGCTTCCTCAAACCGGTTTGCCGCACGGAAAAGTTCGCCCAGCGATACGCGCGGATTGGCGAAGTTGGGGTCGAGTTCTATGGCACGCTTCAGCAGCGAGTAGGACGAGTCGAAATAGATCTTTCTTTCCTGTTCGTTCACACTCTCGTTGAAGAGATTGAAGTATTGAAAGCCCAGGTTATTGAACGCGTTGGATGCCTTGGGTTGTTTTTCGATTTCGTCGCGCCACAGGCTGGTGGTGTCATACCATGCCTTGCAGCGTTCGGTGGTCTGGAAGCCGAGGTAGAGAGAATAGGCTGCGGTGACCGCCAGTAGTAAATTGCCGGTAGTGCGGTTGGCACCTTCTTCAAAGAACGTAGAGATAGCATAACCCGCCATAAAGAACAGGCCCATGTAGGGAATGTAGGAATAGCGGTCGGCAACAATGGCACCACCCACCGGAATGAACTGCAGCAGCAGGGCGATATTGACCAGGAAGAATAGAGAGCCGAACACCACCACCTTGTTCTTTCTGAAGTACCACACGAGGGCTAAGATGCCCAATGCAATGAGCGGATAGATGTAGTAATAGCCGGGCAGTGCGCCATTATCCTTTGACGGGTAGGGGTAGAAGCAACTGAGCCCCAGTGGCGCAACAGCCTTCCACAGGTAGGTGATGAAGGCATAACCGCCCAGGCCTATACGCTCTATGAAGTTGAACGAAACGTATTTAGTCTCCAGCGAACCGAATGACTTCTGGTCTATCATGGACCTGATGCCGAACGCTACCGAGATAGCGAGCAACGGCAGCTTCTCCAGAAACATATTCTTGTTCCATTCGTTGCGCTCGTAATAGTCAATGAGCAGCAGTACCAGCGGCAGCGTCACCGCTACCGGCTTTGACAGCAGAGAACATATGAAAAGCACGATGACGCCCGCATACCATAGTTTTTTGTTGCTGCCCGCGGCGCGCAGGTAGTATAGATGCGCAAGACATGCAGCCATGTAAAAGGTGCCATACAGCACATCTTTGCGGCCGGCCAGCCATGCTACAGATTCTACGTGCATGGGATGAAGACCAAACAGCACAGCGGTAATGGCGGCTGCTACGGTGCGTTGTGTGAGCGCTTTGGTGAAGAAGTAAACAAGCAGTGTAACAACTATGTGCAGCAATACGCTGTCCAGGTGATACAGCCACGGTTCCAGCCGCACAAAGCTATATTCTATGGCATAGCTGAGAATGGTAAGCGGGTGATAGTTTCCCATGATGGGGGTGGTGAAGATCTGCTTCAACCCTTCACCCGAAAGGTCCTTAATGAGGGCATTGTCACGGATGTAGCCCGGATCGTCCCAGTTGGTCAGCAGGTTGTTGGTGCTGGTCTTGTAGAACAGCCACGTAACGAGCGCGATGGCACCGGCAATAAAAAACTGCAACCGCCTGCCCGAGAAAAACGGAGCAGAGGGTGTGGCTGATCTTGTGTTGTCGTTTTGTGGTCTTGGTCGGGCGGGTGCCTGTTGGTTGGGCACCACCTGCCTTGGTTTGTTTTTTGCCATGCACCCTAAAAATACTTTAAGATGTTGATTGTAAAAAATGCAGCCTCCCCCTAAACAAAGATGGCTGCCCTTTCCGGGGCAGCCATCGTAAAAATTGTGGTAACTGAATTATTGTTTTACCAGCTTCTGCACCTTCAGTTGGTGACCGTCGCTGTCCAGTATAGACACGAGGTACAGGCCGTTGGCAAGACCGGCGATGTTCACCTCATGCGCATCGGCCACATCGGCAACTACCTTTCCGTCTACAGTTGAGATAACCGCGCGTACAGAGACCGGAGATTCGATGAATACCGTTTCGCTGGCCGGGTTAGGGAAGATGACGATGTCTGACGGTTTCAGATCGGCGATACCTGTTGTAGTGTTCAGTACATACACAGCGCTCATTGACTGACAGCCATTGGTGTCGGTAACGGCCACTTTGTAGTTGCCCGGACCTGTAGATGGTGTCATGTAAGAGGTGGCACCCGGAATAGCTACGAGGTTCTTATACCACTGATAAGTGATATAGTAGTTGCCTGTTCTGAGGGCAGTGCCTGTGAAGCTGATCGGAGGATCCGGCAGTGGCACCTGCGAAACAGCGATAGGCGCGGTTGACGCAGTGCAGCTCGATGGCACCGATATAGTGCATGAGTAGTTGCCCGGTGTGGTAGCGCTGTAGGTAGGGTTGGTTGCTCCTACAATGGCACTGGTGTTGAAGTACCACTGATAGCTGATAGCGTAGCCAAGCGTTGAAGCGCTTGTAGAAAGGAGCGCGCTGCCGCCCCAGCAGAATTTAGCAGGTGTAAGCGCGATCACTGAAGGAGATGATACAACATCTACAGTAGTGTCGGCATGTGTCATGTCGGTGCAACCGGTGGTTATGTTGGTGACACGCACACGGTAGCCACCTGTGGTGTTGGCGATGTACACCGCATTAGTAGCACCTGTAATGGCAACACCATTGCGGTACCACTGATAATTGAAGCCCGGAGCAGCAGACAGTGATACGATACCGCCGCTGCAGAAGATGCGCGGACCACCCGGGGTGATGGTAACATTCGGCAGCGGATTTACAGTGATGATGCTGTTTGCGGTAGTGGTGCTGCAGCCTGATGTATTGGAGACAATGCAGTAGTATGTCTCTGCAGAAGTAACTGTGTATGAAACGGAGGTAGCACCTGCGATAGCGCCGGCACTGTTGTACCATTGGTAGGTATATCCGGTGCCTGCATCAGCCGTAAGTGTAACGCTGCTGCCATTGCAGATAGTGAGCGGACCTGAAGCACTTACCACACCGCCCGGTGCCGCGAGTACGGTAATGGTCTCTGGGGCAGACATTGCCCAGCATCCTGAACTGTTGGTGACGCGTACACGGTAGGTACCCGCTGTAATGGCGCTGTAGGTGCTGGTTGTGGCACCGCTTATCGCAACGCCGCCCAGCTCCCACTGGTAGGTAAGGCCCACGCCTGTGTTAGCGTTCATTGTAACAGGAGTGCCTGCGCATGTGGTGGTAGACCCACCCGGAACAGTGATCGTTGCTGTAGCCGGAATTACTGTTACACCCACCGGTGAAGACAGTGTTGCGCAACCCGCAGTTGCCGAAACACGAACACGGTAAGTGCCCGCCGTGCCGGTAGTGTAGATAGATGAAGTAGCACCTGTGATGAGTGTCGCACCGTTGTACCACTCATATGTAACACCCGGAGAGGTGGTAGATGTGAGTGTTACGAAGTCGCCGGGACACAGCACTGTATCGCCTATGATGGAGACAATAGCTGTTGGTGCGGTTGTTACCGTTGCTACTGTTGTAGTGAGACAGCCGGTAGGCAGTGTGTAGGTAATAATGGTCGTTCCTGTGGCAATGCCCGAAAGCACACCCGATGTGCTGCCTATTGTGCCTGCAGCCGCGTTGCTGCTGCTCCATGTACCACCTGTTGATGGGTTGGTGAGTGTAACGTTGGTAGCAGGGCAAAGCGTGGTAGAACCACCGATAGTGCCAGGCAGCGGATTGACTGTTATGTTACGCGCACGGATACAACCATTGACTGGGTGCGTGTAGGTAATGGTAGCGGTGCCTGCGTTATTGCCCGTCATTACGCCTGTGGCAGAGCCGATAGAGGCATTGGTGGCGTTGCTGCTGGTCCATAAGCCACCGGTAGGCGTGGAAGTGTAGGTTACAGTTGCACCTACGCACAGGGCGTTTGTGGTGGGGGTGAATGCCGCAGGGCGTGCGTTAACGGTAATCACTGTTGTACGGATACATCCCACCGCGCTTGTATAAGTGATGGTAGTAGTGCCGGCGCTCAGGCCCGTTACCACACCGCCGCCGTTAACAGTGCCTGAGGCCGGTGTGCTGCTGCTCCATGTACCGCCCGGAGGTGTTGATGACAATGTAGTGGTGGAGTTTTCGCATACTGTGGTGACGCCTGTGATGACACCGGGCAGGTTGTTCACCGTAACAGTGAGTGTTTCGAAACAGCCGTTGGCAGTGACGTAAGAGATGGTAGTTGTACCTGCGGCGATACCCGTTACAACGCCTGTTGCGTCAATAGTACCGGCAGCAGTGTTGCTGCTGCTCCAGGTGCCGCCTGCGGTTGTATTGGCAAGCGCAGTTGTTTGGCCTATACAAACCGATGGTGAACCGGTTATGACTGCCGGTGAGGCGATAACGGTTACAATACGTGATGCAGAACAGCCTGTGCCGATGGTATAAACGATATTGGTAGTACCAACAGTGAGACCCGTTACCAGGCCGGTAGCATTAACTGTGCCTACTGCAGTGTTGCTGCTGCTCCATGTGCCACCGGCGCTGCTATTTGTCAGTGCGGTGGTCCGTCCGGTGCAGACAGTTGCAGTGCCTGCAATGGCAGGAGGAGGCGGTGCTACTGTTACTACAATAGTGCGCCTGCAGCCTGTAGCAAATGAATAGCTGATGGTGGTGGTGCCTGTTGAAATGCCGCCCACAATGCCGGTGGCAGCACCCACGGTACCTACAGCCGGTGTGGAAGACTGCCACGTTCCGCCGGCAGAGCTACTAAGTGTAATTGTGAGACCGATGCAGACCGATGGAGTGCCGGTGATAGGTGCCGGAGTTGGGTTCACTGTTACTGTAATGGTGCGGAAACAACCCGATGGCATCATGTAGGTGACTGATGAAGTACCTGCGGAGATGCCGGTGAATACGCCTGTTGCCGTATCTATGGTGCCTACTGCAGGAGCACTGCTGGACCACGAGCCGCCTGCAAGTGCATTGGTAAGCGTAGTGGAAGACTCAACACATACTGTTGGTGTGCCGCCAATGCTCAATGGCTGAGCATTTACAGTGATTGTCAGCGTAACCATACAGCCTGTTGATATCTTGTAAGTGATAAGCGCAGTACCCGCCGAGTTGCCGATAAGCAGACCGGTACCGGATACGCTTGCAACAGATTCGTTGCTACTGCTCCAGAAACCACCCGGTGTGGCACTGGATAGCGGTGTGCTGGCACCCTCGCATACGGTTGGTGTGCCTGTGATGGCTGATGGAAGCGGGTTGATCGTTAGCTCAATGGTAGAGATGCAACCGGCCGGAGTGGTATAGCTGATGAGCGGATTTCCCGCGCCAACGCCTGTGGTTATACCTGTGGTAGGTACAACAGTGGCCAATAAAGTGCTGCTTGAGCTCCAAGTGCCGCCCGGTACCGCGTTTGAGAAGGTGGTCACATCTCCGATACACATCATCGGGAATCCTCCGATAGATGCTTTCGGGTTGACTGTAATTGTTCTTGTAGAAAAACAACCGGTAGGAACACGGTATGTGATCATTGTTGTACCAGCACTTATACCCACAACCAGGCCGGTAGTGGAACCCACCGAAGCAACAGAAGGGTTGGAGCTGCTCCAGGTGGCACCTGCAACTACAGGTGGTGCAACACTGAGCGCGATGGTGTCGCCGAAACAAACCATAGAAGGACCGGTAATAGGAGGAGGAATAGGTGTCGGATTCACTGTTACCACCGCAGTCACTACACACGTGCTTACAGTGTAGGTAATGGTGGCTGTGCCGGATGTAACGCCTGTAACAATACCTGTGCCCGGTGCTACTGTAGCGACAGAAGGAGTTGAACTGCTCCATACGCCGCCGGGGAACGGATGACTGAGTGCGGTAGTAAGGCCTACACAGGTGCTGAGTCCGCCTTCAATTTCAGGGCAGGTCAGTGATACTGTGAAGTTGTCGAAGTAAGCGTTTTGTACGTCTGGTATGAGGCTCGTGTAGAGGACACTATAGTTGCCATAAAAACCAAAGTGAGTTGCGGCAGTACCGGTAAAGGTTGCATCAACAGCAGACCCTATCAGTGTTGATACGCCTGTAGATGGATCGGAGAATCCTCCCGGGCCATCATCGCGTAGGTACATGCGCCAGGTATCAGAAAGAGGATCGTAAAGTATCCGCACGCTGGCGTAGTTGGTAGCAGCTACCAGGGCCGAGGTGGGAGTTGAAATGATGGGTGTTACAGACCCTGTAAGGCCACCCGTGAAACGAACAAGCTGTAAGCCCGACGGCGCTGTAGGATTGTAAATGACCGCATAACCCGATCCTGTACTGCGCACATCAGCGTCGGTGGATGTAAGCACCACTGCGGCTTCGTTCTGGCCTGCAAGGAATCCTGTAGTGGGCGTGCTGGTCCTGATGTTGAACGTCCAGTTTACCACCTCAGTATTGGATGCGAGTGTAGTGTTGAACGGTGCGGAATAGCCTGCAAGCGGAGCCGTGGTATAGGCATAGCCGTTATTGGTGGTTCCCAATACGTTGGCTACACTCACCCATGCGGCCAGTATATTATCGGTGAGGATCGCGGCACCAACAGGACCGCCTATCTGTGTTCCCGCTGCACTGCCCGGCAGCACGTCGCTGCTGGCAGAAACATGAGTAAAAGTGAGCGAAGGCGTACCGCCCGGAAAAGGAGAAAGCCCCCCTATACCCGGAAACGCATTGGTGTAAACAACTGTCTGTCCGTATGTGTTCAGTGCCAGAAATGAACATACAGACAGGATAGAAAATAGTAACAATTTCTTCATGACTCGATTTTTTGTCCGTCCAACAAGCAAGATAAGAAATATATCTGCAGAGTGTACAAAAAACCAAATATCACTATGTAATACAGAGAATTGGGGGTGTATTAACGGTCTGTTATATGTTTATTTTATGCTATTGTGCCATTTTCCGAGGCAAACGAGCCGCCACGGCACGAAGCTGAAAGGTGCTTTTCCGTCGGCAATTGCCTGCACATGTGCCAGGGTCTTTTCCCTGTCCAGCAGATGACCGAACTTGTCGCAGGTATCTGCTACGCCCCGCAGGAACCACTCGCGTCCGTCGCCCTTCAGCCATACCTCTTCGGGGGTCACAAAGCCCATTTTGTCTTTTCTGCCCGATATGGCAGGCGGCAGCACATTTGTCATTGCCGATCGCAGGATGGCCTTACGGGTGCCGTTCTTGTAAACAAAACGCTCGGGCAATCCCGTGGTGAATTCTACCAGACGATAATCCATAAATGGAGTGCGCGACTCCACGCTCCATGCCATAGAGTTGCGGTCTTCGTAGCGCAGCAATGCCGGCAGCGGCTCCATATACAGTTGGCGCAGGAGGTTGGCCTGCAGCGACAGCGCAGGCTGGTCGTGTAGCGTTGTGGGTTGCGCGGGGCGCAGCCAGTCGGCCATTTCCTTGCCAATGCGGCCGCCGGTATTCAGTTTAGCAGCATTCAGCAGGAAACCTACCGGCCAGCGGCCATGTTCTTTTTTATAGTTGGTTGCCTCATCTATCAGCGCGCCTATTTTCATTCCGCGCATCAGGCCGCTGTAGAAGGAGATGTCATTACCTCCGTAACCCGCCAGTTGCTCATCAGCACCCTGTCCGTCCACCATTACCTTCAGGCCGGCATCGTGGCTGGCTTTAAAAACCGCCCATTGGCTGAACTGTGAGGTGCTTCCGTTGGGCTCATCCTGGTGCCATATGAACTGATCGGCCTGTTCAAAAAGGTCGTTGAACTTGGGGAAAGTGCGGTGCGAAGTGGCATTCGTCTGTTTGATGACCTCCTGCGCAAACTTCCACTCGTCATACTTGGCCTGTTCGTAGCAGGCAGTCACTGTTTCCTGTCCGGCAGTTTCGCCGCGGTCCTTAAGCAATTGGGCAACGAGGCATACGATGCTTGATGAGTCGAGCCCGCCCGACAGGCAGGAACCCACCGGAACGTCAGACCTGAGGCGAACATTGACCGCATCAGTAAGTATCTCGCGCAGCTTATTGGCAGCTTCATCATACCCTCTGGTCCATTTTTTTGGCTGCAGCGTGTACCATTTATGCATTGTGAACGCGTGCGCGTTACCGTTTAGATCAATCTTCAGGTAATGACCCTGCGGCAGGTATTTCACAGCGGTATCAAAGGTGCTATCGTTATAATCTACCGCACCCGAGGCCAGATATTGCCTCACCGCATCATCGTTCAGCGAAAGACTGTAGCCGGGCGCCGTCCGTATCTGTTTTATTTCAGATGCCAGATACAGGCAGTCATCGCCCTTGTAGTAATAAAGAGGTTTCACACCAAAGCGGTCGCGAGCGGCGAATAACTCGTTCTTTCTGTAGTCGAGCAGTACGAAGGCGAACATGCCGTTGAAGCGATGCAGGCATTCGGGGCCCCATTGTTGCCAGGCATGCAATATCACTTCGGTATCGGAACGGGTAGCAAATGAGTGCCCCAGTTTTATCAGCTCTTCCTTTATTTCGAGGTAGTTATAGATCTCTCCGTTGAAGGTGATGGCCAGTCCCGCGGGGTCGAAGCGCATGGGCTGATGGCCTGCAGGAGACAGGTCCAGAATTGACAACCTGCGGTGGCCGAAGCCTACTTTGAAGCTTTTGCCGGGTTGCAGAGTAGGGTATTTCCAGTGCTCGTGTGTGGAGGCTGCTGTGTCGGCACCCGCCCAGATCACCGGTTCTTCGCCGGGTGCCCATGTCAGCATACCTTCGTCATCGGGACCGCGGTGGCGTATAATAGTACTTGCCGCCATCAGGTGTTCTGATCTCGTTCTGGTTCCGTTATTGACTATCGATAGTATTCCGCACATGGACTAAGGCTGTTTTCCGGTGCCCAAATTACTGCTTAATTCCGTGAGTTGTGAGCCCTTATGACAGGTGAGCCGTTTATTTGAACCGTTACGCGTATGGTAAATCGTAATATTCAGGCGCTTACTTGCTGTAACACAACTACTTTCTACATTTGTGGCGGTTTCGTACCAGCACAATAATCAATAATAATGGAGGTAATAGTATTAGCCGGTGGATTGGGTACACGTCTTCAGGGTGTCATAGGGGAAGCCCCCAAGTGTATGGCGCCTGTGAACGGGAGACCCTTCCTTGCGTACATATTTGAGTATCTGACCCGGCAGAAGTGTGTGCGGGCTATTTTGTCCCTCGGCTATAAACATCAGGTGGTGTTGGATTGGCTGGCCCATCAGGACCTGCCCTTTGTGGTGGATACGGTGATAGAGCACGAGCCGCTGGGCACGGGTGGCGGCATCAGGCTGGCTATGGACCAGGCCGTGGCCGACAATGTAGTAGTGCTGAACGGTGATACGATGTTTGATGTACAATTGTCTGAAATGATGGCCGATCATCTGGCGCATCATGCAGGCACTACCCTTGCCTTGAAGAAAATGTACCATTTCGACAGATATGGCGTCGTGAACGTAGGGGCAACCGGAGTGGTGGCTTCTTTTGAAGAAAAGAAATTCAGAGAGGAGGGGCTCATCAACGGAGGTGTTTACATCATAGACCAGCGTTTCCTGCACGCGAAACACCTGCCGCACAAGTTCTCGTTTGAGAAAGATTATCTGGAGGAGTTTGCAGATGAACATACATACTACGGCCACATCTCTGAGGGCTACTTTATAGACATAGGCATACCCGAAGATTATGAGCGGGCGCAAACTGACTTTAAAAACATATTCGGATGAAGATAGCCATACTGGGTACCGCGCATCCGTTGCGTGGCGGTCTTGCCGCTTTCAATGAACGCCTTGCCTACCAGTTGCAGCAGCAGGGGCATCAGGTGACCATCTGGTCATTTTCGTTGCAGTATCCGTCGTTTCTGTTTCCGGGAAAGACACAGTTTACAGATGAGCCCGCACCAAAGGGATTGGACATACGCACTACGGTCAATTCTGTGAACCCGCTGAACTGGGTGTCAGTTGGTTCGGCTATGAACAAAGAGCGGTACGATCTGGTTATTGTAAAGTTCTGGCTGCCCTTTATGGGCCCCGCATTCGGCACCATTCTGCGCAGGGCCAAACGTAACGGAAAGACGAAAGTGTTGTGTGTCGTTGACAACATCATCCCGCACGAACACAGGCCGGGAGACAAACAATTTACCAACTACTTTATTGGTGCGGTAGACGCGTTTGTGACCATGAGCAAGGATGTGCTGAAGGATGTGAAGACGTTCACCAACAAGCCGTCTTTCTTTACACCGCATCCTATTTACGATAGTTATAACGAACCTGTATCTAAAGAAGAGGCATGCCGCAAGCTGGGTCTGGACCCTGCTAAAAAGTACATGCTTTTCTTTGGCTTCATAAGGGAATACAAGGGGCTAGACTGGTTGCTGCAGGCCATGGCCGATGAGCGCATCATACGTTCGGGTGTGGAGCTGATAGCCGCCGGTGAGTATTACAACAAAGACGTAGAGACGGCCAACAATGCCATCATTGCGCAGTTCGATCTCGCAAAACGCGTGCATATGGTGACCGACTTTATTCCCAACAGCGAGGTGCGTTATTATTTCTGCGCGGCCGATCTGGTGGTGCAGCCCTACAAACATGCCACACAAAGTGGCATCACGCAGATAGCCTTCCATTTTGGAAAGCCCATGGTGGTAACCAATGTGGGCGGACTGGCCGAGGTGGTGCCCGATGGCAAGGTGGGATTTGTAGCTGAGCCAGATCCGGCATCTATAGCAGACGCTATCATGCGTTTTCAGCAGCCTGATGCACTGCCCGGTTTTGAGCAGAACATTGCCGACGAGCGCCGGAAGTACTCGTGGGACACATTTACAGAAGTATTGATGAAGGCTGTTGCAGCCGTTAAGTGATAACGACCCCGGTTAAATAATTTGTAGCGTATGGCGTCTATTTCTGAAAGAGACAGCAGGGTGATATGGCATCCGTACACACCCATGAAGATATGGCCCGAGGCGATAGCCATAACGCGTGGCGAGGGTGCCTACCTGATAGATGAACATGGGAACCGCTATCTGGATGCGGTATCGTCCTGGTGGGTGAATCTGCACGGACACAGTCATCCGTATATAGCAGAGCGTGTGAGCGAGCAACTGCGCAGTATGGAGCATTGTATGTTCGCGGGCTTTACACACGAGCCTGCAGTGGCCCTCGCCGAGCGTTTGCTGGAGATACTGCCCGGTCCCATGAATAGGATATTCTATTCTGATAATGGATCTACGGCGGTGGAGGTAGCTATAAAAATGGCCCTGCAGTATTTCATTAATACCGGCAATCCCAGGAAGCGCATTGTGGCTTTAGAAAATGCCTATCATGGCGACACCTTTGGAGCCATGGCGGTAAGTGGCCGCAGCGTGTTCAATGCCACTTTCTCTGACTATCTGTTCGATGTTTCATTTGTGCCCTTTCCCTATCCGGGTAAGGAGGCAGAGAGTGTAGAAGCCCTGCGCACGCTGCTTTCAGCGGGTGATGTGGCCGCATTTATTGTGGAACCAATGATACAGGGATCGGCAGGCATGTATATGTACGGCGCCGATGTGCTGGAGCAGTTTTTTGCACTGTGCAAGGAATACGGCACACTCATCATAGACGATGAAGTGATGACGGGATTCGGCAGGACCGGCCCGCTCTTCGCTGCCGACAGATTAGCTACCGGCCCCGATATGGTGTGCCTTTCCAAAGGACTGACAGGCGGCACTATGCCCATGGGTATCACTGCGGCAACATCAAAAATATTCGACGCATTCTGGGATGATGACCGTTCCCGTATGTTGTATCACGGTCACTCATTCACGGCCAATGCTACAAGCTGTGCGGCATCGCTGGCCAGCCTCGATCTGTTGCTGGCAGATAGCTGCACTGAGGCGCGTGCCATGATAGAGGCCGCGCACACAGGTTTTGCGGCAGCCATGCGCGCGCACCCTATGGTGGCCGATGTGCGCCACACAGGCACCGTCATAGCATTAGAGATTAATGCCGGTACTACGTCTTATCACAGCAGTATCCGCGACAGAATGTACCGTTACTTCCTGTCGCGCAATGTGATATTGCGCCCGCTGGGCAACATTGTGTACATATTGCCGCCGTATTGTATCACGAAGGAGGAACTGAATTATATCTATACCTGCATCACCGATTTTCTCAGTGCTGAAGCAGGAACTCAATAACCCTGGGGAAGTAATAATGCTCCAGTTGGTGGATGCGCGCCGCCAGTGAGTCGGGCGTGTCGCCGGCAACTACCGGGCAATGTGCCTGTACGATGGTATTCCCTTCATCGTAGGCTTCGTTCACGTAGTGTATGGTGATGCCTGATTCCGGTTCTCCGGCAGCAATCACTGCTTCGTGAACGTGATGGCCATACATGCCTTTGCCACCGTATTTAGGCAACAATGCAGGGTGAATATTGATGATCTTATCAGGGAAGGTAGTCGTCATTGTCGCCGGTATCTTCCAGAGAAATCCGGCCAGTACGATCAGCGTAGGGTTGTGCGATTGCAGGGTAGCAACGAACTCAGTACTCTGAATGGACTGTTTGTCTATCAGCAGGGTGGGGATGTTCTCTCTTTCTGCGATCTTCAGTACGCCCGCCTGTGGTTTGTTGCACACTATGAGCGACACACGTGCTTTGCCGTTGGCCTTGAACCAGTTGATAATAGCGGCAGCATTGGTGCCCGCGCCCGACGCGAAAATGATAAGATTGTCCATTATTCGAATACGGGTTTCGACTTTTTCATGATAGCGGCAACGATAAGACCGAATACACAGTCGCGCACAATGAGGCCGGCCCATGCCAGCGGATCAAAGCGCATTGCGCCTGCCGAATCCTTGTCCATTGTTTTCAGCATTTCATCGATCCTGTCGTCAGAGAGCCCCGACTGTTCTATTTTCTGACGTGCGGCTTCCAGTACTTTTTCGGCAAAGTGCGGATCTATGTAGTTCATGAATACCCAGTTGTAGATATAGGTCATGCTACCGGCTACCAGCAGTATCACGAAAATGGTACCGAACAGTTCTTTGAACTCTATGAAACCACCGTTTGTCTTGCGGATCATTTTGGCCATGATGCCCAGAATGATGAAGTACAATACATAGTTCACCATAGACATAATGCCAAACAGCGTTACCTGCTGTGCCACCGTAAGGTTGGAAATAGTGCTGAGGATGATGTAAATAAGCCCCAGTACCACGCCATATATAGCACCTGTCTTGTTTCTGGCCGAACGGGACATTGTAATGTCTTCCATATTAGTTGTTGATGTGTAGTTTGTTATTGTTGAGAATGCCTATCACCGAACCCTGCAGCGTTTTGCCGAGGAACGGATTATTGACACCCATTGATCTTTTCTTATCGGCCTGCAGCGTGGTGCTGCCGCTTGTGGTGAACAACGTGAGGCTGGCCTCGCTGCCCTTGGTGATGCTGCGCTCCGGCAGACCAAAGATATCTCTTGGTATCAGGCTCATAGCCGTCACCAGACGATCTATACTGCAACTGTTTTTCAGGGTGTCCCAAAGGATGTTGTACGCCAGTTCCTGAATGGCCATGCCGTCAGACGAGTACTCATATTCCTTAGCCTTGGCGTCCCATTCATGCGGCGCATGGTGGCTGGCAATACAGTCTATGGTTCCGTCTTTCAGTCCGGCTATCAGCGCTTTTCTGTCGCTTTCGGCGCGCAGTGGCGGCATTACCTTGTAGGCGCTGCTGTATCCGCGTAGTGCTTCGTCGGTTAGTGCCAGATGGTAGGGCGTCACAGAGCAAGTAATGCCCAAACCTTCAGCCTTGGCCTTTTTGATCATGGCCAGAGATGCTGCTGTGGTGATGCCTGTGAGGTGCAGTCGGGAGTTAGTGTAGCGCACCAGCTCTATGTCGCGATACACCATTAGCGTTTCGGCAATGGCGGGTATACCTGCCATGCCCAGCGCAGTAGATACCGGACCCTCATTCATGAGGCCACCTGCCGAAAGAGCGGCATCAATAGGAATCTCTATCATGGTGCCGTGGAAGGCGGTGATGTATTCCAGTGCCTTCAGCATCAGCCCCGGATTCTGCACCGGCTTCCAGCCGTCAGAGAATGCCATGGCGCCATGCATGCGCATGTCCATCATCTCTGCCAGTTCTTTTCCTTCGGCATTGCGGGTGGCAGTGCCTATGGGGTGCAGATTCACCGCGTGGCCTGCAGCCCTGCTCAGTACATATTGTATACTCGATTTTGAACTGAGGGCAGGTTGCGTATTGGGTGCCAGCAACACATCGGTGAAGCCTCCCGCTGCTGCCGCCGAAAGACCGGTAGCTATTGTTTCTTTATGTTCCGTTCCCGGTTCTCTGTAATCGGCAAACACATCTACCCAGCCCGGGCTCACGCACAGGTCTTTCGCCTCCACCACCGCATCGGCCGATGTCTTGATGGTGGCAGCTATCCTGGTGATCACTCCTTCCTCTACCAAAAGGTCCACCACCTTATCGTGATGGTCCGATTGTGTATCTATTACCCTGGCTTTGCGAATATGTACCTGCATGACTTTGAATTGAACGTATTATGTCTCAGCATTGGTCCGGAGCGATCACGTAGTGTATGCGCCGGATATTTTGGTTCTGGTGAGCAGGAATGTTTCCAGCCCCAGCATTATAAGCGATAAAATTACACAAACTTTCCAAAGCGGGAAGTTGAAGTCGGGCCCGCTGCCCGCAAGGGTGCCGCCATCGGTTATGGTCATCCACTTCACATTCTTTCCTTTCCATTCCTTTTGCAGGGCGGCAATGTCGCGGAAAGCCGGTATTGATTCGCTTTTGTTTTGGTTGAGTGCCACCTGAGTGGTGTCGCTGCCGGTAGCAGCCAGCACATAGAAGCCCGGTTGCTGCACCGCCTGACCTACGTACACATCTATACCGGCGCCATTGGGTTTCTGCGGCGGAATGATGTCGGCATCCTTGCCTATTACATGCAGTGTATTCCTTTCGCTCACGTTGGATAGCGCCAGATAGGTAGGGGCTTTAGAACCTGCAGCAACTGCAAAAACACTGCCGCCACCGTTCTGTGTAGCCATCAGGTACAGGAAGGGGGTAAAGAAATAACTGCCCGGAAAGTTGCCCGATTGAATGTCGGCAGACGTAGCGCAGATGTACAATTGTCCGCGTCCGGGCGTGTAGCGTGCCAGCAGCGGGTCGCCGTTGCGAAAACCAAGCACGGTCTGCTGGTTCGCGCTCAGGTCGGCATTGATCACATAGTGCCAGTTGGCCACAGGAAGCTGCACATTGTCCGGAATCTGCTCAAACAGATCCTTTACCAGCGCGCTGCCTTGCTGCAGCAGACTGGCGGTCTGCATGGCTGTGTCTATTCCAGCGAAGGTGATACCACCCGTCAGCTTCAAGCCCTCGTTGAACTGTTGCAGATTGTTGGTGCGTCCCGGAAAGATGCAGATGGTCTGGCCGTTCTCCAGCGCCTCGGCCATCATTTTGCCCATCGTTTCGTCTATGCGGGTAACACCGTTCAGTATAATGAGGTTGTATTGTTTGCGGTCGGCAGGTATTGCCGAAACTTCGGCCTGATTGAGGCGGAAGCCGTTGTATGCTCTGAAAGACGCCTGTATATATGGGTTCAGCGGTCCTTCGTTCAGCACCAGCACCGACAGATTGGGTGCGCAGCGTGCCGCTATACGGAAGGTATCGTCAAAACGCTGGTAGGCATCGTTTAGTGTCAGCGATATCTGCTGCCATCCCGTCCCGCTCACCTGAAAGTTCAGTGTGTCGGTACGTTCGGTGCCATCAGAGTAGTCGAGCGATGCAGCGCTTTTCACCTGGCCGTTCACAGAAAGATTCAGCACAGGATTCTCCTTCGGCGCCTTGCCCGCACTACGGGTGTGTACTACCACATAGTTGCTTCTTTCGGCCTGCAGTACCGGAGTGGTAAGGTAGGCGGTATCTATATAAATGTTCTCAACCGTTTCGGGCTGAACAGGCAGACCGTGGAACGTGATATGTTCTGTAAGTTCCTTGGGCGGTGCGGTAGCAAAGCCACTCTGCTGGAAGTCGGAATAGTAGTACAGGTCAGCATTTTTCGAACTTTCGTTCTGCAGGATGGTCTGCGTCATTGCCATCACCTTGTTTACCGCGCCCGGCGTGGCCGATAGTTCCACGGCCTGTATCTGCTCATACACCTTGTCGGCCGGTTCGGCATGAAAGGTGGTGGGTTTGTCGTTGGTGAGCAGCACAAACTTCGTACCCGGTTTTGCGGCACGTACTTGTTTGGCAGCAGCCTCTTTCGCTATCTCCAGCAGCGAGCGGGCACCTTTTTTCGCACCCATACTGTTCGAGTTGTCGAGATACACCACCTGCAGACGAGGATCGGTGCTGTTGCCTTCGCCGTTGTTGAAGAACGGCTGCGCAAAAGCAAGTATCAGGCAGGTAAGGAACAGAAGACGCGTGGCCAGCAGGGCTTTGTATCGTATCTGCGACTGTTTGCGGCTGTTGAGTTGAATGTTTCTGAGAAAGCGGGTGTGAGGAAACAATACCGTTTTGTACTTACGGAGATTGAACAGATGTATCAGCACCGGAATGACCAGCGATACACCGGCAACAAGGAACAACGGATATAGAAAACTCACGGCGGCAAATATAGTGGAATAGGCAACTACAGCAAAAGTTAAAACATATTGTAATGTGGTGTATCTGGTGGGCGTGCAACCCATGCGCTGTTGTTACAAAAATGCAAATCACCCGCAGCGGGTGACCACCCCCGCCGGGCACGCGGCTACATTTGGTTCATAACATTTAACCATGAGCAAACGACTGATCTTTCTGTTTTCGATCTCCCTTCTTTTAGCGCTTAAAGTAGCTGCAAAGCCCGCCGGTATTGGGGGGCGCGTCATTGACGCATCCGGCCAACCTGTATCTCTGGCCAGTGTCCTTCTGCTGTCCGCAACGGACTCTTCCCTTGTCAGTTCCACCCTCACCGACCAAAAGGGGGAGTACGATCTCACCCCGTCTCCGGCAGGCAGTTACTTGCTGCGGGTGTCTTATATAGGATACAACGACAATATATCTGAGCCTTTTCTGTGCGATGGTCATGCCGTTATCCGGCCCGATGTCATTTTGTCTTCATCAGGCAAGGCGCTGGCCGAGGTCTCGGTGCGGGCATCTAAACCCTTTGTAGAGGTGCATGCCGACAAGTTGGTAGTGAACGTGGAGAACAGCATTGTGAACGCCGGGTCCAACGCGCTGGAGGTGCTGACGCGGTCGCCCGGTGTGTACGTGGACAATAATGACAATATCCTCTTCAAAGGGCGTCCCGGTGTCACCATCATGATCAATGGAAAGATACAGCCACTGTCAGGTCAGGAACTGGCAGAAATGCTGCGCAACCTGCCGGCAAATTCTGTAGAGGCGATTGAGCTGATCTCCAACCCATCGGCAAGATATGATGCCGCAGGTAGTGCGGGTATCATCAACATCCGTTTGAAGCGCAACAAAAAGAAAGGCGTGAACGGATCGGTGAATGCTGCCTATGCACAAGGTGTGTACCGGAAGATGAACGGAGGCTTCAATCTTAATTACCGCAACAAAAAGGTAAGCCTGTTCGCCAACTACAACCACAGCGACCGTCAGGGGTTCAACGATCTGAAGCTTGACAGGAATTTCTTCAATGGCAACACCTTTGCCGGTGCATTCATTCAGGACAATCAATACCTGTATAATGTGCTGTCAGACAATGGAAGTCTGGGCCTCGATTACAGCTTGTCGTCGCGCACCACAGTGGGTATTGCCGCTACGGGCGAAACAACTTCCTTCAAGCGCACGGGTTACAACTACTCCCGTATCATCGATTCGGCAACCGGTCAGCAGCTCAGCCATTTTGTGACGGAGAATGCCGCGCCTAATATCTGGAGCGGGCGCAGTGTAAATCTGAATCTGAGACACAAATTTGACAGCGCAGGACGATCTCTTTCGGTTGATGCCGACTACGCGGGTTATCCCGGTAGTGGCACACAGGACTACACAACGAATTACTACAACGACCTGCCCGATGGTTCGTCAGTGCTTTCGGGCAGGTTGCCGGCAGTATTCCGTGGCGATCTCACAGGGCTCACACAGATACGGTCGCTGAAGGCGGATTATGCTACACCTCTCTTCAAGGGGGCAAAGATGGAGCTGGGTGCCAAGACCAGCTATGTTACCTCCGACCACGATCTGGCATTTTTCAACTACCGTTCGGCTACATGGATCACCGACAGCCAACGCACAAACAATTTCAAGTATCGCGAGCATATATTGGCCGCCTATGCCAACGGAAACATGGACCGCGAAAAATGGAGCGCGCAGGTGGGCCTCAGGTGGGAGCAGACTATAGCCAGCGGTGATGCCGTATCTCCTGCAAAAGACTCTTCGTTCACGCGCAGGTACGGGCAGTTGTTTCCGTCCTTCTCAGTGCAGCGGCATCTTACGTCAACGCATGATATTGGTCTGTCGCTCAGCCGGCGCATAGAACGTCCCAATTATGATCAGCTCAACCCCTCAACCTACTACCTCGATCCCACCACCTACAAGGCGGGTGATCCGTACCTGAATCCTGCCTTGTCTTACAACGCCGAGCTGTCGCATGTCTTCAGGCAGCGGTTGGTCACCACACTCAGCTACGCCTACACTTCATCGCCAATTGTGGAGGTGATACAGCCCAGCGCTACCGAGAGTCGTGTTACGGTTCAGACACAAAAGAACCTTTCGGGTCTGTCGTGGTATGGGGGCAGTGGTGCTTACCAGTTCAGGTTCGCTAAATGGTGGAGCAATACCACCAACTGCAATGTGTATTACGCGCACTACAACGGCAACATAGCCGGCACGCCGCTCAGCAAGGGTAGGGTGTCGTTCGACATAAATACTTCCAACAGTTTCATTCTACCTAACGACTGGTCTGCCGAATTGGGTGGCAACTATCACGCACCGCAGCAATACGGATACATGGTAGACAAGCCCACCTGGATGGTGAACTGCGGTGTGCAGAAAAACCTGTTCGATAAGAAAGCAACCATAAGGCTGAATGCTACAGACCTGTTCTGGCGCGGATACCCGAGGGCAACATCGGAATATACCGGGTATAAAGAATCGTTCGTTGCACGGCGCGATACCCGCCAGGTGGCATTGTCGGTTACATGGCGTTTCGGTACCCGTTCACAATCGCAGCAGCGCAGCGGTGGTGCCGAGGACGAAAAGCGCAGGGTAGGTCAGGGTGCCTGATAAGATATTTCCCGCCTCCAATTAGCAAGTGAGCTGTATCTGTTACAGCGCAGCCTCCGGTCTCTGTCCAACAGCCGGGGGCTTTTCTTTGTCTGCTATGGATTATTCAGAAATGACTCTACTTCTGATTTGAGGGTTGGTAAATGTCGCACTATGATTCCCCAGATCACTTCGTCAGAAACTGTATCATAGCCATGGATGATCCTGTTACGTGTATCCACAATTTTCCGGGAACTTGTGAACGTCAGCGTACTATCAGAATTAAGTATCCGGTTCATAGCCTCACCAATTATTTCCAGGTTGCGCTCAACCGCCCGCTTGGTTTTGAGGCTTGAACTGTACTCATTGAAGTCTCTCCTTGGTCCGTCAAAATAGCTTTCGATCTCATTGATCGAATTGAGGATATCCTAGAGCCAGGTCTTTGTCTCAGTTCGCATAAACTACTTGGCGGGAGTTGTTTATGTTCTCTTTGAAGAATGGGTTTCTTATCGCGGTCTCCTCTATCAGGTCTACAGGCCTTTTTAAAACCTCTTCCAGCGAGAATTTGAGATCAAAGTAGTTGTCAGCGTAATCATTGACGGGCATTTGTGCGAAGTCGACGATCATGTCTACATCGCTTTGTTCGTTGAACTTGGCAGACAATACGGATCCGAACGCATAAAGCCGTTTGACTTTATGCGTCGCGCAAAGCTGCCTGATTTTGTCTATATGTTCGTCAATGATGGACATATACGTTTATGCTAAGATAAACTATAATTGATTAGGCAACAATTGTTCCAGTGCCTGATTGATGCGTTTCAGTGTTTCTTCCTTGCCTATCAGTTCTGCAATGGCAAAAACACCGGGGCCATATTTACCACCCACCAGCATAATGCGGAACGGCAGCATCAGTTCTCCTTTCTTCAGGCCATGTTTTGTAGCGTGTTCGTTGAAGGAAGCCTCCATGTCGGCCTGGTTCCAGGTAGACGCGTTGGTCAGCTCTGCAGCCCATGCCGCGAAGAATTGCTGCTTTTGGTCGTTCCATTTTTCCAGAATCGCACCTTTCTCTCTCAGCTCAGGCGTTTCAAAGAAGAAGTGGCCCTGCTCCCAGAAGTCGGGCAGCAAGGTGCAGCGGTCTTTTATCAGACCCACTACTTTCACCAGCAGTTCTTTGTTGGTCACCACGCCTCCTTCTACAATGAAGGGCCATGCAAGTTCTGCAAGTGTTTCGTTGTCGGTCTTCTGTATATATTGATGGTTGAACCACTTAGCCTTTTCAAAGTCAAATTTGGCACCGCCTTTGTGCACGCGTTCTATCGAGAATTTGGCTATCAGTTCCTCCATCGAGAAGAGTTCCTGCGCGGTGCCGTCGTTCCAGCCCAGCATAGCCAGCATGTTCACAAAAGCTTGCGGCATAAAGCCCATTTCGCGGAAGCCGCGTGTCTCTTCGTTCGTCTTGGGGTCGGTCCAATTCATGGCAAACACCGGGAAGCCCAGCCTGTCGCCATCGCGTTTGCTCAGTTTCCCGTTTCCGTCCGGCTTCAGTATCAGCGGCAGGTGCGCCCACTGTGGCATGCGGTCTTTCCAGCCCAGGTATTCCCACAGCAGCACGTGTACCGGTGCGCTTGGCAGCCATTCTTCACCGCGGAATGCGTGTGTGATCTCCATCAGGTAGTCGTCTACCACCACAGCCAGGTGGTAGGTAGGCATCCCGTCGGCTTTCAGCAGCACTTTGTCATCTACCAGCGAGCTGTCGAAGCTGATCTCACCGCGTATCATGTCGGTGAGGGTCACCGTTGTATGCTCAGGCATTTTGATGCGCACCACATAAGGCGTGCCTTCAGAGATGAGGCGGGCGGTCTCTTCCTGACCCAGCGTCAGTGAGTTGCGCATCAGCATGCGGGTATTATGGTCATACTGGGCGTTGGTATATTCGTCTTTGCGGTGGTCTTTCCGCATCTTTTCAATTTCTTCAGGCGTATCAAAGGCGTAGTAAGCATGTCCCGAATCCAGCAGCATCTGCGCGTAATGGTGGTACATTTCTTTGCGCTCGCTCTGGCGGTAGGGGGCAAAAGGGCCTCCCTTCAGCGGGCTTTCGTCCGGTTCCAGTCCGCACCATGCCAGGCAATCCATTATATATTTTTCGGCACCCTCCACAAAACGGGTCTGGTCGGTATCCTCTATACGCAGGATAAACTCACCCTTGTTGGCACGTGCAAATAAATAATTATATAATACAGTCCGCACACCACCCAGGTGAAGGCCACCCGTAGGGCTCGGCGCAAATCTTACTCTTACTTTCATGGCGCCAAAATTAGTCCGAAATCGCCAATCGGGGTCAATAATACATATTGTATACGTTTGGTATGTTTCTATGGGTCATGTAAGGGTAATTTGCTATTCGATATCTTGGCAGAAAACGTTCGGAAAAACGAAAAGTTTCCCTATCTTTGCAGCGTTCCGCAAAAAGTCAAAAGGATTTTCTTTTGACTTTTTGATTTATACGGGCATAGTTCAATGGTAGAATAGAGGTCTCCAAAACCTTCGATCGTGGTTCGAATCCGCGTGCCCGTGCAAACTTGACCTTCGGGTCACTTTGGTTAATTGGACAGTAGGTATATCCGGGTCTGACCCGAATCCTGTTGTCCTGTTAACCACTTAACATTTAACCTTTTAACTGAAACAAATGAGCAAATTAGGCAGTTACGTTCAGGAGGCATATGATGAGTTATTACACAAGGTTAGCTGGCCGTCATGGGACGAGTTGCAGCAGACCACCATCATCGTGCTTGCAGCCCTCGGTCTCGTCACAGTTGTGATCTGGGGCATGGACATCGCTTCAGAGGCTACTCTGAAATTCGTTTACAACATACTCGGTAATTAATAATGGAAACCATGAGTGAAGCAGTAATTACTCCGGACCAGAAACCGGCTCCAGATACCAAGTGGTACGTGATCCGCGTGGTAAGTGGAAAGGAAAGAAAGGTGAAGGAGTATCTTGATAAAGAAGTAAAGATCAATAATTGGTCTAATTCTGTGGTTCAGGTACTGTGCCCGGTAGAAAAAGTGTTTAAAGTGCAGAACGGCAAAAAAGTACTGCGCGAAAAAACGCTCTTCCCCGGTTACATACTCCTCGAAGCTAACGACGGCAAACTGACCGATGACATCATCCATACTGTAAAGAATGTTACGGGTGTTATCCATTTCCTCGGTAAAGAAAATCCCACAGCCCTTCGTAAATCTGAAGTGAACAAGATGTTCGGTAAGATGGACGAGGTGAGCGAGCAGGGTGTAACCTATGCCGAACCATACATCGTTGGTGAGACCGTTAAGATCGTTGACGGACCTTTCAACGACTTCAATGGTACTGTGGAAGAGATCAACCAGGAGAAGAAGAAACTAAAGGTGGTAGTGAAGATCTTCGGTCGCGCTACACCGGTGGAACTCAACTACATGCAGGTAGAAAAGATCGCCTAAATACACAATTATCATATTTCCCGGACCGCATCTTACTGATGCGGTCTTTTTTTTACGCTCAGTTATAGCCCTATAGATTTGTGCCCCGTGTTTTGCAATAATTTTGAGCGGAATGACGAACCATAGACGATCAGCAGTACTGCCTCATTTACCTGTCGAAAGTTGCCCGGCAAATGTTTTTGTAAAAAATCTGCTTTCTCGCTGCCGGAAGGGGGAGAGCGATCCGTCTATCGTCATCATGAACAGTGCTGCCGAAGTATCGTCTGTACTCAAAAGCATGTCGCCCTTCCTGCCATCAGAATTGGCGCTGGGGCAGCTGTCTGCTGCCGAGCGCTCTATGTCCGATGTTAGTTTTCGCTATGCGGTAGTGTACAAAGATGGTCGTCCGTTACTGTTCAGCACCTTTCAGGTATACACACTTACCGCACGCAACTTCAATCTCCACCGAGAGCGCACTTTCGTGAAGCACATATTGGGACTGTTTCTCGACCTGCGTCGCATAAAGGTTGTGGTATCGGGTAATGCACTTCGCACCGATATGCCTTGCTTCTGCTATGATCATAGCGAGCTGCCTGCAGGTCAGGCGCTGGAGCTGGTAGCATCCATTGCCGATACCATTGCCGACCGGGATGAGGCCTGTGCTGTGATACTGACAGGAACCGGAAATGCAGGCGCAGCCACACAACGCAAGCTCGCCACATTGGGCTATCAGATGCCGTGGG
>JAEUVY010000107.1 GCA_016786565.1 Flavipsychrobacter sp.
AACAGGGCGTGCAGTGGGCAACCATTCGCGGCCCTTTACAAATTCGTAGAGACCCATCGTGCCGACTTTGATCTCTTTTCCGTTGAATTTTTTTGCGATGTTCTTTTTTGGAAAATATGCGAGTACCGATGGATGATTGACAATGTAGTTGTTGATGCATGTATCCATGTACTCAAGATCTGACCCTATCTGCTCTTCTGAGTAATACTCACTGATGTCGTCAATGCTGAAAAGCTGAATGGTGCTGTCGGCTCCACCCAACTCTTTCCAATTGGTGATGGTCTGATCAAAGATGTTCTTAATGTCTTTGGGTTCAATGCTATTTACTGTGTTCTTGCTATTCACAACAAGAACATATCCTTCTTCCAACAGGCTTTTAGAAAATACGCCCGATCCTTCTTTGAACAAGAAAATGATAATAAGCAAAACAACAATGCTTGTGATGAAGCTACTCACCGCAAGCACACCAACCTGGAAATTATTCAGTATCTTCTTTATCATATCCTCTCATTAATTAAGGGGGGTTATGCCCCCCTTAACGCTACTTCTTATATGGCTATGAAGCCCACCTTGTCAATTATCTTCTGTCCTTCTTTAGAAAGTATAAAATCTATGAATGGCTTTACCTTTCCTTCATTGTTTGTACTATAATAGAGATACAGTGGCCGTACGACCGGGTACTTCCCTGATCTTGCGTTTTCGCGTGTCGGTTCCACATAATTTTTGCCATCGTAACTCAGAGCTAGTTGACGAACTTTCGGGTTGTCGTATGCCATACCAATGTAACCTATTGCGCCTGCTGTCTGAGCAACGCTCTGTACAATAGCGCCTGTTGCCGGCATTGACAAAACAGATGAACCGAAGTTCTTTTTGTTCATCACATGATCTTTGAAAAACTCAAAAGTGCCCGAACTGCTCTCACGACTGTATACCACGATGTTCATGTCGGCACCTCCTACTTCTTTCCAGTTTTTTATTTTTCCGGTGAAGATGCCTTCAAGTTGCTCGCGTGTAAGTTTCGTTACTTTATTGGCCGGATTTACTATCACTGAAAGCGCATCATTTCCTATTACGACTTCTTTTACTTTTTTCCCTGCATTCGTTAGTTTGATCTTCTCCTCCATTTTTATCTTCCTCGAAGAAGCAGCGATGTCTGTTGTGTTGTCAACCAATGATGCAAGACCCACTCCCGATCCGCCTCCTGTAACCGACACTGTGCCTTTGCCTGATTTGTTGAAGACAGATGCCTCTTCCTGTGCGATGGGCAGAATGGTGTCACTTCCTTTTACCTTGATGTTCTGTGCGTTGGCTGCTACCGAAAGGAGCAGAGCAAAACCTAATGCTACTTTTTTCATTTTTCAGTTGTTTTTCGTGTTATTTAAAATTGTCGGGACACGTGGCTGTTGAACGAGATGTGAGACAAGATCATCCTAATAGGAGCCGAAGAAGGCTGGCGTGTGGCTGACTGAAGGAGATGGGTCTGTTGCCCATGTGCAGTACCTGTTGTCCGGAAGGTTGGTAAATCGTCTCCGGGAACTGCAGTCTTTAATGCTGATACCTTAATAATCAAGTTTCCGATCTTTGTCTTATCAATCGTTTCTGCAAATACTTGTAACAACTGAGATTTTATAGAGCGAAACTACGCTTGCAGATTAACCCCGGTGTTACTTTTGTTTTGCAAAATTGTTATTCAGGCGTGTCTTCATTGTTACCGGCAGATTAAGAAATTGTTACCAAGTTGCAGATTTTTGTAACTGTGCATGTTACGCTCGCACTTATCTGTATATATCAATGTTATCTTTTGAAAGGGGATTAATTGAAGCATCACACGCAAAATCCCGCCGGAGGCTTAAAAATTTTTTTTCTGCGATTATGCCGTCATAACTTCACAATTGCTTTAAATACAATCGGAATATGGTACTTGTAAAAGATATTATCAACGCCATTGAGTCGTTTGCCCCAACGGTTTATCAGGAGAGTTATGACAACAGCGGACTGCAGGTAGGCGACCCGCTGGCAGTGGTGACCGGAGTTCTGATCTCACTTGATGTAACAGAGGAGATCGTTGAGGAGGCGCTTTACAGGGGTTGTAATATGATAGTGGTGCACCACCCGCTGCTTTTTTCAGGGTTAAAGAGGATCACAGGCAAAAATTATGTGGAGCGTGTGGTCATAAAGGCTATCAGGAACGACATATCGATATATGCAGCCCATACCAACCTTGATAACGTACAGGCAGGTGTGAACGCACGTTTTGCAGACAAATTGGGTTTGACCAACACGCGCATATTGGCTCCAAAATCCGGAATACTGTCGAAATTATATACATATGTGCCTGTGAATGCTGCGCATGCCGTACGCGATGCCTTATTTATTGCAGGTGCGGGGCACATAAGCCGGTACAGCGAATGCAGTTTCAATACTACTGGTACGGGTACTTTCCGACCCGGCGACGCCACGAATCCGGCAATCGGAGCCCCAGGGGGGCCAAGGGAACACGTAGAAGAAGTAAAAATTGAGGTACTGGTGCCGGCACATGCCCGGGCTGCCGTGTTGCATGCACTCAAAACCAGCCACCCCTATGAAGAGGTTGCATGGGAAATGATCCCTATATCTAATGCAGCCACAGAAATAGGAGCTGGCATGATAGGCGAGTTGTCTCAACCCATGTCAGAAATCGATATGTTGTCGCTGGTGCGCGACCGGATAAAAACCGGCTGTATCAGACATACGGCTCTATCGGGCAAACAAATCAGCAAGGTTGCCATATGTGGTGGTTCAGGTAGTTTTCTGTTAAACGATGCTATTGCGGCCGGTGCCGACATATTTATTACCGGCGACTACAAATACCACCAGTTTTTTGATGCCGAGGGGCGCATTATTATCGCAGACATAGGGCATTACGAGAGCGAGCAATTCACCTCTGAAATATTTGAGGAGATACTTAAGAAAAAATTCCCTAATTTTGCGGTTCTTTTATCAAATTTATCCACCAATCCTGTAAAATATTTTTATTGATATGGCTACTGTAAAAGACTTTTCATTCGAAGAAAGGCTGAGTTCTGTCCTCGCATTGCAAAAGATCGATTCTAAAATAGACGAGATCAAAACACTGAAGGGCGAACTGCCAATGGAAGTTAAAGACCTCGAAGACGAGATAGAAGGCCTGCAGACACGCATCAATAACATTGACGCTGAAATAGCTAACATAGAGGCTTTCATCGAAAATAAGTCGAACGCTAAGAAAGAAGCGCAGGCTCTTATTAAGAAATACGAAAAACAGCAGGACAACGTAAAGAACAACCGCGAGTTCGAAGCCATCAACAAAGAAATGGAGATGCAGGAACTGGAGGTGAAACTGAACGAAAAGCATATAAAAGACGCTACTTTCGAGCTGAAAGACCGCACCAATGCGCGTATCCGCACTGAAGAGAAGATCAAAGACGTTGAAGAGGCTTTGACCATCAAGCGCAAGGAACTGGAAAAGATCTCAGTAGAAACTGAAAAAGAAGAAGCTGTCCTCGCACAGAAATCAGCCGAAGCAAAAGAAAAAGTAGAAGCTCGCCTGCTGAGTGCATACGAGCGTATCCGCGGAAGCTATCGCAACGGCCTGGCAGTAGTGCCGATCGTGCGTGATTCTTGCGGTGGTTGCTTCAATGTTATCCCTCCTCAGCGCCAGAGCGAGATCCGCCAGCACAAAAAGATCATCGTATGCGAACATTGCGGCCGCATTCTGGTTGATTCTGACCTGAACGACAAAGTAACAATCAAATAATTGAGGTATTGAATTATATAATCGGAAGGAGCGCTAAGCGCTCCTTTTCGTTTTTTTGGAAATTGCGTTCCCGCAAGCCATACATTTGTGACATTGTAATGTTTTGAAAATTTTTTTTACTGATTTTTCTGAATAACTTTATAACCGTTGGTGGAAGTACGCTTCGACCCGCGTTTCTTTTTTCAAAGCGGCAGAGCTATCTGTGTTGCTTTGATGTGTGCTTTTATTAATTTTAAGGCCACTAAGTTGTGCTGCTTCAAAACAGTATTTCTTACAGTGCTTTATAAATGGAAAATATGGAAATGAACAATAAACCCGGCGCATTGCCGGAGGAAGGAACGAACAACGGAATGGACCTGTCGAGGCGTCGTTTCTTTCAGCTCGCCGGTGGCATAGCCGGTGCCGGTCTGGTGCTCTCTGCCGCGTCTTGCCGCAGAACACCACCCAGCGACACCTATGTAGGTGAAGGCGATATTGCATTGCTCAACTATCTGTACATTCTGAAACAGGTCACTGTAAACTTCTATGCACAGGCCGTGGCAACTCCATATTACGGCATCACAAAAGAAGAAACAGTTCTTCAGATAGATCTTCGCGATCAGGAAGTAGTGCATCGTGAATACCTGAAGAAGATATTGAGCACCAATGCGGTGAAGGATATCACTACTCAGTTATCTGCAGTTACATTCGCCGATAAGAAAAGCTTCCTTACGCATGCATGTACGCTTGAAGACCTTACTGTAGCTGCTTATGCAGGTGTGCTGAAGGTTTTGAAAAACAACGAACTTATTCTCACCATTGCAAAAATGGCTTCGGTGGATGCGCGTCATGCCGGTTATGTGCACGATATCCTTGCGCACAACTCTTTCGGACCGCTGGACAACAACGGCCTCGATGCTGTTGTAGCTCCGCTGAAAGGTTTCCAGACAATGCAGCAATACATAGAAACCAAGTTTGACACCAGCAAACTGCCTACTTACTAATCAACAGAACTAACATGAACTTTAAGAATATAATCACTGAAATTGAAAAGACCGACCCTGAGGTTTATGAACGTCTCAGCGGCCGCAGGGAGGCACTGAAAAATTTCGGTTCCAAAGTAGCACTCGCTGCGTTACCATTCGCTATCGGTTCCATGTTCCAGAAAGCTTATGGTAAAACTACCGATGCTGTTGTTGATGCACTGAACCTTGCGCTCGAGTTTGAGTACATGGAGTACACCTACTACCGTCAGGGCACCAATACCACGGGGCTCATCAACCCTACCGACCTGGCAGGATTCAAGTCGATGGAAGCACAGGAAAAAGCGCACATCAATTTCCTCAACACTACCATTACTGCATTGGGTGGCATTCCTTTCAAGCCAAACAATTTTACAGCAGCCACAACAGTTGCACCATACGTTCCGGCAGCATACGACTTCACTATGGGTGGTGTATATCAGCCGTTCGATGATTACAAAACGTTCCTGTTGCTGGCACAGGTTTTTGAAGATACCGGGCTTCATGCTATTCAGGGTCAGATGCAGACATTCCTCAGCAACAATGCTGTGCTTACACAAGCGTTCCAGCTACAGGCTGCCGAGGCCCGTCATGCTGCTTTCGTTCGTCACATCCGTCGCATAGCGCCCATCAGCGCTCCCGAAGAGCCGGCACCATGGATCACTAACAACATTCCGCCTACAATTCCGTTCCAGTCATATTATTTGAGCGAAGATAAAGTAGAGTACAACGGAGTGATAGCACTGAACCTGCCTAATCCGTATTACAACAACGGTCAAACACCACAGGTATCTGCTACTGCCGCTTTCGATGAGGGATACGACAAGACAAAGATCCTTTCGCTCATCAAACCATTCAAGAAGTAGTATATGCTACATAATAGAAAAAGGGCTCCGCTGATGCGGAGCCCTTTTTTTTGTAGTTCTCTGTGTTTCTATATCACACTTTCTCCGGACTGCATCTTCTCTGCATTCTCTGCAAACTGCAGTGCATCCAGCATCTCCTGAATCTCTCCGTTCATGAAGCTATCCAGATTGTAAATGGTCATGTTGATACGGTGATCGGTGATGCGGCCCTGCGGATAGTTGTAGGTGCGTATCTTGGCACTACGGTCGCCCGTACTCACAAGGCTCTTACGTGTACGTGCTATCTCGTCTTCCTGTTTACGCACCTGCTCTTCGTACAAGCGTGTACGCATCATGTTCATGGCCTTCTCTCTGTTGCCCAGCTGCGAGCGTTCTGTCTGGCACATAACTACAGTACCTGTAGGTATGTGGGTGAGTATCACTTTCGTTTCCACCTTGTTCACGTTCTGTCCGCCGGCACCACCGCTTCGGGCAGTTTCCATTTTCACGTCGCTCTCTCTCAACTCAAAGTCCACCTCTTCTGCTTCTGGCAACACAGCTACTGTTGCTGCCGATGTGTGCACCCTTCCGCTAGCTTCGGTGGCCGGTACACGCTGCACACGGTGAACACCACTTTCAAACTTCATAGTGCCATACACATCTTCGCCCACCACTTCCAGCTGTATCTCTTTATAACCGCCTACCGTTCCTTCTGTTTCCGACACTACCGATACTTTCCAACCCTTGCGCTCGCAGTAACGTACATACATACGCATGAGGTCTCCTGCAAAAATGCTGGCCTCATCGCCACCGGTACCGGCACGTATCTCCAATATCGCATTCTTCTCGTCCTGCGGATCTTTTGGTATCAGCAACTTGCGGATCTCTTCTTCCAGTTGCGTCTTCTGTTCTTCCAGTTTTTCAAGGTCATCTTTGGCCATGCTCCTCAGATCATCATCGCTCTCAGTTGCCAACACCTCTTTTGCAAAGTCTAAACTGTCGAGACAGTTGCGGTATGATTTATAGACCACGACTATTTTTTCCAGCTTACGGTATTCCTTGCTCACCTGAGAAAAACGGTTGTTGTCGCCTACCACCTCGGGGTTGGTAAGAGCTACGCCGAGCTCGTCGAAACGAGCATTGATGGCTTCCAGTTTTTCTATTATTGAACTCATTTAGTTTATTTCAAAAAGTGGGCAAAGTTACGCCCTATTCACGGAACATTTATTAAAAATATCTGTTGTTGGTATGCAGCATTCGTTCTGATTACCCAACTAACATACAAGCCACACAATTGTGTGGCTTGTATCATGCGGTTTTTAGAACATTTTCGTTTTTTCTATCACCAGGTCTTTGACGCTGCTCAGCGGTATGCGTTCCTGTGTCATCTCGTCGCGGTAACGAATAGTAACGGTTCCGTCTTCTTTTGTCTGGTGGTCTATCGTCACACAGAACGGAGTACCTATCGCGTCCATCCTTCTGTAACGCTTACCAATGGTATCTTTCTCTTCATAGAAACAACGGAAATACGGGCGGCACTGGTCCATCAGTTCGCGGGCTATTTCCGGCAGGCCGTCTTTCTTCAGCAATGGCAACACAGCAAGTTTGAATGGAGCAAGCATTGCAGGCAACTTCAGCACCACGCGACTGTCTTGTTTTTCTGCTGTGCTCAGGTCCTGCTCTTCGTAGGCTTCGCTCAGTATCATCATCACAGCACGGTCCAGACCTATTGATGTCTCAATAACGTATGGTATGTAGTGCTGGTTGATCTCTGTATCGAAGTAAGTCAGTTTCTTTCCGCTGAACTGCTGATGTTGTTTCAGGTCGAAGTCGGTGCGGCTATGGATACCTTCTACTTCTTTAAAGCCCATCGGAAAATCATATTCGATATCGCATGCGGCATCAGCATAGTGCGCCAGTTTCACGTGATCGTGAAAGCGGTAATGATCGGGCGAAATACCAAGGCTCAAATGCCACTTCATGCGGGTCTCTTTCCATTTCTCATACCACTCCTTCTGTGTGCCGGGGCGCACAAAGAACTGCATCTCCATCTGTTCAAACTCGCGCATGCGGAAGATGAAACCACGTGCCACTATCTCGTTGCGGAATGCCTTTCCTGTCTGCGCTATACCGAATGGTATTTTCATACGGCCTGATTTCTGCACGTTCAGGAAGTTCACAAATATGCCTTGTGCAGTTTCAGGGCGCAGGTACACTACGTTCGCGTCATCAGCCACCGATCCCATTTCTGTTGAGAACATGAGGTTGAACTGGCGCACATCTGTCCAGTTGCAGGTGCCGCTAACAGCACACTTCATTTTGTTGTCGTCTATCAGTTGCTTCAGGCCTGCAAAATCGTTGGCGGCAAGCAGTGCATCCATTTGCTGCAACAGTGCGTCGCCTTTTTCCTTTTCCAGTGTTTCTGCAAATCCTTCTATCAGGTGGTCTACACGATAACGCTTCTTGCTGTCTTTGTTATCGATCATCGGATCGCTGAAGTTGTCCACGTGACCGCTCGCTTTCCACACCGTAGGGTGCATGAATATTGCAGCGTCAATGCCCACAATGTTGTCATGCATCTGGGTCATGCTGCGCCACCAATATTCGCGTATATTTCTTTTCAGCTCTGCTCCGTACTGGCCGTAATCATACACAGCGCCGAGACCGTCATAGATCTCGCTCGACTGAAAAATGAAACCATATTCCTTGCAGTGGCCGATTATATTCTGCAGTTTATTTTCATTTGCCATAGTGGCGGCAAAAATAGTTCGAATAGTTGACAGTTAAAGACATTTAACGGTTGCCCAACGCACCTTTCAAAGCTTTGGAACCGTTTTTATTGATAATTTTGCACCCGATGAACAAAGGAGGGAAGAGATCATTATTGCCCTACATTCCGGGCTACGACAACAACGCTATTCTGAAGCTCGTCTTCTTTATTGCAGGCGCCTACATCATGCTGGCTATATCATGGGCCGTGGGTATGATCGTGAACCTTTCTGCCGATAAGTTCAACGAGTTTTTCCTCCCCAACATAGGATTGCCGCAACTGGCGCAGTTTTCCTCCAAATGGTGGACGCTGTTTGTCTACGGGCTTTTCCATTTTCCCAACAGCTTCATGGAGATGCTCAGCAACATGCTGTGGTTATACATGTTCGGCTCTGTGCTGCAAAGCCTGGTAGGCAAGAAGCAGATCTGGGCCGTGTTTTACTACAGCACACTTTTGGGTGGTGTCTTTTATCTGGCAGCGCAAATGCTGCCGGGTGGCATGGGTCAATGTCCGCCGCTCATCATGGGGCCTCGTGCCGGCATAATAGGTATGGCAGCAGCTACGGTTACCATTGCGCCAAAGTACAGGTTCTATCTTTCTGACACGTTCAGTATTCCTATCATGGCCGTTGCGGCTGTGTTTATGGTGCTTATGATCGTTGGCACAGGCATGTGGCTGCCCGTTGGGGCCATGCTTGCCGGTGGCGCGCTCATGGGCTTCGTTTACATAAAACTGCTGCAGGCTGGTTACAGGCCTGGTCAGTGGGTCTATTCACTGCACGGCACGTTGGAGAAGATGGTGACACCCGGCGCGGCTGCAGAAAATAAAACCCGCCGGAATACGCAGCCTGCAAACAAACAAAGCAGGGTAGATGAGCTGCTCGACAAGATCAATCAGAAGGGCTATAAATCGCTCAGCAAAGAAGAGCGCGATTTCCTGTCAAACGCCGGCAAATAACATTTGTTCTGCCAATAGCGCATTCACTAAATTTTATGTTTTAACCGTTGGTTTATATCTGATGGCGTTTCCGTCACCGGATACTAATATGTCCGTCATAAAAATGTTAAGGTTTCGTGTAGGTACATGTATTTAATCCATGTTGGCACACGATTTGTATTATTTCTTTCAAAACCTAGATGTATGAAAAAGAGAGCAATGATATACTTCAGCAAAAACCGTGCATTGAAAGTACTGGAGAGTCCGCTTACTGCTGACCTTAAAACGTTACTGAGCGCCACCTTTGCCATTTCAAAAAGCAGGGTAGTGAAACAGCATATAAAAAATACACTCATGCAGATGAACTCACCCGAGTATAAGCTGTCTGCATAGATACTTTTGAATTTTTGTTTTTTAGAGGAACAAAGGTGACGATAGATTGGAGGTGTGTGTAAGAACGGAGCATGTATCAGAAATACGTGCTCCGTTTTTCTTTATTATTTTTTTGTTTCCCCGAACGCATTGAAAACATGTTTTCTGTATATTTGATATCCTTAACTCCGGTTTTTGGAACTTTTAGTTGATTTTTTAGTGGTTTTTTTCAGGTGTTATTCACATTTTTGAGACTTTGGCTTCATTTTTGCTGTAAACACTACTGTGGAATCTAAGAAAAGTGCGTTGGTATATTTCGGAAGTATGAAAAAATTTCTATTATTAGTATATAGCTGTACATTTTTTCTTCTTACGGTTCAAGCTCAAACTTCACGTCCGCCGATGGAGGATGTTGTTAACGCTATTAAGAACAACCGTATAGAAGATCTGTCGAAGTATTTCGACAACATTGTACCTGTTACTATCAATAATAACCAGACCATCTACAGCCGCAATCAGGCCGAGATAGTTTTGAAAGATTTCTTTGAGAGGAACATCCCCAAAGATTTCCTGATCCTGGACAATGGCTCTCCGAATTCTGGGTCCAAGTTCATCATAGGCTCTCTCATCACTCCGGGTGGTATGAAGTACAATGTGTACATCCTGATGAAACAAAAAGGTCTTGATTATTATCTGCAGGAAATAAGACTGAATAAAGAATAAACAACAACGATCCTCATAACGAAAGAGGCTGCACAATGTGTAGCCTCTTTTTTATTTCAGTTGGTACAGGTCCGGAATATTTCGCCCTATACCGTCGTAATCAAGTCCGTAACCCAACACAAATTTGTTCTCAATTTCGAATGCTGTATAATCAGCTTTCACATCATATTTCAACGCCGATGGTTTGGTGAGGAACGTAGCGATCTTCACCGATGCCGGTCCGCGCTGATAGATCTCAGGTATGAAAGCACTCAGTGTTTTCCCTGTGTCTATGATGTCTTCTACAATGATCACATGACGCCCCTGCAGGTTTTCATCCAGGCCGATCGCTGTTACAACATTGCCTGTTGATGTCGTGCCTTTGTAAGAAGCCAGCTTCACAAAAGAGATAGACGCATTGATGGTAAGCCCTCTGAAAAGATCTGCTGCAAAAATGAACGAACCGTTCAGAATGCCTATCAGCAGCGGTTCTTCGCCCTCATAGTCTCTATTGATCTGTGCGGCTATCTCGCTGATGCGTTGCTGTATTTTGTGCCTGTCTATAAAGGGCACAAATGTCTTTCCAAAAACGGTTATCTCCTGATTCATATCCTATTCGCTGATCCTTATTGTTTGTCCTGCTTTCAGATCGCTTGCCTCCATGTTGTTCCATTTCAGCAACTGCGCCACTGTTATCCCGTTTCGCTTTGCAATAGAAAATGCTGTGTCGCCGCGCTTCACTATATACATCTTGTCGCCCTTCTTGTATTCCTTTTCTGTAGCGGGTTTTCGCAATTGTGGTTGCGGCGGATCGTCCTTCATAAATGGCTGACGGCTGATCTCTGTAGTAGTTGCGGGCGCTTTACTTTCCTGTTCTTTTTTCTCTTGTGCCACTACTTCTTTAGGTGCCTCAAATCCCATTCCGAAACCAACTTCTGTTTCATTTGGTTTGGCTACCATCGTATTAGATGATTGCTGCGTTGTGTTCTCGTTTTCTTGTTCACCGGCAGTAGTGTACACCGCTATTACATCTTTCACAGCGGGCTTCACCGATGCTGTCTCTTGCAGGTACAATGCTGTGCCGGCAACGGGTTGTTCATTAGGTTTCAGCAGGTTCATTGCAGCCAGTCTTTTCAGCTGTATCCCTTCTTCCTGCGCTACCATCAGCAGGGTTTCACCTTCTCTTACTTTGTGTTTGCTCTTCTGCCCCGTAGGTTTCTTTTTCTCCAGGTACACATACGTATCAAAGGCCAGTGGCTCATCCGGCAGGTCGTTCATCTCCAGCAGATGCGCATAGCGGATCTTGTATTTCACCGCATACGGCAGCAACGACTCGTCCTTGTGCGCATAGATCGCTTTCAGTCCGTTCACCATCAGCACATCACCCTTCGGTGTCAGCAATGTATCGGTGGGTGCGGCTATTGCTGTGTCGCTCGTTGCTGCACTTGCTTCAACCGATGTTGTACCAACCGGTGCATTTACCACAGCCGTTGGCGCGTTCGCTGCCACCTCTTCTTTCACAAAACTTCTTATCTCGGTATCGGCAGTGTTTGTAGCAGCCACACCAGTTGTTATGTCATACTCCTGAGGAATGATACCCCTTATCTTGTAGGTGCTGTCGAGTGCGGCATAAGTATATTCCTGCAAACGATACTCTTCTATGATCTTTATAAGCTGGTATGCATACTGCGGATTGGTAGCATAGCCACACTTCTTCAGTCCGTGCGCCCAACGGGCATAATCGGTGGGCGAATAGGAGAACAGAATACTGTAACGCTGATTGCGCATCAGATGTGCTGAGTGATCGTTGTAAGACTCAAGCGCGTTTGCATACTTTTTGAAGCATTCGTTTTTTGCATCATCGGTATGCAATATCGTGGGGCCGTTCCATCCGTTCTTGCACTTAATTCCAAAGTGGTTATTAGCCTCTACCACCAGGCGACTGATGCCTGCTTCGGTCTCCAGGATACCCTGCCCCAATGTAATGGAAGCCGGTACGCCGGTAGCCTTCTGATCGGCTATGGCATATGCCGCATATTTGCGCACATATTCCTTTGCCCTTTCCGGATATGGTTGGTACTGCGCATATGTTTGCAGTGAACAGAAAAGGAGGAGAATTATATTATATAACTTCATTATTTATTGTGTTGTCGGGAACTGCTGCAAAAATACTACCATACCGACAAAATCCGTCGGTTGAGATAGTAATATTATCTCATTTATATATTTTTAACGTGGAAAAGAATTTGTTCCACGTGGTGGAATAAATTAACGTAATTTAATTTTGTTTTAAGGCGATTTCCAGCGCATATTTTACGAGGTCCTGCTCGTAGCCCTTCTGAAGTAAAAATCGGTGCATTTTAGCCATTTTAGCCCGAATATTGCGTTCTTTTTTGAGCTCTTCTGCCTTCTTTTCGGCAATTTTCATCAAAATAGCCTCATACTCTTCACCATCTATTTCTGACAGCCCCTTTTTGATACAATAGTCCGAAACCTTCTTTGCTTTCAGTTGTTGCGTTATTTTCACCCTGCCCCACTTCAGCATTCTCCACTTTCCACGCGCAAAAGCTCTTGCAAATCGTTCTTCGTTCAGCACACCGGCCGATATCAGTTCCGATATCTGGTATTCTACATCAGTTTTTCCAAATCCCAGCTCATACAGTTTGTTACGCACCTCACTGTGGCATCTTTCTTGGTATTTGCAATAATGAAGAATGGCAGGGTCTATCATCGGGAATGCTATATTCTGTTACAGGTTCTGTTTCCGCTATTATCTGCCCATATACACCATCAGGATCTGCACATCGCTCGGATTAACGCCGCTTATCCTGCTTGCCTGGCCCAGTGTTGCCGGCTTAATTTTGTTCAGTTTCTGCCTTGCTTCCGCCGACATTGCCGTTAATCGGTCATAATCAAAGGTCTCAGGAATAGTAAGATGCTCCAATGCAGCCATTTTTGATACCAATTCTTGCTCCTTTTCTATATAAACGTCATACTTGGCCTGAATCTCTACCTGCTCCAGCACCAGCGGATCTACCGTCCCTATTTTAGAAGCCAGACCCGGAATAGCAGCTATCATTTCCTTGATACCAATACCCGGGCGCAGCAATATCTTCAGGGCTTTAGTCCTTTCGGTCAGTTCAGCCGAGTTACTTTCCCTCAGGAAAGCATTGCCTTCCTCTCCAGATATTCCATATTCTGCCAGTATTTTCTTCACTTCAGCAACCTTATTCTTCTTTTCCAGCATCAGGTTCAGCCTTTCTTCTGATGCCAGACCTATCCTTGCACCCAGTTCCGTCAGTCGGAAATCGGCATTATCCTGCCTTAAAAGGGTTCGGTACTCTGCCCTGCTGGTGAACATTCGGTAGGGTTCATCCGTTCCTTTATTGATCAGATCGTCTATAAGCACCCCTATATAGGCATCACTACGCTGCAAAACAACCGGTTCTTCCTCCTTTACAGCCCTTGCAGCATTGATACCCGCCATCAATCCCTGGCAGGCCGCTTCCTCATATCCAGTGGTACCATTTATCTGGCCGGCAAAGAAAAGGTTCTTTACCAACTTGGTCTCCAGGGTGAATTTGAGCTGTGTTGGTGGGAAATAATCGTATTCAATGGCATAACCCGGACGGAAGAACCTGCAGTTCTCAAAACCGGGCACCAGTTTCAGTGCTTTATACTGTACATCTTCGGGCAGGGAGGTACTGAAACCGTTCACGTATATCTCCACGGTATTCCATCCTTCCGGTTCCACAAACAATTGATGTCTGTCTCGCTCTGCAAACCGATTGATCTTGTCTTCAATACTCGGGCAATACCTTGGTCCGCTTCCTTTTATCCTTCCCTGGTACATAGGCGACTGGTCGAAACCTGTCTTTAGTATCTCATGCACCTCCGGACTGGTATAAGTTATCCAGCAACAGCGTTGTTTTTCTGCCTTTACACGTTCCACGGGTAGGTAAGAGAAGCCTACTACCTCCTCATCTCCATGTTGCTCTTCCATCTTGCTGTAGTCCAGGCTTCTACCATCTATACGCGGTGGAGTGCCTGTTTTTAGTCTGGCAGTCTCAAAACCCAGTTCCACGAGCTGCTCTGTGATACCCGTTGCTCCCTTTTCACCCATTCTGCCTCCACCAAACTGCTTTTCCCCTACGTGGATCACTCCGTTCAGGAAGGTACCGTTGGTCAGCACTACCGCCTTTCCTCTTATCTCCTGCCCCATTCCGGTTACTACTCCTTTAATTGTTCCACGTGAAACAATCAATCCTTTCACCATGTCCTGCCAGAAGTCTACATTCGGCGTCTGCTCCAGCATCTCCCTCCAGGTTGTAGCGAACAACATCCTGTCGTTCTGCGAGCGGGGGCTCCACATACCTGGTCCCTTAGACTTGTTCAGCATACGGAACTGGATGGTACTCTTGTCGCTCACAATACCGCTATACCCTCCAAGGGCATCTATCTCTCTTACTATCTGACCCTTGGCTATACCACCCATAGCCGGGTTGCAACTCATCTGGGCAATGGTCTGCATGTTCATCGTCACAAGCATTACCTTGCACCCCATGTTGGCAGCCGCCGCGGCAGCTTCACAACCGGCATGTCCGGCGCCAACAACTATTACATCATACTCTGGAAACATAGCGGCAAAGATACATAGATACCCCTACAGAAGCACCTATAATAATTAAATATTTATACATACGATGGTGTTGGCATGAAGATTGCAGTATACTGGTATAGAAACTATTTATCATTTTAGTTCCACGTGGAACTAAAATATAGTTAAATCGTACTACAATATATTATACCTTTGTAGCGTTAGACACACACATGCGCAAATCAGGCTACATACAAATACTTGTAAGTGTAGTATTGCTCCTCGCAATACTCCCCTTCACACGTAGCCGTGCGCATAGCTACGACTTCGGCATGAAACCACTGAACCTCGAACACAAACTAACAATAGGATTCGAGCGCCAGGTATATACTATATACAAACCAACAACTGTCAGCCTATCACCAAAGACAAGGGCAGCAGCACAAACATGCAACACCATTCTACTCCGAATGAAACTTACGTCAAGATTCAGAATGGAGACCGGCCTTAGCTTCAAAGACATTGACAGGATACTGAATAACAACGGCAAGGTAGCATGCTTCAATATGAATGAACCATGCAAAATAAGTATCCCGCTCAACATCCAATACCAGTTACTCAGCGAGCGATCCAGACTTCGCCCATACTTCGGTGCCGGTGTACAATACAACATCAACAACAAAGGCTTATCTGATATTTCCGAAAGAGACGCTATCAACAATCCCCTTCTCTCCAATGAGGTCAAATACCTGAACATCATCTTTACACAAGGATTGATCTACGACGTAACACCTGATCTGCAGATCACTCAATCCATCCACATCCTACCGGAAAACGGCATCAAGCCAGTTGGTATCAACCTGGGAATCGGTTACCGTATCAAGTAGTGATAGTACCTCTTTTATTATAGCCCTTTTTCGTCCGACTAACATTCGTATTACTAAGCATTCACTTCCCTCAACAACAGACACCATAGGCCTACCAGTACTATAATATCCAAAGCAAACAGACAAGCTGTATCTGCTTCAAACTGTACTTACCCAACAATAATGATTTTACCTGATCGGGACGAATACCATTTGTCTGCCTCACCGGAATGACTGACCAACCCAAAACAACTCACACACCAGCAACAACCATTGATTCATCAAATACCAATTACCTCTTCCACTATTGTGGAACACCACTAATAACATTCGTTATAAATCAACCGGGCAGTATTGTTCCACTCGCAACAGATTGGATCCATAGCATCATCTACTACATTGTCCGTGGAACAACATTTATCAGTTTCACTACAACCCAACCAAGGTTATACTATTCAACTAACAACAAACAAGATTCGTAAAAACATCCACTTCATTGCTTGTGGAACAAAACTCACCAGCTTCAGTACAACCTCATCAAGGATAATATTATTGAACTAACAACGAACCGGATTCGTAGAAACATCCTGTTTCCTGTGAAACAACATTCATCCAAAAAACTACTACATAACCAGCGGGTTTTACTGTTACCCTCGAAACAAAAAGGAATTGTAAAAAGTCAATAAAGCTGCCTGTAAAACAGCATTAGTTGCACCAACACAGGACATTAAATAAAGCTGCCTGCATAAAATATAAAAGCCAAATCTCGCCAATTTAAACAAACATCAGAAAACTAAAAAGGCAGCTAATATTAAAATAAAATAATAAATAAAAATATAAACAAAAAAGAATACAAAAGCAACCCAAAACAAAAAGGGCTCAGTCGTTTGACTGAGCCCTTTCAATTAAAAAGAAGTATTGATTACTTAATGATCACGAACTTCCTTGAAAGCGCTTTCGTATCAGTGTTGATCACGAGGAAATAATTGCCCGCAGCCAGCTTGCTGGTGTTCAGGTTGAAATCTTCGTTCTTAACGTTGTTGTGAACTTCTTTGCTCACGTAACGGCCAAGACCATCAATGATAGTATAAGTAACAGTTTTAGATGTCTCTTCCATAGAAAGATTTACGTGAACGTATTCTTTCGCAGGGTTAGGGAACAACTCAACTTTAGTGTCAACCTTGCCTGTTTCATAAACCGCGTCAACTGATGGGTTGTTGTTAGCGATCATTGCAACTGCCGGAATGATACCCCTTGTGTTAGCAAAGTTGAAAGAGTCAACTGTACCAATGAAGTTGCTGAATGTGCTTGGAACAGGTATGTTACCCTGTGTAGGACTAGCAGAGATATCATCAACTGAAGTCTGCACCATGTTTGAATAATCGAGGATACCTGCACCTGAACCGAGCGCCCGGCCATAAATGCGTGGAAGTGGGTGCATGATACCATCAGTACCAAGGAAGTGACTAACAGGTACTTCTACAGCCAGGTAATACCATGTATTAGCTTCCAACATGATCGTTTTAGGATTACCGGTTGCAGGATCTCCCATTTTGCTGAAGTTAAGTGAAGCACCTGATGTGTCATTAACACCATCATAAGCGTGGTTACCAAGAGAAACCAGCTCCAGTTCACCATTCTGCAGAACGCTGTCAGAAGGCTGTCCGTTAGAACCATCTACCCATTTGAACAGGTAGATGTTTGTTGGAGTACCAAGAACACCACCTGCATTTGTAGACAGAGAGTATTGAACGCGAGAAATAGAAGTACCGCCATTCTTAACGAAGTACATAGGACCCCAAATGAAAGGATCAGTGCTGCTGTAAGAAAGACCTATTGTACGAACCGGAGTGTTGTTAGCGAAATCGTAACGGCCTTTTGAATACAGACTGTCTGTAACGTAGAAAGAGCTGGTCATGCTGTTATCAGCAGGATATGCGTCAGTAGCAGAGTGTGAGATGTTGTATGTAACATCAAACCTACCTGTTCCCGAAGCTGACAGATCATACTCACCGGTTGAAGGGTACATAGCATAGATCGAGTCAAGCTGAGGGAATGAAGTAAGCGTTACCGTGCTTGTGTGCTGCACAGACGGCGTAGAAGAACCACTCGGAGTGAAAGCAGTAGATGCAGTTACATTAACACCAGAAACGTCGTTTGTACCATAGTTGGCAATAAATGCACCATCAACCATCTTGTAAGCAAACGGATTGCCTGATGAACCAAGCTGATTTGATGGAATTGCATAGTTGTGCCAGTTAGCAACACCACCCGGAACAAAACCCAGATCGTTTGCCATACCAAGACCCCATGGAGTAATTGTGAAACGAGCCGTGTCGCCTGCACGGTAAAGACCGGTGATAACATCACCCTCTTCTTTAGAGATCATGAACACCGGGATAGTAACACCGGGAGCAGAGCAAACAGAACCAGCACCCATACCTATAGGACCACCGTTCTGGTTATTAACGATAACGCATGCAACAGCGCCACCAGCCTGCACATTCAGTGCCTTACAAACGAACTCGATACCACCACCACGGTACACATAACCTATTTTGCCGGTCATAGAACCTGCAACCATAGAAGAGCCCGCAAGTGTGTCACCACCCAATGGTGGCATAACGATCTGCGTGTTGATGATAGGAGTAGTAACAGTAGCACCCCATGGTGTTGTACCTGTACCTGGGTGTGTATACACTTTCGGACCTGCAACAGCAGCCGGACTGTTTACCACAAACCTCAAACCCACATAATCAGCGTACCAGTTCGACTCGGCAGTAGCACCGCTGATAAGTGTCCTTGAACCAAATGCCAACGGTTGGATCTGGCCATTAGCAACACCCGCACCAGCAATGCATGATGCCAGTAATAGATTTTTAAGTGTAATCATTTGCTTCATAAAAAGATATTTTTTTTATTTTAGTTCGACAATTTAGGACTATTTTATAAAATAAACAAAAATTAACTCAATTGGGGGTATAATCAAATCCTATCTTTTATCTATCCTACTTCTTTGAAAACTATTTACTTATCTCAAGCATTCTGTCCATTGGTTTCTTTGCTGCCAACCTCAAAGATTCTTCCATCAGAATTTCTGGTTGTTCATACTTCAGACACACATAGATCTTCTCTAAAGTATTGCGTTTCATATGCGGACAATCGTTGCAGGCACAGGCATTGTCGGGCGGCGCGGCAATGAAAGTCTTGGAAGGTGAACCCTGAATCATTTTATGTAATATGCCCGATTCGGTAGCAACTATAAACGTATCGCAACTATCCTTTTGTGTATATTCAAGCAATGCGGTAGTGCTACCCACAAAATCAGCAATTCTCAGCACCGCCTCCTCACATTCAGGGTGAGCTATCAATTTTGCCTCAGGATGCCTTGTTTTCAGCTTCGTTATCTTCTCCAGAGAAAACAACTCGTGTACCATACATGTTCCGTTCCACAACAACATATCACGGCCGGTAACCTTATTAATGTAGGCGCCCAGATTCTTATCAGGAGCAAATATTATCTTTTCATCTATGGGCAAACTATCCACAATATCCTTCGCATTAGAAGAAGTGCAAATAATATCACTCAAAGCCTTAATACCAGCAGAACAATTGATATAGGAAATAATAGTATGGTCAGGATGTTGTTCCTTGAACTTCCTGAAAAGATCTGGTGGACAACTATCACTTAATGAACAACCAGCTTTAAGATCAGGTATCAAAACCTTCTTGGTTGGATTAAGGATTTTTGCAGTCTCTGCCATAAAGTGAACACCGGCAAAAACTATAATATCGGCATCGGTCTTCGCAGCACTTCTGGCCAACCCCAAACTGTCACCTATGTAATCTGCTATATCCTGAATATCCGGTTCCTGATAATAATGTGCCAGGATAACAGCGTTCTTTTCCTTCTTTAGTTTTTCTATCTCAGCAAAAAGATCCAGTGTAGGATCTACTTCAATATCAAGATAACCCACTTCTTCCAACGTCTGATTCATGCTACAGTTCTAAAGAATGAAATAACAACAAAATTAGAACACAAATTCCGTACCACTTCACAATTTCCACATCTGTAATAATAGTAAATCAAAATTTTTTTAAAAAAAGGACTATTACTATTACGGGGGTGAATTAGGGGAATAATGAGGGTTATCCCTATTGCAATTATGAGAAGTTGAGTTTATACACATAGCACTCTATGGTTTTCAACACGTTAGAATGCAGTAAAATAGCCTATCTCACAGTATTGATGTGGATTGTGAATAAACATCGCTGTTGGAAAATACTGGTAGGTGTATATCGTAGCAAGCTGTGGATTAGGTCTAATAAACTAAAAATTTTCCCTGCCCTCAATCTCCGGAATATAGTTACCCCTACCTGGGTGTTAGTTACTCTCCAGTAAGTGCACACTTACCAACAGCAATTAAGGGTTATCTAACAATAAGATAATGGTAATGTAACTTTTTGCGTCGTCTCCGGCCAATTGTTGAAAAAGCAAACGATAATTGTGAATAAACCGTTGGCAAAGCCAGAGTAACTAACAAAAACCAAAAATTCGGTGTTTTCTCATTCATTTAACTACATTTGCAGTCCCAAATGCGGGTGTGGTGAAATTGGTAGACACGCCAGACTTAGGATCTGGTGCTGCGAGGCTTGGGGGTTCGAGTCCCTCCACCCGCACTCAAGAGCAGAAAAGCAGTTACACGTTGTTGTAGCTGCTTTTTTAACTTTAGTCGCGCTTTGTTTTGATATTGTCTTCCAGGTCTGAAAACTCTTTGAACGGAAATGGTCTGGTCCATTTTTCTAAATAGAATTTCGATAGATCAGGTGAAGTGTATTTCCTCAATTCCTTCAATACATATTCTGTAAAGGAATCAATGTGATCATATATCGTGAAAACTGTTTTTGGTGTGGCCTCACTTAGGTCTGGTTCAAACACTGTAAAATAGGCGTCTTCAATAATGTCTATTTTGATGATGTTATAATTAATGAGCGACATCAGTAAAGAGTACTCGCTTCTATTTTCGCAATCGAATACTATCCATTCAAACCGACTTTCACAGTTCAGAAGTTTCAATAAAGAAGTCAATAATTCAGGCAGGGGTTCAGAAGAATAGGAGAATGGAATACAGAAGTGGTTTGACTCAGTACCCAACGTCATTTCAGCCCAACCGGTCCCGGTAATATTGTATGTGAATAGATCGATCATTAGTTTTATAGGTATATAGTGTTACATATATTACACTCAATCCAGCCCCAGGTCTTTGTTATACATAGCCGTGGCCATACGACCCATAAATAGCAGGCGGTTGGTTTTGGGATCGTAGAAGTTTACCAGCATGGTGGGCTCATCGCGGGTACCATCTGTTATGTCGGCAGTAACAGATGGTACCTTTTTATGTTTCGGATTCCTGATCTCTGCCCGGCCCGATAAAATAAGAAAAGCACCTACACCCCTTTGCAGCAAGGGCTCCAGCCGGGTGCGGTATTGGTTCCTTATGGCAGGATACAGTTCCAGTTCATATCTTCCGGACGTATCAAGACGAGAGCTAAGCCCGTATGTAGAGTCTCCGGTCTCGGCAAGTAACAGCAATGCTTTGTCAATATCTTTTATGCGGAAGGAAATGATATATCCCTGAAAAGCAACATGCACCTGGGGTTCCTCCCACAACCTGTTCATCGTAACGGTTCGCTGTCCGCAGCAACAGACCGATAATAATAACAATACAGGCAACAGTATCCGGGTCATATTGTGGCTTATTTTTGTTATCCACACTAAAGTACGGAAATCAACTAATTTTAGCCGCAAATAACCAACCGATGAAGAGTTTCGCAAGCGACAATTATGCAGGAGTATTGCCACAGATCATGGATGCGCTGGCAGCAGCCAACACAGCTCATGCCCGTTCTTACGGTGCCGATGAAATAACTGCCCGCGCCACACAACTGTTCCGCGAACTGTTTGGTGCCGAAGCACAGGTGTTCTTTGTGTTCAACGGTACGGGTGCCAATGTACTCAGCATCAGCAGCGCCACCCAATCATACAACGCCATACTCTGCGCCGATACATCCCATATATACTGCGATGAATCTTCAGCACCGGAAACCTTCACCGGTTGTCGCTTCTTCCCGCTCTCTGCAAACGACCACGGCAAGCTGGATGTAGAGACAATAAAAACCCGGCTCATTCGCCAGGGTGATGTGCACTATGCACAGGCCACACTGCTGTCCATAACACAGGCCACCGAATACGGCACCATCTATACACCCGATGAGATCAAAGCGATCTCGGCGTTGTGTCGTGAGCATGGACTGTACCTTCATATGGACGGCTCGCGCTTCTTCAATGCTGCCGCTTCTTTGGGTTGCAGCCTTGCCGATATAAGCTCGGCTGCCGGAGTAGACATACTGTCGCTTGGTGGCACCAAGGCCGGTATGATGTTTGGCGAGGCGGTTGTGGTCTTCAATAAAGACCTGGCAAAACATATTGCCTTCAAACACAAGCAGGTGATGCAACTTGCCTCCAAGACCCGTTTCATAGCGGCACAGTTTGACGCCATGCTGCGCACGGAACTTTGGAAAACCACCGCAGGTCATGCCAACGCGATGGCGCAAAAGCTTCATGCGGGGCTGGCCGTCATTCCGGGAGTGACCATTACCAGACCGACGCAGGCTAACGCCATATTTGCCGAGATACCGCGCCATTGGTACGATCCGCTGCAGGAGCACTTTCCGTTCTATGTGTGGAAAGAAAGCACTCACGAGGTGCGTCTGATGTGTGCCTGGGACACAGCTGAGCAAGACATTGAAGCGTTTCTGAACGCGGTGAAAAAACTTGCCTGATAAGAGTATCAGTAAAGTTTTGATATAGCTACAATCAGCTCCGTCTTCTGCATGGCGTTGGGTGGGTTCTGCACTGCAAAGTTGCCGTTGGTGTCAATGAGATAATGTGCCGGCAGACCTTGCACACCGTATGCCTGCGCTTCGGGCGAATACCAGTTTCCTGACGTCCAAACAAAATTGCCTTCCAGCTTCAGTTGTTCCAAAACACCTTTTGCACCTGTCGAGTCATCGTCTATACTCACGTACACAAACTCAACAGGTTTGTTTACAAATACCTCGCGTATCTTTTTATCAGCGCGCATGAGGCCAACAGTTTGTTTCACCTTTGCCGACCAGAAGCTGAGGTAGACAACCTTGCCCTTGAGCTCGCTGAGTTTTTTGTGAGCGCCATCGGCCATGGTGATATCGAGATCGGGTGCGGGCTGACCCGGCGAAAGGCGCTCAGCAAGTGCCACCTGCTTATCTACCATTTCAGCATACTCGCTTGCAGGCCAGCGTTTTTTGAAAGCAGCGTGTTGTGCACGAGTACGTTCAATAGGTTGGTTGCGGGCCCGGCCATAGAGGCTCTGCGCGAAAAAATACTCGGTACTCTTTGGCGGCATCTGTTGTGCTGCAAGGATGTTCACACTATCGAGAAAGAGTGAAGCGTTGTTGCCGGCGCTCAGTGGTTGTGCATATCCGGCAGCTTTCAGTTTACTCTCGAAAATACCGGACAGATATAAAAGATATGCCGGAACATGAATGAGCTTGTCGTTGAAGCGGACGGGCAGCTCTTTTATGACCGCGTAGTTCGCATCGGGTATTGTATCGGTGTACCGGTTCTTCACAAATATCTCGTGCATCTGCGGGTATTGCTGCAGGAAGAAATAATTGAAATACGTGAAGTGCGCGTTCCAGAACGAGATGAAATTTTCCGGCAAACCGGTGCGGTGGCTGTTGGTGAAATCGAACTCGTCCTTTTTCTCTTTTTCTATTGCGGCCAGGTAGGCATCGGGGGCCAGACCCACATGGTTGCGCAGGCGCGTATTGTATTGGTTGATGCGGCCACGCGCCAATGTGTGCTGTGCCACAAAATTCTGCACATCAGCCCCACGACCCGAGAAGCGTAAGCTGCTATCGAAGCGTTTTGTATCTACCTGTAACACCAGGCTATCGCCATCGTGCAGCATGACCTCGCATATGTGGCGTCCATGCCGTATCTCGACCTGTATATACATGCCGGAGGGAAACGGAAATTCCATTGCGAACCGGCCACGCCCATCGGGGCGGGCAAAATGGTCTTGCGGGTAGTATGCCAGTTTGTTGCTGCTGAACGATACCGAAATACTGTCGCTGACTTTGTTGGCTATGCTGCCGCTAAGTTTCACTGTAGCCCATGTGCTGTGGGAGGCACCCAAAAGAGCGGTGCACAGAAAGAACAGGGTTGGCAGAGACAGGCGGTACAACATAACAGCAACGGAATTATAGTTCGGCAAGTACCGGCAGCGGACGAGGCGCAATGCCTTTTACCGCTTTCGCGATGGCGGCGATGTGTGGCGGAGTGGTGCCGCAGCAGCCGCCCAGCATATTTACCCAACCTTCCTTAGCCCACTCGGCCACAATGGCTGCGGTCTGTTCGGGCGTTTCGTCATATTCGCCCATTGCATTTGGCAGGCCGGCGTTGGGGTATGCACTCACGTAGCAGGCTGCCAGGTCAGACAGTTCTTCTACGTGCGGGCGCATCTCGGCAGCTCCCAGCGCGCAGTTGAGTCCGATGCTGATGGGGTTGGCATGCATCACCGAAATATAGAATGCTTCCAGCGTTTGTCCGCTGAGGGTGCGACCTGAGGCATCGGTGATGGTGCCGGAGATCATAACCGGAAGTTTTTCGCGGTTGGTATCGCGGAAGTATTTGTTCACCGCATAGATAGCGGCCTTGGCATTCAGCGTATCGAAGATCGTTTCGATAAGCAATATGTCGGTGCCGTTCTCTACCAGCGCCTGGATCTGTTCGTAGTAGGCATCGGCTACTTCGTCGAAAGTGATGGCGCGGTAACCCGGGTTGTTCACATCGGGCGACAGAGACAGTGTTTTATTCATAGGCCCTATGGCGCCGGCTACAAAGCGGTCGCTCACATCGGTTCCGGTCTCGCGGCCATATTCTTCAATGGCCTCGCGAGCTACGCGAGCGGCAGCGGCATTTATCTCGGCAGACAGGTGTTGCATGTCATAATCTGCCATAGATACACGCTGACCGTTGAAGGTGTTGGTCTCGATGATGTTGGCCCCGGCGGCAAGGTATTCTTTATGGATCGCCTTGATGATGTCGGGGCGGGTGATACAGAGCAGGTCGTTATTTCCTTTCACATCGGTATGCCAGTCTTTGAAACGGTCGCCGCGGTAATCGGCCTCGTTCAATTTGTAGCGTTGTATCATGGTACCCATGGCACCATCGATGATCAAAATACGCTCATTCAGCAGTTTCCTCAGTTTACTATCTGTATTCATGCAACAAAGGTAGTGAATAGGGCAATTGAGTAAAGGTTAAAAAGAGTGTGCAGACTGGCGAACTTCTCAGTGCGCAGAAAAATTTTTTTCTGCGCAGCTTTTTATTGATCATCATTGATTATCAATGAAAAGGGCTCTTGTCTGCGCAAATCCACTTCCCAAAAACTGCGCAAAAACTTCCCACTTCTTCTCATTCGCTTCCCAAGTGAGAAGTGAAATAAAATTATCATACAAGCCGTATCGCTCCGATTTCCTGAACCACTATACAAGTTACAACCGTGCGCCATAACCGGGAAAAGATAGTTTTATGATAGTACGTTTTGTAGGTATGATATGAAGCCAGCGGTATATGGTACTTTTTACTTAGTAATGAAAGTTGCCACCGGGTTTGCGAAAAAATGAGAAACTTTTTGTCAAAGTTTCCAATAGTTTGCAAAATGATAAACCAGTAGGCGCAATCATGTCGGCTCTAAAATATATTGGCTCTAAGTGAAAAGATAGGGTGTTTTCATATTACACACATAATCATATATAACAAACAGAAGGTATAGTAAATCATAGTAACTTAGAGCTAACATTAGTATGATTGTCACACATGGAGGAGATTAATAGAAGTACAACCCTACTCGAATTATATAACTATTCGTTCATATCTAAACGAGCGTATGGAGCGTGCATGAGAAGTGGTATCACTACTACATCTATGTTGTTAGACCACTACAAAGCCAATAGAGACTTCTCGTTGATACAGGGAGTTGGCAGAAAAGCTAACAATGAACTGACCGAAGTTTGTCAAAGCTATTTAAAGAGGGAACAACACCAAATGAAGGACGACCGCTCATCTATCCCAGACAAGTTTAGCAAATTAGATGAATTCGGTAAAATGCTTGTGAAACAAGCTTTCCAAATAATGAAGGAAAAACTGTCAACGAGAGCGGAGAACATTTTAGCTAGAATGTCACAACAGGATAATGTT
>JAEUVY010000066.1 GCA_016786565.1 Flavipsychrobacter sp.
GTAGTCATTGTCAATTTTTCCCCGGACAGCAATGATTCCCAATTCCCAATCGCTGCTATTAATTATCTTGCAGCCTGAAATGGAATACAAACGGATATTGATCACAGCAGCACTACCCTATGCCAACGGGCCGGTGCACATAGGCCACCTCGCAGGATGCTACCTGCCGGCCGATATATATACAAGGTACCAACGCGCGCAAAAAAGAGACGTGAAGTTTGTTTGCGGCAGCGACGAACACGGTGTGCCCATCACCATCCGGGCTATGAAAGAAGGCGTGACCCCGCAAGACGTGGTGGATAGGTACAATGCCATTATCCGCGACAGCTTCGCAGATATGGGCATTTCCTTCGATATCTACTCCCGCACTTCCAACAAAACACATCACGAAACTTCTCAGGCTTTCTTCAAAAAGCTATATGATGATGGTGTTTTCGAAGAGCGCGAGACCGAACAGTACTACGACGAGGAAAAGAACACCTTCCTGGCCGACCGTTACATAGTGGGTACCTGCCCGGTGTGCAGCAATCCCAATGCCTATGGCGACCAGTGCGAAAAATGTGGATCTACCCTCTCTCCCGAGCAACTGATCGACCCTCGTAGCGCACTAAGCAGTGCCCCGTTAGTCAAGAAAACGACCAAACACTGGTACTTCCCGCTCGATAAATATGAGGGCTGGCTGAACGAATGGATCGTAGAAGGCAAAAAGGATAGCTGGAAGTCGAACGTATATGGACAGTGCAAAAGCTGGATAGACAGTGGTCTGCAGGCACGTGCCATGACCCGCGACAGCAACTGGGGGGTACCCGTTCCCCTGCCCGGTGCCGACGGAAAAGTCCTGTATGTGTGGTTTGACGCACCGATAGGATATATCAGCGCCACCAAAGAACTCACCTCTCAGTGGGCCGACTATTGGTGCAGCGAAGACACCAAGCTGGTTCACTTTATAGGCAAGGACAACATAGTATTCCATTGCATCATATTCCCTTCTATGTTGAAGGCGCATGGTGGATTCGTACTTCCGGACAATGTACCGGCCAACGAATTCCTCAACATCGAAGGGCAAAAAGTATCTACCTCAAGAAACTGGGCTGTTTGGGTCGATGAATATGTAAAGGACTTCCCCGGCCAACAGGATATGCTGCGTTATGTACTGTGTGCCAACGCGCCGGAATCAAAGGATAACGACTTTACATGGAAAGATTTTCAGGACCGTATCAATAATGAGCTGGTTTCTGTCTTTGGCAACTTCGTCAACCGCGCATTTGTATTGATGCACAAGCTTTGCGGCGGCCGTGTACCAAAACTGCACGAAGACGTGATGGACGATACCGACCGCGCACTCATCGCCGAGATCAAAGGTGCTGCTCAAAAAGTAGAGGCGTGCCTCGAAGGCTACAAATTCAGGGATGGACTTTTTGAAGTGATAGACCTGGCTCGCAAGGCCAATAAGTACATGCAGGACAAACAGCCCTGGATCGTTGCGAAAACCCTTGATGCGAAACCCGAAGATCAGAAACTCATCGACAACTGCCTGCACCTGTGCCTGCAGCTTACGGCAAATCTGGCCATCCTCGCCAATCCCTTCCTGCCATTCACATCTAAAAAAATGTGCGGTATGATGAAGGTGGTGGATCGTATGCTGGAATGGGAAAATGCAGGCCGTATCGACCTGCTCAAATCAGGATACCCGCTGCCTGCACCGGAACTGCTGTTCCGCAAGATCGAGGACGCCGAAGTGGCTGCGCAGGTAGAGAAATTGCATGACAATCTAAAAAAAGCAACAATGACCAACGATAATTCAGGCAACGCCACCGCACAACAACCTGCGGAGGCTGCTACAACAGAGGTACCGGCATACTTACCTCCCAAACCGGAGATCACGATTGACGATTTCGCTAAGATTGACCTGCGCGTCGCTACGATCCTCAGTGCCGAAAAAGTAGAAAAAGCCGACAAGCTCCTCAAATTGGAACTGGACCTCGGTTATGAGAAACGCACCGTTCTGTCCGGCATTGCCCAACACTTCAAACCCGAGGACATAGTGGGTAAACAAGTAACAGTTGTAGCCAACCTCGCACCCCGCAAAATGAAGGGCATCGAAAGTAAGGGAATGATCCTGATGGCTCAGAACCTTGACGGCGGTTTGGTGTTCGCATCGCCTGTCACCATTGCCGACAATGGCGGTGAAGTGCGCTGATATATTTTTTGATCTCAAGCGACTAATACACGATTGAACAGAAAGGTAATTTTATTGCCTTTCTGTTTATATTTTAAGTAAAAAATCACCATCCGCAATCAGCTGAAAAGCCTGGGAATCCGGATATGCTTTTTTACATGCGAGTTAAATTGTATATTGTAAACCCGTCTTTAGAATAGAGGGGAAAACCAGGAAAAATGACACCCGCAACACACTTCATTCTAGGCTCTGTCCGCCGGCTGGTGGTATATGCCTTTGAACGGAGATTCCGGTTGATCGGTGTATTGCTTTCAGTGCTGGTTTCATTCCAGGCATCTGCGATCTCATCTGTATTTTCAGCAGACAAAGTAGCCGGATGCGCCCCCTTGGTCGTCAACTTCACCCCAAACGATGCACCATGCAGCGGGTGCACCTACTCCTGGAACTTCGGAACAGGATCTCCGGTCACGGGGTACACTGCATCGTCCAGCTTTCTCACTGCCGGTGTCCATGTCGTTACACTCACCGTCACCAGCGGCGCACTGTCCAATAGCAGTACACGAACGATAACCGTCTACGCCAATCCCACAGTGAACTTCACAACAAGTGATACTGCAATTTGCCCCGGCAAGACGGTAACGTTCTCCAATACAAGTACCAATGGAGCATCCGGCCCCGCCACTATCAAATGGACTCTTGGCGATGGTGATACTGCGTTGGTGGGCCCCGTAACTCATACCTACATGCTGCCAGGCTATTATAATGTGGCCCTGTCGGTTACCAACTCCAATGGCTGCACCACCACACTCACCAAAACCACCCTCATACATGTATATACCCCACCGGCTATCAGCTTCACCCAAAACAAGACAACAGTATGCGACCCACCTGCGTCCGTAGCTTTTACTAATACATCAACAGGCTCGGCACCGCTCACCTATCTGTGGCGTTTCGGCGATAACAGTACGTCAACCGCTGCAAGTCCTTCGCACAGCTACTCCACCAACGGCACATATAGCGTTCTGCTGAAAGTTACAGATGTGCACGGCTGCCCCGATAGCGCTGTTGGCGGAACGGTAACGGTGGGTAGTGTGACATCAGGTTTCACATTCACCGACACGGCATGTGTGAATGCGCCTGTATCATTCACCAACACCAGTAGCGCCCACACCTACAGGCAGTGGCTGTTTGGCGATGGTGCATCAGCAACCACTGTCAATGCTGAACATACCTACTCGGTTGCCGGCACCTACCAGGTAAAACTGATCACCGGCTTCAGTCCCTGTATTGACACGTTGACGCAAGTTATGCATGTGATACCCGGCCCTGCCGGGTCATTCACCACAACACCGGCCCAACCCTGTGCATCCCCGGTCAGTGTAACGTTCACGTCAACTGCGCCACCCGGTACAAACGTTACCTGGTGGTTCGAGAACGCGTACCTCAGAACCGGATCAGCCTATATTCACACCTTCGCGGCCGATAGCATTGTTGACATAATGATGATAAAGGTCCATCCCGTTTACGGGTGCAGGGACACCATCAGGGTAAAAGACACACTATATGATCATGTTTTCGATATCTCGGTTGATCGTGATCGCGGATGTGTGCCACTAACCGTGAACTTTGCTACCGCCAACTTCACCACTAAACCAACGGGGGTGGTATCACCTTATCCCTACCCGGTAGACTCTATCAAGTGGGCAATGGGCACACCCGGTGCAACCGCTACTGGGGCCACCACCAGCTACACCTACACCGATACAGGCATATATAGGGTCTATGCCACCCTATACACAAGAAACAACTGTGTTGTAAAAGACTCGATCGACATACTTGTTGGAAATGTACCGGCAGCTACGTTCACCGCTGCGCCATTGCATGCGTGCCGCGAGGACACGATCACCTTCACCGCAAGCGTAACCTCGGGTGTCGTCGATTCCTTTGTTTGGGACTTCGGCGATTTCCTAACATTTACAGATACGGTCATCAAAAAGCGTCCCTATACCTTGCCCGGCGAATTCACTGTCACCCTTACCCCATGTTTCTACGGGTGTTGCGGTGACACTTTCATCAGGCGCGACTATGTATTAATTGACTCCCCAAAGGCAGTATTATATTACAAGTTCAATTGCCCTATTGACCGTCAGGTGTTGTTCTTTGACTCTTCATTAGGCAACGACGTCCGAACGTGGTATTTCGGAGACGGCGATTCGTCAAGTGCAGCCTACCCCGCTCATACGTATGCATCCAAGGGACAATATCCCATTGAATTGGTCGCCCGTAACACAGTTGCGGGTTGTGTAGACCGAAGACGGGACACAATAACCGTGGTCGATCCACACCCCGATTTTACCGCTTTTACCACAACACAACTATGCGAACCCGACACAGTTGTCCTGCAAGCCCTGGACACAACCGGGGCAAGATTGTCGTTCAAGTGGATGATTGAATCAACTTCAACACCTTACTCCAACGAAAGGATCTATAAACATGGGTTTTCGCTGCCGGGGCGTTACGATGTCACTATGGTCTCGTGGGATGACAACAATTGCCTGGACACGATCAGAAAGCTGAACTATGTAGTGCTGGGCAAACCTATTGCCGGGTTTAAGCCATCGGTACCTCAGGGTTGTGTTCCGTTCTCTGTCACGTTTACGGACACCAGTAGACAGGTAATCGGTCTTACTGCATCAACGTACCGGTGGGACTTTGGCGACGGCGACACAGCTTTAACAACATCTTCAACGTTCAGCCATACGTACACTGCGGTCGGAACTTATACGGTGACTGAAGTAGTCACGAACAATATCAACTGCAGTGACACGATCACAGGGGTCATCACTGTATTGAATGCCAACCCTAATTTCAACGCGTCGCTGACTCACCCGTGCGTTGGCGTACCTGTATCGTTTAATAATACGACACTCGATCTCGTTACCTGCAAGTGGCAGTTCGGAGACGGGGATACGTCGTTGCTCACAACACCGACCCACGCTTACAATGACACCGGACGATACGATGTTTCTCTCACGGTCACCGACTCGCACGGCTGCACAGCCACCACCACATTCATCAATTATATCACCACTACAAAACCAACGGCGCGGTTCACCGTTGTTGACTCCGTTTCTGTATGCGTTCCTTTCCTTGCACAGTTTTATAACGGCAGTACCGGCGCATCTACTTATTCGTGGAAATTTGGGGACGGGCACGAGTCAGTGGTACCCTCTCCTACCAACAACTATACGGTTGCGGGAATTTACACTGCACAGTTGATCGTTACCAATACATGGGGTTGTAAGGATACTGCCACGCGAACGATGAAGGCCTATGGATACCCAGGAGGCTTTACCTACACCCCAAAGACCGGCTGCAGCCCGATGAACGTGCACTTCACATCATCTTTGGAGAAAGTTCCGAGTATCACATGGGATTTTGCCGATGGGGTCATCGTTACTACATCAGGCAGTGATACCATTAGCCACGTGTACACTACGCCGGGGGCATACGTACCCAAATTGATCCTTAGCGACAACGCCGGTTGCGTAGCTTCAAACATCGGCACCGACACCATTAAAGTGAGTGCGGTGGTGGCGAAACTTGTCACTTCGCCCGATACAATATGCCCGGGAATTTACTTTTCACTTATCGACTCATCCAAAACGTATTTCTCGCCCATCGTATCGCGTACCTGGGTGTACGATGCTCTCACGAGCACCACTCCCTCACCGATGCACATGTTTTCATCGCCGGGCACCTATGCCATTCATCTGGAGTCAAGAAATGGCTGGGGGTGTGTCGGCGTGAAAGACACTGACATCGTAGTGCCATTTATTGCACCCATTAGCGGCGATACCATTTTATGTACCGGGACCTCGACTACATTCTCGAGCGCTACAAGCGGCGGAATGTGGAATAGCAGCGATGCGCTAAAATTGAGTTTCTCCTCGGTACCGGGCCTTGCAAATGCTCTCGCTGCAGGTACAGCTACCATATCCTATAAAGCACTGGGATGTCAGGTGGAAAGAACCGTAACCGTACAGAATACTCCGCCAGCCATTGGTGGAACATACACCGTTTGCGCAGGAGCAACCACTGTGCTCAGCAACACCATGGCGGGAGGAAGCTGGATAAGCGGAAACACGTCCGTTGCAACCATCAATTCTTTGGGAACGGTTACAGGTGTAGGGGCTGGAACGGTGACAATTACTTATAAAGCCGGTATCTGTTTTTCAACAGTTACCGTGACGGTATTTGCTATGCCGGCAGCTATTGGTGGAGACAAAGACATTTGCAGCGCATCCACCACGCTGCTTACCAATACGCTGGGCGGAGGCATCTGGAATAGTTCAGACACAACGATCGTAAAAGTCGACAACCTAGGCACAGCGACCGGCATAGTGGTAGGCACGGCAACAATTTCTTACAATGTCAATGGCTGTATCGCAACAACTACGGTAACCGTGAATAATTCGATACCACCTATCACCGGGCAATTGACCGTTTGTATAGGGAACAGCACAACTCTTTCGAATGCAGGTGCCGGGGGAAACTGGATCAGCGGAGATACTGCTGTGGCAGCTATAACACCTGTCACCGGCATATTGTCGGGCAAACAGTTGGGTACCTGCCTCGTCACTTATTCGTTGGGCGGCGGATGCCGTGATACGGCTGTTATTAACGTAATTCCACCACCCGACCCAGGTACACTTTCGGGTCCCGATGCTATTTGTATCGGCGATAGTGTTGTGATCACACCTTCCATACCCGGGGGCACATGGTCTGCCTCGGGCACCGGAATATCAGTGATAGCAGGAAACGCCCGAGGTATCTCCACAGGGTCTGACACGGTCATTTATACGATCACTGCTGCCTTCTGCGCATCAAAGGCAAAAGCACCGATATATGTAAATCCGTTGCCTGACGCGGGCACCATAACTAATACAGGTCCGTATTGCGCAAACGCTACAGCTATTCTTGCCACACAGCCTTTTAATACCGGAGGATGGTACAGCCTCAACCCATCAATCGTCACAATAGACAGTGCGTCCAGCACAGCCACTACCATCGCTCCGGGAAAGGCCACAATCGTTTTTACCGCTATTGATACCAATGGATGTAAAAACACCACATCGGCAGAGATGGAAGTTATCGTTCCTAACTTTACACTATATGAGAGCATCAATGACGTAAGTTGCTGGGGCGACAGTAATGGTAGCATTACACTTACAGTGACCGGAGCCCTAACGTTTGAATACCTGTGGAGCAATGGTAAGACCAATCCGTTAATTACCGGCTTGCAACAAGGCACCTATTCAGTATTAGTGACCCAACAACCCACCCAATGCAAAAAAACAGGCAGCTATGTGGTAGCCATGCCCGACAGCCTGTGGGTTGACGCCACTGCAATTCCTGACACATGCGCATTGGCAAAAGGAATCATAACGGCTATTCCATCCGGAGGCGCGCCGCCATATTATTATATCTGGACAAAGGGATCAACAGACTACCCTGACGTATCTGTATTGACCGGCGCAACAAAGGGTGTATATCTGCTTACGCTGAAAGACGCGAAGGGTTGTGTGGATACAATTTCCGTGAACGTTGACGAAGGACCATGTAACGCTGTGGAGATATATGATGTAATAACCCCCAATGGAGATGGTGTGAACGACTTTTGGGTGATCAATGGCATTAAGGATTACCCGCGCAATACGGTACAGATATTTGACAAATGGGGAGATGTAGTTTATGAAAAACAGGGCTACAACAATGAATGGCGGGGACAAGGAAAAAAAGGTGAATTGCCCGATGGAACCTACTACTACCTGGTGAAACTAAATGAACCCAACAAATTTGGCGGACCTGCTGAATATGCTGGTGCAATATTGCTGAAACGATGAAGAAGTTGATCCTACATAGCATCCTGGCGCTCATGCCGCTTTTTGCCATTGCGCAAAGCGACCCGCATGTGACCATGTTTATGTACAACAAACTTCTGTACAACCCCGGATATGCGGGCAGCAGGGACATGACATCTGTCAATGCTCTGTACCGTAACCAGTGGGCAGGTATACCCGGTGCGCCCAAGACCATCAGCATTACCGCCGATGGTCCAGCAGGCAGTTATATGTTGCCTTTCCGCCATGTAGCAACGGGCATAAGTGTTACCAATGAGAAAGTGGGAATAGAAAACAACACCGCTATAAAAGGTTATTACGCCTACAGGATCAAACTGGCAAAATCTGTTTTATCACTCGGTCTCTCGGGCGGCGGCAGCTTTTATTCAGCAGCATACAGTAACCTTACGCCCTTTCAGCAATATGACCAGAACCTCACCACCGATGTCAGGAATGCCTTCCTGCCCAATTTCGGCACGGGAGCTTATTGGTGTACCGAGAAATACTACCTGGGCCTCTCGGTCCCATCTCTGCTGGAGAATAAATATGACAAAAAGGGTACCCAGATCGCTCGGCAGGTGCGTGGATACTACCTGTCTGCAGGATATGTATATGAGTTAAATTCTGTGATAAAGCTGAAACCTCAGGTACTGGCCAGGATTGCGCGGAACAGCGACTATGGTTTGCCGTTCAACTGCGACATCAATCTGTCAGCCATCGCTTATGATCGGCTAATGATAGGTGCCACCTACCGAACAGACAAATCGCTTTCGGCCATTGCCCATATCCAGGTAACGCAGTTTATCAACATGGGCTATAGTTATGACTATCTGCTTTCTGACATAGCGCCATACGCCAGAGGGGCGCATGAATTTGTTGTAGGTCTCGATCTGGTGCGCGACCGACTGAAGTACACCACCCCTCGATTCAGTAAATCATTCTAGCCCCATGATCGGTAGAAACATAGTGATATTATTGGTTTTCTTTCAGCTGTTTGCAGTTTCTGCATCTGCACGGGGTAACAAAACATCGCTGAAGGCAAACTACTACTACAACCACTATGCCTACCACGAAGCGATCCCTTTTTTTGAGGAGCTCGTGTCCTCATCAAATGACCTTGAATCGTTAGAAAAACTCGCCGACTGTTACCGCCTGACCGGCAATGATGAAAAAGCCGCGGCTATATACAACAGGGCGACCACGACCGACACCTGCAGGCCTGAATTCTACATCAAGTATGCCCGGGTATTGATGAGGCTTGGCCGGTATGAAACTGCAGTATTGGAGTTGAAGTCATGTATTGACAAAAACGGAAACGACACCCGTATAACAAAGCTGATAACCGCATGCGAACAGGCTGCTGAAAGATCTGCAAATGAGTTTCCGGCAGGGATCATGATCTTTCAGCCATTCAATTCTAACGGTGCAGACTTTGCCCCTACTATTTGGAACGGGTATGTGGTGTTCACCTCAGACACGGCTATAGGGCTTAAAAAAGGGTCGGATAAATGGACGGGAAATAACTACTTCAGTATTTACAAGGTAAGTTCGGATGGAGCCCGATCACCCTCTATAGATAAGGTTCCCGGCCCTAAGGATATGTACATTAAGCACCACATAGGGCCATGTACGTTTGCCAAGGGAGGGAACGAAATGTACTATACCCGGTCACGTTACGATGCGGGATTTATAAAGGAAAAAGCGAAAGGTGGTGCCGATAGTTCAGTTTACCTCGAGATAATGATAGCCGGGGATTTTGATAGCTCAACACAGAAATTCAAATCAATAAAACCATTTCGTCACAACAGCACCACCTATTCTGTGGCGCATCCGGCGGTATCGCCTGACGGGAAGCGGCTTGTCTTCTCATCAGACAAACCGGGAGGCTATGGCGGGCGAGACCTTTATATGTGTACCAACGACTATGGGAGTTTGTGGAGCGTTCCGATACTGATCGACTCAATGATAAATACGGAAGGCGATGAAGTATTCCCATGGTGGGCCGATGACAGCACACTCTATTTCTCGTCGGACGGGCACAGTGGACTGGGCGGCCTGGATATCTTCCGTGTACAACTGAACAGGCAGGAAAATGAATGGGCAAACCGGGAAAATATGCCGCAACCGTTGAATTCGTCTTATGACGACCTGTCTCTGGCGCTACCCGCTAATGCCGGAAGTGGCTATTTCTCGTCTGACAGACCATCAAAAATGGCAGGTGATAACATATTTTTCTATCGCCGAATGAAGCTTTACATGAAAGTGATGGTAGTAGATTCTGCCACCGGCAAACCGCTGGATGCTCATATTACAAGTAGCTCGGTAAAAACGGGTAGTAACCAGAATTTGACTGCCGGCACTGCCTTTGTGGAACGACTGTGGCCGGATGCCGAGTATTTTGTGAGTGTAAGCCGAAAGTATTACAAACCTCAGTCCCTATCATTCGTTGCTACCTCGGCGGTAGGGACAGGCGAGACCGATACCATTTTTCAGAAAATTGCATTGGCCGCGATAGACAATAGCTGGGACTCCACATTTGCGATCACTATTACAGAAACCGAGGGCGGCACACGCCCCGGCATCATGGACAGCCCGGCTATCAGCAGTTTTGAGGTCAACAAAGTCTATGTGATCGGGTATTTCGACTTCAACTTCAGTAAATTCTATTACAAAGCGGGCAAAGCCGATATAAATGTGGAGAAGCGAGTGGTATTGGACACACTGGCTAATATCCTGAGAAGAAACCCAACAATGGCCATTCAGGTGCGTGCGCATACCGACTGCCGTGGCACAAGTGAGTACAATATGAAGCTTTCCATAGAACGCGCCGCGTCTGTGGTGGAGTATCTTCAAAAAAAAGGCATTACTGCAAACAGGCTCGAATACAAAGGGTTTGGAGAAACTGCCCCCATCATACCCTGCCCCGATTGTCAGGCATGCACAGAGGAACAACACGCCCAGAACAGGGTACTTGAGTTCAAAGTGCTTAAGATCTAAATTCGGCGCATCTGTGAAGGAAGTATATAATGCGAAAAAGAGAGATAAATTTTTGTATTTCAGAATGGAACGCATATCTTTGCAGTCCGAAAAATTATTGTTAACGCAAAATAATTTCTATTATTTATGTCGGTAAAAATCCGTTTGCAGAGACATGGGTCGAAGAAGCGCCCATTCTACTTCATCGTAGCGGCTAGCACAACTGCTCCCCGCGATGGTAAATTCATTGAAAAACTGGGTACTTACAACCCACTCACAGTTCCGGCTACTATCCGTATGAACCGTGAGCGTGCGCTCCACTGGTTGGACAAAGGTGCACAACCTACCAACACTTGCCGCAGGATCCTTTCTTTCAAAGGTGTTCTGTATCTGAAACACCTGATGCGTGGTGTATCTCTGGGTCTGTTCGATCAGCAGACTGCTATGGAAAAATTCGAAAAGTGGAACGGAGAGCATGAAGAGCTTGTAGCTCGTCGTGAAGAAGCTCACCGCAAGCACAAAGCTGACAAACGTCATGAAACAATGAAAGAGTCAGTTCGCAAAGTAGAAGAAAAGAATCTGGCCAAAGCTGCACAAGCTGAAACTTCTGACCAACCTGATGTTGTAGAAGGAGAAGCTTCTGAATCTGCTGAAGCATAATTCTGATAATACTTACAAATAGAAATAGCGACCATTTGGTCGCTATTTCTATTTTATGCGATATCAATTAGTTGTTAGAAATGCACCTGTATCCCGCCCTTGTACCCTATGCGCATTTCCATTTGCTGCGCCACCGCCATTCCTGAATAAAGAATGCGCGTTTCTACCAGAGGAGCGTCGGGTTTGTAATTAAAGAACGACACATTGTAGCCTGCACCTGCAAACAGCTCAAACGCGCCTACCCTGATCGACGGCATCACACGCACGCTATACTCGTTATAGAACAAACCTCGGGCGTCAGTCAGCGATACCGCCGCTATCTCATTATTGATCCTGAACTTTCTATATACAGGCAAATGCGCCCCAATACCTGCTTCCATACCGGCGAGAACAGAAGAGCCTGATACATTGCCCCCCAGACCGAATATACCATACAACACCCTACCGCCTGAACGCAGCGTAACAAACGAGGTCCCGTAATCATCAACTGAAACGCCAAGCGCCTTTTCGCCAGACCTAACAATGTTGATGATGCCTATAGGATAATCGGATGAATCTGCAACGTTTATAAAACCTGCCATCTGCACGCCTTTCACTCTGCCGGCTATATTGATGAAGCCGGCGATCTGGGCACCTTCTACGTTTTCAGCAATATTGATGAAGCCGGCAACCTGAGCGCCCCTAACCCGACCGGCAATGTTCATAAAGCCGGACGCCTGAACATTGGCGGTTTTAGCCCCGTTCATAAAACCAGCGGCCTGAACGCCCTGCAGCGTATCTGCCGCTACATTCATGAAACCAGATGCCTGAACGCCCTCAACCTTGTCGGCTTTGTTCATGAATCCGGCGGCCTGCACACCCTGTACACTACCTACTACAAAATTGCTGAACCCACTGGACTGAACCCCTTCAACGTTTCCGGCAACTACATTGAACACTCCTGCCGCCTGTACGTACTTCACATCGCGCTTATCAATATTGAACATTCCGGCAACCTCAACGCCCTCAACGCCTGCTGTGTACCCACCCAATAAATTAAAAGAGAACTTATTGGCAACCTGTCCGCTCATTTTACCATGCGTACCTACACCCGGGATAACAGAAAACTGGTAAGGTTTGTCTACGAAGAACTTACCCAGATTCAAACTTTGGGTCTTTAGTTTAGAGGATATCAATTTCCTGCCAAACCAGGAACGCCCGACACCGGAATATTGGGTGACCACCATGTCGGGCAACGCATAGGTTTCCGGCAGAATGGTCAAAGACAGCTCCTGATCGTAGCCCTTAATTAATGATACGCTCGTATCTACATAAAACCCTTTACTGACAACGATCTCCGCCGAATTGTATTTTTCCCTATCACGAAGATGTAACGAAAAATGGCCGTCCTTATCTGTAATTGCGGAAGCCAATTGCTGCCGCTCGAAGACACTAACATCAGCCAGTGCGTCGCCGGTATTACCATCGGTGATAAACCCACTTATTGTGTACCATTTCTCTTTCTCCGGTGGTTGCAGGATCACGTATTTGTCTGTTTCCACATACCGAAATTGCTCTCCCAGAACGCCATCCAACACCTGCTTTACCGACTGGCCATGTGCAGATACCGATACAAGGCTATCCTTTTTGATGAGGTTACTGTTGTAGGAGAAGTAAAATCCACCCTGCCTGCCTATAGCTTTCAGCACTTCGGCAAGCGGCTTTTTGCTCATTTCAAGCGACACTTTGTTTTGCAGAAGACTCTTGGTCTGCCCATGTAATGGGCAGGGCACTAAACCCAAAAGCAAGAATGAACACAACTTTATGTAGTAGTGTCTTATTGGTGAACCGGGTAACAACAAAGTGAATGGTAGATTTAAAGACATGTAGCGGCAGATAGCGATATACAAAAATATTAATTTAAAAACGGATACTCTTCCCATCTCAGGCAGCCCCGAGCAGCTATCGTCGTTCTTTCAGCAACACCTTGCCATCCCTACGTTCTACAATCATCTCATTCCGGAAAGTCTTACCAATAACATCAATAATATTGTCGAGCGATTCGTTTGGAAAGGTTGCAGATAAGGGTAGAGTCTGCAACCTGGGGCTCTCAATTACAATCTGTGCATTATAAGCATCATTAAGCGTAGCGACCACCTTGTACAGCGGAACAGCATTGCAAACAAATTCATTAGTGCGGTAATAATTGTAGAGTTCATCGGTTACGTTTTCGGTGACAGGTGTATCATTCGCCGTAGTGACGGTAGTTTTTTGTCCGGGATTCAAACGCACTGTGCGCTCCTTCTTTGTCACCTCCACGATACCCGTTTCCACGATCACCTCGGTAACATCGCGCCTGCTTTTCACATTGAATGACGTGCCGACTACCCGTACTGAGGAGTTACCGGCATCAATAATAAACGGATGTTCCTTATCGGGGGTTATGTTGAAGAACGCCTCTCCTTTCAACACGACAGACCTTGTCTTGCCATCGAAATGGGCAGGATAAGACAATTCAGAGTGCTTGTTAAGCGTCACCACCGAACCGTCAGGCAACGTATAGATCATCACCTTGTCGTTGGTTTGTGCAAGGATATTTCCGCTATCAGATCCATTCCACGTGTACATGATCCAGGCTGCGCCTGCCATTACCACAAGAACTGCTGCCGCTTTCACCCACGACAATCCGTGTAATGGGATCTGTTTAGCTGATCTTCGGTCACTATCCTTCCCTTTTGCCTCTTCGAGTTCCACCCTGTTCATGAACCTGCCCCAGGCCTCATCTGCCGTTACGGTTGTGCGTCCTTCCAGCTTCTTGCTCTCGCTCCATATCAGGCTGAAATCGTCAAAATACTTGCGATTCTCCGGGCTTTCTGCAACCCAATCAAGTACTGCGTCCACCTCATCTGTTGTAGCCTCGCCAGCCAGGTATTTCACCAGCATGTCGTCATATATATAATCTTTGTTCGTGCTCACTGACTACAATTATTAAAAGTTGAATAATAGAATTAACAGGATAGGGAGGTATTCAGCCAATTGGGTCCTCAGGATCTTCAGTGCTTTGCCCATTTGGTTCTCTACGGTTTTGACCGAAAGACCAAGCCTATCGGCGATCTCAAGATATTTAAGCTGTTCGAAACGGCTCATCTGGAAAATAGTACGGCATTGCTCAGGCAATGCGCGCAACGCCTGATCGAGCTTTTCTTCCAATTCTTTCAGCTTCAGTTTTTCCGCGGCATTATTCAAATTTTCCATAGTGCGTGCCATATGAACTCTATAGGCTGCCTTAACTTTCTCATGTTTCACATGATTGAGACACTCATTGTAAACGCTACGGTATAGGTAGCCGGCCATAGTGCCCGAAATATCAAGTTGGTCTTTGTTTTTCCAGAGCTTATAAAACACATTCTGCACCATTTCTTCCGCCATCAATTCATCTTTGATGATCGTATAGGCATATCGATGCAACCCCTCGAAATGGGTTTTGAACGCATCTTCGATCATGCGCTTACTATCTATTATAGTTTCATTGATCATGTGAACTGTTTGGTAACCTTTCTCAAATATAATCGCTTCTTCCAAGCCTTTTATTTAGAGGAAGACAACCGTGAAAGAAAATACCCCTATGCCGGTGAGAAAAAATTTAGGCTTTCTTTTTCCGGGGTTATTGGGAAGGTCATGGTTGACCAGAAAATATGAGAATATTTAACTGCAAAAAACTGATAATCAATTGATTAAAATAAAATCGCCCGGCCGTTGCAGCCGGGCGACAAGTTTAAATATTTATAGGCCTACGCAAGGATAGTTGCCTTAACATCTGTAAGGATGTCCAGGGTTTCTTCCTTACTATTGCCTTCAGCATATACACGCAGCAAAGGCTCAGTACCCGAAGCCCGAAGCATGATCCATCCGCCATTATCCAGGTGATATTTCACACCATCGATCGTCTCAACCCGGTTAAAGCTGTATTTACCGAATTTGGCATAACCACCATCGGCAGCCTTTTTAATGATAGCCTCTTTCTTCTCGTTTTCGATATGCAGGTCATGCCTGTCATAAACAAAACGACCGATGATCTCATAGACCTCTTCGCAAAGCTGTTTCAGCGTTTTGCCGGTTTCATTCATGTATTCATAGAGGGCAAGACCGTCGTAAATGCCATCGCGCTCAGGAATATGTCCCTTCACGGCTATACCACCACTTTCCTCACCACCAACCAGCACATCTTCATGTACCATTATCTCGCTGATGTATTTGAACCCGATCTGTGTCACCTCAATAGGAAGACCGTAGTGTGCGCATAACTTCTTCACCCTATCGGTTACAGAAAACGCGATCACTACCTTGCCGTTCATTCCCTTGTACTTATGCAGGTAGTTGATGAGCAGCAGAATGATGTTGTGTGCATCAACGAAATTTCCGTCTTCGTCGTACAGGCCAATTCGGTCGGCATCGCCATCGGTAGCCAGACCTATTTTGATCTCCGGCGTTGTTGCAACCGTGTTTGCGAGTTCCTTCAGGTTCTTGTCCAGCGGCTCAGGTGCCTGACCGTGGAAGCCCGGGTTATCATCGCAATGAATAAGAACTGCACCCGGCAGCAAACGGCGTATCACGTTCTGACCCGCACCATACATGGCGTCATAAGCTATCTTGAAAGGCGACTTTGACAGCTTTTCAAAGTCAAATTTTTCCTTCAGATAGTCGACATACATGTCTTCCAGAGCAATGTACTCTAACATGCCTTTATCCTGCCATTGAGCAATTGACTGCGATGGCATTTCTACCTCATCAGGTATCATAGCTTCAACAGCGGCAATATCTTTGGGACTTGAAGGACCGCCATGCGCGCCCTTCAATTTATAACCATTGTAAGTAGGGGGATTATGTGAGGCTGTGATCACCACACCCTGGTGCGCGTTGAGCTTCAATACGCCCAATGAGATCATGGGAGTACTGATAAAACCATTGGCAAGCAACACTTTAACGCCATTTGCACAAAGGACAGATGCTGCAGTCTCTGCAAACAACTTACCACCAAATCGGCAATCGTGGCCCACCACTACTACAGGCTTTTCGTGTTTTGAATGCAACCAGTCAGCAAGCCCCTTGCTCACACGCGCCACATTATACACAGTAAAATCTTTAGCGATGATGGCACGCCATCCGTCAGTACCAAACTTTATCTTTTCAGTTGTCATATTATTCGGGAAAATGGAACGTTAAAATTATGATGCGCAAAAGTATGAAACGTTTTGTACCGTTCAGCTATCTAATTTTACTACATCAAACATCTGAACATGAGCACAATTCTGGTTTCGATAGATCCGGCCACAGGTAAAGAACTGAAGACGTATAAGATACACGACGAGAAATATGTTGAAAAAGCACTCAAAACATCAGTCGCGACTTTTGATGAATGGCGTAAACTCCCGTTCAGTAAACGAGCGGCTGTATTGAAGAACATCGCCAGGGAGCTGCGTCAGCAAAAAGACGAACTGGTGAAACTTGCCGCCCGTGAAATGGGTAAACCCATGGCACAGGGGCACTACGAGGTTGAGAAATGCGCCAGTACTTTGGAGTTCTACGCTAAAAACGGGGCGAAGTTCCTGGCAGACGAGGTAGTTGCCACCGATGCCCGTAAGAGCTATGTATCTTTCCAGCCGCTGGGCACGGTACTGGCCATTATGCCATGGAATTTCCCGTATTGGCAGGTCTTCCGTGCTTTTGCACCCACGGTGATGGCGGGTAATGTGATGGTATTGAAACATGCGTCCAATGTAAGCGGTTGTGCATTGGCCATAGAGAAACTGATATTAAAAGCAGGCGCGCCCAAAGGCCTGCTGCAAACGTTGGTGATCCCCTCATCCAGGGTGGAAGGCCTTATTGACGATGCGAGAATTGCCGCGGTGACGCTGACAGGCAGTACCGAGGCGGGCAGGAAAGTGGCAGCCGTGGCGGGGCGTAACCTTAAAAAAGCCGTACTGGAACTCGGCGGCAGTGACCCCTATGTGATTCTCGAAGACGCCAACATGAACACCGCTGTAGAAATTGCCGTCAGGGGCCGACTGGTGAATACAGGACAAAGCTGCATTGCCGCAAAGAGATTTGTAGTGGCAAAAACGCGAAAAGCCGAGTTTGAAAGCAGATTTACTGAAGAAATGAAAAAAGCCACATGGGGCGACCCGCTCAGTGGCCTTCACCGCATTGGCCCTATGGCACGTCACGACCTGCGCGACCAACTGCACCAACAGGTTCTGGATAGCATTGCCAAAGGAGCAAAACTGCTATGCGGAGGCTTCATCCCAGACGAACCCGGAGCGTTCTACCCTCCTACTGTACTAACCAACGTAAAAAAAGGTATGCCGGCTTATGACGAAGAACTGTTTGGCCCGGTAGCGGCTATTATTGAAGCGAAAACAGAGGCTGATGCCATGCGAATAGCCAATGATACCGTGTTCGGACTTGGTGGCGGCATCATTTCCAACAACAGAAAACATGCTGAAATGCTGGCCGCGACCGAATTGCAGGCGGGGAACTGTTATGTGAACGACTTCGTACATTCCGATCCGCTATTACCTTTCGGAGGGATCAAACAAAGCGGCTACGGACGCGAACTCAGTTCTTTCGGAATAAGGGAGTTCGTGAACATCAAATCAGTATATGTGAAATAACAGCTATTTGCCTGTGCGTGACCTGATCAGGAAGTCAACCTCCTGAGTCACCATCTGCATGTTGCGTGTCTGATCGTACTTTTCAGCGATCAGGGCTTTTGCATTCTCAGCTATTTTCATTGCGTCTGCCTTATTATTGATACACCACTTGACAGCCTTTGCAAACTCGTGAGGCGAGTCGGCCTTCAAATAGTGTTCCTGCGGGCGGGCTTCAATACCTTTAATTCCCTTCGTTGTTGAGATAATGATCTTGCCGGCCGCCATCGCCTCCAGTATCTTTACCCTTATACCCCCACCCGACCATAGTGGTACGATCAGGATTCGTTTATCGGCTATGAACGCATCAGCATCCGGTACTTCTCCGGCACAGGTAACACCCTCTACGTTCATTTCAAGAAACTCCTTACCCATGTTACGTCCGGCAAAATAGAATCGGAACCCAGGGACTGCCTTTCGTACCGCTGGCCATGCCTTATTCAAGAACCACTTCACCCCGTCGTGATTGGGCTGCCAGTCCATTGCCCCTATGTGATACCCCACCCATTCTGCGGTTTCGCTACCCGACGGCACCTTAGTGGTGTCAATACTAAATGGTGCTACTACCAGATCCTGAACCTCCTCCAACCGCTTCACCAAATGGGCATCTTTTTCAGTGATCGCCAGCAATAGATCATAGTCTTTCCATGCTGCACGTTCATAGTTGCGAACACGTGTTGCGAGGTTGTCGTAGTAAAAGGCCTTCAATTTATTTCGGGTCTTACCTGCCAGTCCCTGCCATATCTGATACTCCACATTGTGCATACGCAATATTGATATTGCACTTGAGTATTTGTGTACGACAGGCAGATAGGTAGACAGGAAAACGCTCTCTATCTGGACAGCTTCCGGAGAAAATGAAACCAGCACGTCCTTTAGCGCGTCTTTGAATTCGTCCTTGTAAAACCGTTCAACATGTTCGGGCTGCCGACTGAAGAAGAAGTTTTTTAAAACCTGTTTCTTACTGATGGTGTTATAAATGTCCACAATTGTGACCCCACTCAGGAAGCTGAACACTTCATTTATTTTGTCGTGTTTTACGTAGTGCCTCGTTGTGTTCATTGTAAGCAGGTGCACCTGCCAACCGGCTCTGTGATAACCGTCTAACATAGAAAACATAGCCATATTTCCACCATCCTTAAGGGGATATGGAACACGGTTTGTGACAACAAGTATCTTGCGTGCATGCATCAGAGTGCTAAAGTAGAATAAGTTTTTTAAAGTTATTTTTGTTCATCCTTATGAACACAGTCATTTTTCTCGGTTCAAAACCGATAGGCTACGAATGCCTTTCTCATCTCATTGAGTCGGCTGCCGGGCTCGATCTGCAGGTCATTGGCGTTTTGACACAAGTAAGAAAAGAATTCGGTGGTGACCATGATCTTGCAGCGCTGGCAAAAGCTAATAACATTCCGGTGTTGCATTCGTTGGCTGAACTGCCCGAATGTGACTTTTTATACTCTGTTCAGTATCATGAGATCCTGAAGGAGGAACATATCAACAAAGCACGGAAACTGGCAGCGAACCTGCACATGGCCCCCCTGCCGGAATACAGAGGCAGCAACCAATTCAGTTTTGCTATAATAGAAGGCCGTACTGAATTCGGCACTACCATTCATCAAATGGATGCGCGGATAGATCACGGGGATATCCTCTTCCAGAAACGCTTCCCGATTAAAGAAGATTGGTGGGTCAGTGATCTTTACAATGCAACCTATGACGCATCGCTTAACCTGTTTCGCCAGACACTGAAACACCTGGTGACAGGAAATTACAAACCTGTGCCGCAGCAGTCGCTACTGTCAAGATATGGCACCAGCCTGCACATGCGCAGCGAAATGGCGGGACTGAAAAAAATAGACCTTTCGTGGCCCCGGGAAAAGATCGAGCGACACATCCGGGCAACATCTATGCCCGGCTTTGAGCCGCCATATTGTATTATAGGAACCGAAAAGATTTACTTCACCCAAAAGAGAGACAGCTAACTCTTTTTGTCCTCAATTATCACCCGGCGCGAATTACCGAAGCCTACATATAGGTACAGGTAGATCATCCTTGACAAGCGCATAAGGTAGGGCTGAGCTATCAATACGACAACCGTACTCGTCAGTAAGTAGTACCAAACACTGTTGTCTTTGTAGGAAAGTCCGAATATGGGCCAGTACCAGCATAGATTCAGGAAGAATAAGATCATGGTAAGCGCGTAGTTGATACCTCCCCCATTATTTCGCTCTGATTTGAACTTTTGACCGCAAACCTCACACTCTTCTTTCAGTTCCACCAGCTGATTCATCGGAAACATGCTCTTATGGACAAAAACATGAGTCTTCCGGCAACTGGGACATTTCATTGTGAACATGGCCGGCAGCATTCCGGGCCTCGATTGTTCCTTTCCCATGCTGCAAAAATAAAATTTTTTCCGGGCATCTCTATTTTACGAAAAAGGGAGCGCATGGAAAACGAGGGCAGTTCTGATTTACACGGCAAGGTGTCCGCATAAGAATCGATTGATGATCAGGCATTTTTAACACTATGACTGATGATTTTTGCCCTACATTTATGTCGGAAAGAAAACTATGAGAATACAACGTGCGGCGCCTTTAAACGAGCTTCTTGCCAAACTTATTTTCCTCATCCTGCCAACTTCTGTGGTGGGTTATTTCCTGTTGCAGCAGCTCAACGAATACTATACAATTCTGCAAAATGACGCATTCATGCAAGCTGTTTACCTGGGTTCGGGAATGGCACTGAGTGCATTATTTTACTCGTTCAGATTCCGTTTCCTCCCCACTTTTGCAGTACTTATAGTGGCCATGTACACACTGTACACGGGTCTTGACAAATATGAAAGTGGCGAATTCGACGCTTTTTTTATTGCCAGGCAGTTCCAGGTTGCATGCATCTTGTTCGGTACGGGCTGGATCATGGGTTGGGGATTTTTGCGTGTACGGTATTGGTCGGTACTTATTGCCACACTGGCACTGACCGGATGTGTGCTTGTCATTGCAAAGGGCAACATTGAAACTGTTCGCGGCCTGCTGGGAACCTTTGCGCCTGCACTACTTTACAGCATCTACATTGTCTTTACATCAGAACAGATCTACAATTATAAGGACAAGACAGCCCGTTTCTGGTGGTTTCTCTCGCGCCGTTTAGCCATATTCCTTCTTATCGCATCAGCGTTTTTAGGAGGTATCATCTGGTGGCGAATGGGCGACATCAAAGCAACTGTTGACAACTACGGTGGCAAAGGCCAGCAAGGTAAGAACAGCATGCTTAAGAAGAATAAGGACAATACATTCGATCTTAAGGACTATTCGCGCCTCAGCGGAACACTGGGACGCAGCAACGAATTGCTGTTTTGCGCCCACATTGACAACTTCTTCCCCAATACGGATGTTCCCAACCCGCTTTACCTGACTGCGTTCTATTACACCCGGTTCGACACATCCACAGAGACATTCGAGCGGGACTCAACTATTCCGTTCAACGACCTCTTTGAGCCTGACCCGTCAAAGATCCCGTTGTTCAATACCAGATACGACTCGTCTGTGATCCGAAATAGCATGGGTGAGAAGTTGAGACAGACCGTGGAAGTGGAAATATACTGTAAGACGTTATCTCCCGCTACTTATCTTGCCCCGAACGTTGGCTACTTCGTTCAGCCCATTACCATCGAAAAGGATTTCAGAGATCAGTTCCGCTACGCCTATCGTACCAAGAGTTATGTTTCGGCATTGAATAGTGCTTATTTCATATACAACGTACAGAACCCTGAGGTAAAGAAGTTCCAGGAAATGCGGTTCGAAGTGTTGAGAAAAATACCGGACTATGAAGGTGTCGATGGTAAGTTCATGTCGTATTACACACGAATGCCATCGGACAAAAAATTCAGCTCCATCAGTGAACTGGCACACAAGATCACGGACACTGCACATACACCGGTAGACAAGGTGCTGGCTATCCGCAATTACTTCCTTTCGAAAGACGAGAACGGAAAAAGGCTATACGAATACACTGACAACCCTGGAATACCCGACCTCCCCAATGCATCAAAATTGATGTACTTTCTTAATGACAACCACAAAGGCTATTGTGCCTACTTTGCGGGGGCTACACTATTTATGTTGCGTTCATTGGGCATTCCTTCCCGCATTGCGGTAGGCTTTCTCACTGAGGAACGTAGCGACAAGAACAAGGGCTGGTATTGGTACTACGCTAATCAGGCGCATGCATGGGTGCAGGTTTATTTCCCGGGTTACGGCTGGCTGGACTTTGACACTACAGTGGGCAACGATGGCGAGAACCGTTCTACACCACAACCTGACGGCACCCCTCCCATGCAACCACCAAAGGCCTGGCTGGCTGCAGAAGGAGTGGTTGTTGACGTAGACACCTTAAAAAAGGCACTGAAAATGTCTGTAAAGCAGTTTGTATTTCACGATAATGAATACAAACCTGCAAAAGGCACGGAGGTAACGCTGGACATGAAGGTAGCCGTTGTGTACAAAGACAGCATTGCCATTCCGCTAAGAAACATAAAACGGGGCGATGTTGGCACTGCTGTGTCGTACTCTGAGCTATTGAAGCGTATGGAGGCAAAGAGCGGCGAAAGTGCCGGGGATCTGCTGAAACGACTGCCTGCACCTGTCCCCACCGACGAGGTATATCTGAAGCGCACCGACCTTGCACCCCAACAGGAAAAACAGCCACCTACAGCGGCAGAAACGGAGATACCTGTCAAAAAGGTCCTCTTTACTGCGTTCTTCTCATTGGCATTGATCATTCTTTTCTTGTTGGCGTTGCCGGGCATCATCTGGCAATATTATCTGCTACGTTTCAGAAATGCCAATGCAGCGACCAACAAACCATATTGGGCATTCCGCGCTGCGACCTATTACCTGCACATGTGCGGCATCATACGCGGACCGTTAACGCCTCTGCAATACGCCCGTGATGTTGTTGATCGTGAGATGGGGACAGACATGACCGCATTCATGAATGTATATCTGAAAAAGAAATACGCCAAACAGGAACTCACAGCAAGTGAGCAACAGAGGGTTACCCAATTCCTGATGCCGTTCCTTAAATCTGTTCGTCAAAAAGTTCCAGTTTCATCCCGACTTGCAGGTTTCCTCAATCCGGTACGCTGCGCGTCATTCTTTGTGAGCCCGGATAACGAACAGACATAACACAAAAAACGTATCAGTTGGAATGGCGGAACCAAAATAACGGCCTAATTTTTCTTCAATTTCGCTTGATGTAAATACTGTTCATGTCACAAATTTTCACAAAACAATAGCATTTGTTAGCCATAGGGTTATTCCTATCTTTGTCACACGTTGAAAACCGCCTGCAAAGGTGGCTGTAGGCTGTATTGTTTTTATTTTTTAAACCAACTTATATGTTCAAAAGCACCGGCCTGATGGCTGCTTTTTTCCTTCTGTTACCCTTTCTTGCCACCGCGCAATCGTCTAATGGTACAATCAAAGGCTTCGTTTATGACAAGAAGACCGGCGAGCCAATGATCTACACCAACGTTTCGGTTACAAACGCGAAAACCGGCGTTCAGACTGACGTAAACGGATATTTCTCTATTTCGCTGCCTCCGGGTAGCTACAGACTATTGGTCACAACGATTGGATATGACAGTAGCGTAACCGATGTGAATCTGTTGCCCGAAGCGATTGTAAGCAAGAAGATCTTGCTGACCCGTCAGGAGGTGGAACTGAAAGGTATTGAGGTATCTGGCAGAAAAACAGAAAAGATCACCCACATCAATACCGGTGTTACAACAGTTACTCCGAGGCAGCTGAAAATGCTACCAAGTGCCGGTGGTGAACCGGACGTTGCCCAGTATCTGCAGGTTATCCCGGGTGTCGTGTTCACAGGCGACCAGGGTGGTCAGCTATACATTCGTGGTGGCGCGCCTTCTCAGGTGGGTATCTACCTCGATGGTGTAACGATTTACAACCCCTTCCACTCAATAGGTCTCTTCTCGGTATTTGAAACCGAGGCGATCAAAAACGTGGACGTTTATACCGCAGGCTTCAATGCTCAGTACGGCAATCGTACTGCGGCGATAGTCGATGTGCACACACGTGATGGAAATAAGAATAAGCTTTCGGGTCTGGTATCAGCGTCACCAATCATGTCTCGTGTGATGCTTGAGGGGCCGCTCGTAAAATCGAAAAAGGACAATGGTTCGGGTGTCACTTTCCTTGTAACCGGCAAACAGAGCTACATTGACCAAACGACAAAAGCCATCTATTCAGGCATGAGCGACCAACTGAAGAACGGACTTCCGTTTCAGTTCCGCGATCTGTATGGAAAGGTTACGTTTAATGGTGACAACGGCTCGAAACTGAATGTATTCGGTTTCAGCTTCGACGACCGTGCCAACCTGCTCAATGACACTACCGGTGCAAGAGTGGCTGACTACAAGTGGAAAACAACAGGTGGCGGAGCTACCTTCGTTGTTTCTCCGTCAAACACATCAGCGCTAATAGATGGTAAATTCGCTTATTCGAATTACGATATCTCTCTCGATAAGCTGAACACCGGCATAAATGACACAACACCAAGTACGAGCAAGATAGGTGGGTTTGAAGCAGCAATCAACTTTACCTATTTCCTTCAGAACTACAGTCAGCTCAAATATGGTGTGGAAGTAAATGGTATCAATACCTCACTTACCTACAAAATAGCCGATGGCGTCACTGCAACTCAGGACCGTCAGAGTACCATTGCGTCTTTGTACTTTATGTACCGGCACAATTTCAGCAGCAAGTTCATATTTGAACCAAGCCTAAGGACGCAATACTACTCTGAGATCAGTAAATTCTCCCCTGAGCCACGCCTGGGCATCAAGTACAACATTTCTGAAAGTGTTCGCTTCAAGAGTGCTGCCGGTATCTACTCTCAGAACATAATGAGTACAAAGTCAGACATTGACATCGTAAATCTGTTTACCGGCTTCCTTATGAGCCCCGACCAACAATACAAAAATGCCAATGGGGATTTTGTAAAGTCTACGTTGCAGAAATCTTACCACCTCGTAGCAGGCGTAGAAGTGGATGTGCAGCGTGTGGAACTGAACGCTGAACCATGGATAAAGTACTTCCCACAGGTAAATGAACTGAACAGAAATAAGAGCGCCCTTGTTGCCGGAGATCCTGACTTTGCCGCATCAAATGGCGTTGCGGGCGGTATTGACCTTTCGGCAAAATACAGTCACGACCGTGTGTACCTATGGGTAGCGATGGGCTATCAAAAGGTAACGTATACAGGTGTTGACGCTAAAGGGCAGAAGCAGACCTACCCTACTCCGTTCGATACCCGCTACAACTCCAACGTAGTTGCATCATACACCGCAGGCAAGAAAAAGGACTGGGAACTCTCTACCCGCTTCAATTTCAGGGCACCATTCCCTTTCACACAAACACAGGGATACTATGAGAATGCCAACATGACCGGACAAGGTATCGCAACCAATCCGCTTGTACAGAACGGAAGTTATGGTGTACTATATTCTGATATCATCAACGGTGGCCGCCTTTCTTACTTCCATCGTCTGGACGTATCTGCCAAAAAGAAGTTTACGATCAACGAACGCTCAAAGCTCGAAGCTACCGTTGCCATTACCAACGTTTACAACAGACAGAACATTTTCTATGTTGACCGTATAACTAACGGAAAAGAGTACCAGTTACCATTCTTCCCAAGTGCCAATTTAACCTGGAGTTTCTAAAGATAGCTACATGAAGTTGAATCGTAGAAAACCGTCATTGCGTACACTCACCTGCATCACAGCGGCAGTTTTGCCGGTACTGGTGCATGGTCAGGTCCACATATCGGCGCTGCCTGAAAACAGCATTCCCGCCCTTTCCACAGAATTACATAAACAGGGACATCATGCTGTTTCGGCCCAAACTGCAAGGCAACTTCAGCTTGCGGAAAATGCCCGGGTGCAAATCAATAATCCCGCTGATCTGGATCGGGCTGCATATAACCGCGCAATGGCCGGTCTGATAGCAGACCGAAAAGACGGAACCGAGTATGCACAAAAGGTAATGAATGAGACTCCGAACCCGGCATACAACCAAAGGATCGGGTACGAACTGGCGCATTATTACTTCAAAAAAGACAAGTACGCTGAAGCCATTAAGTACTACGAGATGGTGGGCATACATAATCTTGATAATGATGAAACCGGCGATCAGAAGTTTGAGTTGGCTTATTGCTACTTTAACAACAAACAATTCGATAAAGCGAAACCTCTTTTTGCCGCTATCAAAAGCATAAAGGAGAACAAGTATTACATGGCAGGCAATTACTATTACGGTCTGCTGTGTTATAACGAGAACAAATACGACGAAGCGCTTCTGGCATTTGATGTAGTGAAGAATGACAGAGATTATCGTGCTGTTGTTCCCTATTATATTGCTGAGATCTATTATTTCAAAGGTGACAGGGCTACAGCACTAGCTATGGCCGACACACTGATAAATAAGAAGGAAAAGAGTTTCTACGACAAAGAACTCCACCTTTTGGCTGCTCAATGCCATTTTGAAGCGCAGAAATATGCAGAAGCCAAGCCATATTTCGATTATTACTACGAACACGCCGAAAAGATCCGTAAGGAAGACCTGTACGAAATTGCCTACTGTCATTACAGGCTCGACAACTGGAAGAGCGCGATCGTGAAGTTCAGGATGCTGAGCGATACGCGTGACTCGCTCGGACAGACATCAATGTACCTGCTTGGCGACTGTTATCTGAAAACAGGCGACCGTGCAAGTGCCCGAAATGCATTCGGTATCTGTGCCGATATGAACTTCAATAAAAGCCTGCAAGAAGCCGCAATGATCCTTTATGGTCGACTGAGCTATGAAACGGGCAACACCGATGAGGCACTGCGACAGTTGAAGACATTGCTGGAAGTATACCCGAACTCTGAACATAAGGACGAGGCTCAAACATTGCTTTCAGGTCTTACTATGAAGACCGGCAATTATGAAGAGGCTCTTGAGAAGTTGCAAGGCGTGCGCACCAAAGACAACAATTATTGGAGCGTATACCAGAAAGCTGCCTATGGATACGGTGTACAGTTGTACCGTAAGGGTGAAATGAAAAAAGCTGAAGAGTATTTTGCTCAATCGCTGCAAAATCCCCTCAATTCTGAATACGAACGTGCCGCCTACTTCTGGCGTGCGGAAGCAGCCTATCAGCTGCATCGCTATAACGATGCGATAAACTATGCGCAGAATTTCATCAGCCGCATGGGTAATATGGCAGTGATCGAACGTCTGAGTCCGCAGTCTACCATACAGCATGCTTACCTGACCATGGGCTATTCGGCTCTGGAAACCGGCAACTATATTGCAGCACAGGACTTCTTCAACCAGGCTCAATTAGCACGGTCGGGCGACAAACACACTGGTACCGTGGCGCTGTTACTGGAAGCTGATGCCGTGTTCCTGCAAAAGAACTATACAAAAGCCATTTCTTTGTATGAACGCATCATAGCCGGCGGTGGTACGGACGTTGACTACGCTAAATTCCAGAAGGCTATTCTTTTGGGTCTTACCAACCGGCAGAATGACAAGATCGCTCTGCTCCAGTCGCTTACGAAGGTAAAACCTGCATCTCTTTATGCAGGGAATGCTCAATACGAGATTGCACTCACGCACATGGAGATGGAGCATTACAAAGACGCATTGGCAGCGCTCAAAGTCATAACCGAATCGGAAAGTGACAAGGGCATTGCTCCTAAAGCGTGGTTGAAAACTGCCTACATCTACCAACAGCAGAACGAGAATAAGAAAGCAATTGAAGCTTACCGCAAGATCGTGTTGAATTATCCGGGTGCGGAAGAACGCCTTCCGGCATTGGATGCGCTCAAAAATCTGTACATCCAGACAAACCAGCCTGAGCAATACACACAACTCCTGAAAGAAGGAAACCTGCCTTCTTCTGATAATAGCATTCTGGACTCAACCTACTACTCAGCAGCAGAAGCACAATTTGCTGCCGAGAAATGGAATGATGCCCGTGACGGATTCTCCAATTACCTGAACAATTATCCGAACGGAGTTTTCGCGACCAAAGCGCACTTCTATCTGGGCGAAAGCAACTACAAGCTGAGAAGAAACGCGGAAGCGCTCACCGAATACGAAGCGGTGCTTGCCACGCCATGGAATGACTTCTCAGAAATTAGCGCACGTCGTGCAGCGAATATTGCAATGGACCTGCGGAAATACGAGCAGGCATACAAGATATTCACTGCTTTGCGCAACAATTCCACCGACGAATACGCCAACGAAACCATTTATCGTGGTCTAATGAAGAGTGGTTTTATGCTGGGCAAGCAGGAAGAAGCCGGTCGCTATGCGGATTCATTGTTGGCAATGGGAGGTGTTTCTACCGAAGCGGCGACGGATGCTAAATATGTGAAAGCCCGCTCGTTACAACTTTCTGACCGCGACAACGAGGCTATTGAGGCATTCAAACAACTGGCCGGAAACAAAAGCGGTGATATTGCTGCTGAGTCGCGGTACAGGATAGCGGAGATCCTGTTGAAACAAGACAAACTTAAGGAGGCGGAAGAAGCGGCCAACGAGACTGTAAAGCTATCTGCCGGCAACGATAATTGGGTAGGAAAAGCGTACATCCTTCTGGCTGATGTACTGTTGAAACAGAAAGACTACTTCAATGCCAAGGCACTACTGCAGAGTATTGTGAAAAACACCAAGGTTCAGGAACTGAAGGTGGAAGCCGCGAAAAAACTGGACGAAGTGAAGAAAGCCGAAAAAAGTTCAAGCAAATTATCAGACGAAAAATAGATCACTTATGAGGGTTAAACCTTTTATCATACTAGCTTCTGCGTTTAGTGGCTTTCAAGCCCATGCACAGCGCCTGGCTCCGGGTAGCGATACGGTCCTCAAGGGATCTACGATCGAGGTGATCCAGTCATATAAACCGAGGGTAAAACAAAGCCCCAAACCTGACTGGAAGCCGCAGCTGCCTCCGATGGACACAACGCGTCCTTCCTTCAAGACCGATGTCCCTCAACAAACGCTTTACTACTCTTACTACTCACCGCCACTGCGTCCGCTGGCCTTGGGTAAGAACCTGAATGAACTCCCCTATCAGAACTATGTAAAAGCAGGCGGAGGGAATCTGTCAACGATATACCTTGATGCAGGCATAGGAAGCATAAAGAAAGAAAACTACGAAACAGGTATTCACCTGCACCATATATCTCAAAAAGGCAATATCGTTCATCAGCAATCGTCCCTTTCAGGGGTCGAAGCTGCAGGCAGTCTCCACAACGAAAAGGGTGACTTCAACGCATCACTTTCGGGTTCACACAACAGGTACTATCAGTACGGGTACGACCATATTCTTCATAACTACAGCAACGAGACGGTAGGTCAGGCATATACGGCTGTGCGTCTGGCGGGAGACATGGTCAACCGCAAAGACACATCTTCACGCATTGATTATCAACCAAGTATAAAGGCTACTTACTACGGAGCGAAGTTCAATACCTCTGAAATAAGCGCAAGCTTTTACACCCCGGTTGTATATAAATTGAATAAGTCATTAGATCTCCGGGCAAATGTTGCGGGTGCCATCGCCAGCTACAATGCAGCGGGTACAACGATCGCCAACAACTATGTATTGGCAGCGCCGGGTGTGGGCATGCAGTTCAACGAATACTACAGCGCGCACGCTTTGGCCGGATTCGCTTATGGCAAGGGTGGCAGCACTTACTTCCTCCCCGATGCGGAAGTGGCATTTACCATGCGCGATTACCTTTTCCGCCTTAGCATAGGCTACAAGGCCGACCTCAGGCAAAACACCTATGAACAGATGACAATGGAGAATCCTTTTATGGTGAGCTCCTACCGTGTTGTACAGACCAAACGCGATGAGATATTCGCTGCAGTTCAGGGAAGTTTGGGTAACCACTTCAGTTATTCGGCCCGTGGCAGCTGGTGGAACTATTTCGATCTGCCAACGTTCTTAAACGACACCGGAGACAACCGCACATTCTACGCATTGTACCAGAACGTTAAAGCTGTTTCTGCACAGGCATCAGCCCGTTATCAGGACGCCAACAAATGGTCGGCCGGCCTTACCGGCGAATGGTACTATCTCTACAGCAGTACCGACACCAAGGTATGGCACACACCATCAGTTAACATCAAGGGCGACTTCCAGATGGCAGTTACCCGAAAACTTGACGTCTCATTCTACGGAATATTGATGGGCGGCATCAAAGCACGAGACATGGCCGGTAACACGATCGATCTGAAAACCATAGCCGATATGGGTGTGGGGGGCGAATACAAACTGATCCCACGCTTGTCTGCCTTTGTTCAGTTCAACAATATTTTGAACAGCAAATACCAGCGCTGGATGGGCTATCAGGTATATGGCTTCAATGTTTACGGCGGCTTGCGATTGAAATTCTAAAGAAAAATATTACTTTCATCGGGTAAATGGACATAGCTAAGTACATAGGATTATATCTACTCAAAAACCAATACTGTTACGTACACGGTATTGGCAACATGGAATTGAAAAAGATACGTTCAACTCACGATGGTTCGGCACTTACCCCGCCATCTTATGAAGTGCACGTTACACCCGGAGGTTCCATTGACGATAATCTTGCTAATTTCATTGCTACAAACGAACAGGTAAGCATTTCCAAAGCAGCAAACACGCTGAGGGAATTCAGCATTCAGGTGCGGAAAGACATTGCCGAAGGGAAAGAAGTTGCTATTCCCAACATAGGCAAGTTCGTTGAAGAAGGGGGCAAGGTAAAATTCATTACCGACGCTCATTTCAAATACACACCGGCTAGTTTGCCTACCATCAAGAACAGCAAACAACTGGATGAACAGAACAGCAAACTGGCTCATAAACCATCTTACCCGCCACCTGCAAAAGCCGACTCGATCAACTGGAATATGGTGATCATCGTGGTGGTGCTGCTGCTGATACTTGGTGGTGCGGGTTACTTCATTTACGACTATACAAAAAGCACCGAAACAGAAAACACTACGCCACCGGTTCTTGACACACCGGTGCAACAACCTGCCATTGTGCTGCCCGATACTTTGGCTGCACCCATAACAGATACTGTTGACAGCGGCGCAGTAGCTATGCCTGTTGACTCAACTACAATGAGCGATTTCAAGATCATCATCGGCAACTACCATACACGGGAACGTGCTGAAAAACGCGTAAACAATCTGACGCTCAACGGCAATAAAGTAGAAATGGTTCAGCAGGACTCTACCAACTTCAATGTTATCACTAAGATCAACTGCAGGGTCATAGACACGGCGCATGTCAAAGATTCACTGAGGAGGATGTTCGGATACGAACAGGTGCGCATCGTGAAATAGGCAACATACAAACCACCGGAGTCCTGGCATGAACAGACAGAATATCAAAGTTATCATTACCGGAACTACCGGAATGGTGGGCGAAGGGGTGTTGCATGAATGTCTGAATAATGCAGACGTTGCCGAGGTATTGATCATCAACCGCCGTGCGCTTGGCCTCTCCCACCCCAAATTGAAAGAGATCATTCATCCTGATTTCTATAACATAGAACCGATCGCAGAACAATTGCAGGGCTACGATGCCTGTTTTTTCTGTTTGGGCGTATCGTCGGTGGGAATGAAAGCAGATGACTACTACAAGGCAACATATATACTCACACTACACGTAGCCGGGGTACTCAGCCGTGTAAATACAGATATGACCTTCTGCTACGTTTCGGGTGCCGGCACCGACGAAACTGAATCAGGCAGGAGTGACTGGGCACG
>JAEUVY010000083.1 GCA_016786565.1 Flavipsychrobacter sp.
GATCGGCAAACAGTCGTGTGAAGAGAGTCTGGAAGACGTTTCCAAGATATTGAAAGTGAATACCCGCATGGCATTCATCACTGCTGGTATGGGCGGTGGTACAGGTACCGGTGGTGCACCGGTGGTTGCCAAAATATGCCGTGAGCTTGGCATACTTACAGTAGGTATCGTTACAACTCCGTTCACCTACGAAGGTCGTAAGCGTATGAAGCAGGCACAGGAAGGTATCGACCGCATGCGCGATCATGTGGATACTATTCTGATCATCTCAAACGACAAGCTGCGTCAGCAGTTTGGCAACCTTCCGTTCACCAAGGCATTTGCTAAGGCCGACGATATCCTTGCTACTGCGGCAAAATGTATCACTGATGTGATCACATCAACGGGTCAGATCAACGTGGACTTTGCGGACGTTTGCACCGTTATGAAGAACGGTGGGGTGGCAATACTTGGTAGCAGCTCGGCAAGCGGTGAGAACCGTGCGTTGCAGGCTGTTGAAGACGCTCTAAACTCACCATTGCTGAATGACAGCGATATTCGCGGTGCTAAGTGGTTGCTGCTCAACATCACCTCAGCTGCAGGTGAGCACGAGCACACAATGGACGAAGCTGAGGCTATCCAGGCTTATGTGCAGATGCAGGCCGGTGACAATTGTGATGTGATCCTCGGTATGGGCCACGACCCGAACCTTGGCGACAAGATTGCGGTGACAGTTATTGCAACCGGTTTTAACTATCGCGAGATCAACACGGATATGCCCGCCCGCAACAGCGAGCCTGAAAAGGTTGTGGTATCGTTGGGTGAAGTGAACGCTAATGTTACCTCCCCTGTTGATGAATACATTGCACCCGTACAAACGCCTGAAAGTCTTGCGCCTGTGTTGGTTGAGGAGACTGTAGTTGTAGCGGAGGCTCCTGTGGTAGAGGTTGCATTCTCGCCGGTGGTTGAAGCAGCGTATGTTGCGCCGGAAGCACCTGTTTATACTCCGGAGCCAGAACCAACACCGGTGTTTACTGCTACGGTTGAAGAGCAGCCGCAGGAGCGTGAGAGCTTTGTGTTAGAAGTAACTGAAGAGCCCGCACCTGCTGTTGTGTTTGTTGAAGAAACAACCCGTTTCGAGCCGGTTTACAATGTGCCTGTTCAGCCTCGTGCTGAAGAGCCAGTACGCGAACCTGTTCGTGAGCCTGTGGTAATGAAAATTGGTGAGCGCGTGCTGTCTGAAGAGGAGATAGAAGAAAAAAGAAGATTTGAGGAGCAGAAGCGTGCGTTTGAAGATCGTGCGGCTCGTCTTCGCAGTCTGAGTATGAATATTCGCGGAGGAAATGAAAACACTGACGAGATAGAATCGGTTCCGGCTTACATGCGTAAAAACGTAAATATTGAAAATGCACCTGCATCTTCCGATTCTTTTTACAGCGGCTACACCGTAGGTAAAACCGGCACCAATGACCAGGCTGGTATAAATACTATCAATACTTTCCTTGACGGTCGTAAGCCGGATTGATAAGGTTCAAAAATAATAGAGATGTTAAGGGCTATCCGATCGGATAGCCCTTATTTGTATAAATTATTGCTTGTCAATTTATTAGATATTCATTAATTATTTAGGCTGATGAGCTGAGAAATGTTATTAGTGGTAGCGTTCATTTTTTACCTGCATTTCTTTTCCGGATTTGTGATTTCTATGATATTGGTTAATTCTTATTTGGATAAAATAAATATTCGTATTTATTTTGTAATATAGGCCCGTACTTGTAGATTTAGGTAATTTTTAATATAGTTTTAGGATAACCATAACTCAGTCTTATAAATAGTAGTAGTATGAAAAAAGGGTGTACCTCTCTCTTTTACACGTTGTTTTTGGTGTTTATCGCGCAGTTTTCCTACGCTCAGATGGTGGGAACAAACTGTTATCTTCAGGGTAGATACCTGGAGATAGGCATGAACAACAACTCGTCTTTCGGTACTTGTAGTGGTATTCCGCCTACATACCACCCGCACATGTTTGGTTCGGGAATCCCTCCGGCGGGTTCTAACCTTGCAGAGGTGTATGACTGGGGCAAGGACGGCTGGGCAACGGGTACGCCTCCCTACATGGGTGACTATACCTATCCGGGTTCTCCGTTCGAAGGATGGGAGCTGCAGATAGGTGGCGGTCGTGTTCAGGCGTTTCAGAACTGTGCCGGTACAATGACTGCATCAGTTGGCGGTATGACCATGACGGGTAATCTGACATCCTACACCAATACAGGTGGTCGTGCCATAGGTACATGGACGGGCACAGCAACTTCGGGTGGTGCTACATTGGCCATCAGGCAGGCAACCCGTATCGATACACTGGCGTCTGCGGTAGTGGTTACAACGGTATTGCGCAACACATCGGGCGTAACAGCCCCTAACGTATATTATATGAGGTCCTGCGATCCGGACAATGCACAGACATGGCCCGGTGGTGGCTTCTCTACGATCAACCGCATTGTTCACCAGAACGAAGATGCGCGTCACCGTGTATTGGTGAAGTCTTACGATCAGGTGTTGACCGAACCCAAATCGTATCTGGGTCTT
>JAEUVY010000098.1 GCA_016786565.1 Flavipsychrobacter sp.
ACCGCACACTGTATCGTTGGGTGAAACTGAGATACTCACAGAGACCATTGAATTTGGTGTCACCGTTACAGTAACGGTAGCTGCCGGAGAAGGACAGCCGTCAATTGTATCTACTACAGAGTACACACCTGCATTGGCAGCCGTTGCCGGAGTGATAGTAGGGAACTGAGTGTTATCTGTGAAACCTGCAGGACCGCTCCAGAAGTAAGAACCTGTAACGGAGCCAGCTGCTGTGTCGGCGCCGAGGTAGATAGTACCACCGTTGCAGTTCAGCGCGCTGGCTATAGCAACAGGGGCGGTTGGTATCACTGTGTTTACAAATACTGTAGTGGTGCCGATAACTGCAGGGCAGCCATTGTGCGTGAGTGTAACGCTATATACACCGCTATTCGCAGTTGTAACAGAGCCAACCGAGCCGGTAGCTGCTGCGCCCGTGAAACCTGCAGGACCGCTCCATGAGTAAGAATTAACTGTCCATGGTGCAGTTGCAGCAACGTTGATCGTACCGCCAACACATACCGGAGTATTTGAGGTTACCGTAGGTGCAGGAAGCGCACTCACAACCTGAATGTTAGCCACCTGATCAGGTGAAGTGTAAGCCGGATTGCTCGATACGATTCGGATACGGTAACCGCTACCCAATGGAGTGCCGCCGGGGATGGTACAGTTGATAGTGCCTGATGCAACCGCCGTTGCAGATCCAATGTTTACAGGTGTTGCAAAGCTGCCGGCCGCGTTTGACAGTTGAGCTGTGAAAACGTTGCCCGGCTGGTGCGCGAAGTTCGCTGTATAAGAAACCGTAAGCGGACCGCCTGCACACACCAGCGTGTCGGTGAATGGCTGGTTGATGAACGCAAAGGTATCCGGCCTGAACTTAGTAATGAACGCATCGTAAGTGCCGCCGCCATAAGCTGCTTGTGCTGAGCCCACGGTAGCTATGCCTGCTGTGCTGGTTGTATGACCTGCAAGCAGTATCTGGCCACCGCCATCGCATGCCACACCGAAGCCGTAATCATAAAGGGTGTTGCCGAAATAAGTACCCCACATGCGCTGGCCGAAGCGGGTGAGTTTGCCCACAAACGCGTCGTAGTTACCACCAAGTGCAGGTTGCAGGCTGCCAGGTGTAGAGATGCCGGTATTGCTGAATGTAGCACCTGCCACAATGATATTGCCGGTAGGGTCAAGCGAGATGCTTTCGCCGAGGTCTATATCGTTACCGCCGTAGTAAGTACTCCATGCCATAGCGCCGGCGCCGGTCAATGACGCTACGAATGCGTCCTGGCTGCCACCACCATAAGCGGTCTGGTGTGCGTTGGCAGATGCAATACCTGATGTGCTGGTTGTGTAACCGATAACAGAAATAAGGCCGGTACCGGTATTGCACACAACATCGGTGCCCTGTTCAGAGCCGCTGCCACCAAAGTAAGTGCCCCAAAGGCGGGTTGTGCCATTATTGGTGATCTTACCTACGAAGGCGTCGTTACTACCGCCCAGGGTAGACTGATACGCACCAGCAGTAGCGATATTGATGATACTGTTGGTCTGTCCGGTGATGATGACGTTGCCTCCTGAAGCATCAGTTGAGATGCCCAGTCCTTCATCTACACCTGTGCCACCGTAATAAGTTGAGAAAGAGTTGGCACCACTACCTCCGTTGAAACGGGCTACGAATGCGTCGGCAGAACCGCTGAGTGCAGTCTGGAAAACACCGGCAGAAGCGATTAACGTGGCGCTTTCAGTACGACCTGTAACGTATACGTTGTTGGCAGCACCATCGTTGGTAATGCCGTTGATGTAGTCATTACCTGGTCCACCGTAGTAGGTGCTCCACTGGCGGGTGCCGTTATTGTTGATGGTAAAGATGAATCCGTCAATCAGACCACTGTTACCACCCCGATATGCACCACCTGAGGCAAGGCCGGTAGAACCCTGAGTAACTCCGCCCAAAGAAATAATACCGCCCGTGCTGTTGATAGCGAGACATGTGCCGCGGTCGTTGCCGGCACCGCCGAAATAGGTAGTGAACTGGCGAACACCTGCAGCATCGTATTTGGTAATGAACGCGTCGAAACCGCCGTTCTGCGTAACATCGTATGGTGTACCTGTGCCAACGAAGCCCAGCGTAGTAGATGAGCTGTAGCCGCCTATGTAGATGTTGCCACCCGGACTTACACGCACAGCGGTAGCCACGTCTTCGTTGGTGCCACCAAAGTAGCTGCTCCACAGGATGAACGGGTCTATTGTAAGTGTTCCGTTGCATTTTCCGGTCTCAAAGCTTACCACATTGCCTTTCACGCGGAAGTTGGCTGCCACTTCTTTGCCGGTGGCTGTTTCGTAGGCGTATGGTTTCTTTTCGCTGATGGTGCCGAGTGGAGTAGTGGCACAGATGCCGCCGTCGGCAGAAATGCCCAGCTTGCTGGCACCGCCGTATTGAAGTTTGATGCGGCTAGCATCGGCACCTGGTCGAACCACGAAGTCGTACTCCACTTTATCGCCGTTCAGGTACAGCACCCAGTCAATGCCGGGGTACACTTCTTTGTAAGTGATGCGGCTGTAGGAATGGGCGGTAATGCCATTGGCAGATGATCCGTTATAGAAATTCTCGAAATACGACTGCGGACCCGAGGTTACCACTTTTGCATTCGGATCGGCACCCAACAGGGCAACGTCCATGCGATAGGTGCGCATGCGTGGTGATCCGTCTACATCTCCTTCCATTTTTCTGAACTGGTAGTGAAGCTGGCCTTTGCCGATATATAGGTTGACACCTGATGATGACAGGGTGAACTGGACATCCTTGCTTTCCATCTGGCCTTTGTTCTCAACAAAGCAAAGCGGTTTGGGTACGCCTTGCCCCGTGGTGGGAACAATGTTCTTCGCCATTACAGACACAGACAGGAAACAACTCAATGCCAGGAAGGCACATTTTGTACCATTCAAATACATATAATAGTATTTTGTTAGTTAAATTATAGACTGCAATATAGGAAATATATTTTGCAATAAGAACCACGCAGATACCACGTTCCCAAAAGGGTGAGAAACCCGATTTTATTAACGCAAAACGAGGTGTCAGGTAATGTTTCGGGCAGCGGGTGTAAGGAGCGAGTAGATAGCTGAATCGAAGAAACGACCGTTGTGGTGATAATTCTCGCGGAAATAAGCTTCGCGGATGAAGCCATGCCGCTCCAGCAGAACCTTTGAAGGGGTGTTGGCCGGATTGATGTTGGCTTCAATAGAATGTAGTCCCATTTTGCTGAAAGCATGATCGAGTACCGCGGCAAGGGTTTCGCTCATCAGCCCCTTGCCCTGATGGGCGGTTTCCAGTGTGTAGCCGAGTTCTGCTCTATAGTGTTCTTTTTCTATGCGCCATAGAGCAATTGTACCTATCAACGTATCAGAGTCTTTTAGTGTGATACCCCACGTGATATTGTTATTCTCGTCTATCGCGTTATTCACCATACGGATGAATGCTACAGCCTCGTCGAGAGAGGCGCAGGGCGCGCGGTCGAGATACTCATTCAGTGCCGGATCGGAGCGATGGTGAAATATTTGAGGTCCGTCATCCACCGACAGGCGGCGCAATACCAGTCTTTCGGTGGTGAGCACCGGAAACGGATCGAAATTGAGTGTTAACATGGTTTTGCTGATTTTAGAGGTATTGTCCGGTATAACTTTCTTTCACTTTTTTTAATCCTTCCGGTGGTCCTGCATAGAGGAGGGTTCCACCGCCTATGCCTCCTTCAGGGCCCAGGTCTATGACGTGATCTGCGCACTTGATGACGTCAGTATTGTGTTCTACCACAATAATGGAATGCCCCTGTTCTATCAACGCGTCAAACGACTGCAGTAGCTTTTTGATGTCATGCATGTGCAGGCCGGTTGTGGGTTCGTCGAATATGAATAACACTTTTTCCTTCACTCGGCCTCGACCCAGGAAAGAGGCCAGTTTCACACGTTGGGCCTCTCCCCCGCTCAGGGTGTCGCTGCTTTGTCCCAGTTTCACGTAGCCAAGGCCCACATCACTCAGGGGTTGCAGCGCAGCAGCAAGTTTCTTTTCGGCGGCAAAGAAGGCAATAGCCTCGTCCACGCTCATTTCCAGTACGTCATATACATTCTTGCTATTGTAGGTTACTTCCAGTACTTCAGCCTTGAATCGTTTGCCCTTACACGATTCGCACAGCAGGTGCACGTCAGCCAGAAACTGCATTTCAACGATCACTTCACCCTCTCCCTTGCAGGTATCGCAGCGGCCGCCATCGGTGTTGAAAGAGAAGTGTTTTTCTTCAAATCCGCGCATTTTCGACAGTTGCTGCTTCGCATACAGCTTGCGCATTTCATCCCACGCCTTCACGTAGGTGACCGGGTTGCTGCGCGACGATTTGCCTATGGGATTCTGGTCTACCTGTTCCACCATAGCTATGTTGCTGAGGTCGCCTGTCAGGGACCTGAAGCTGCCGGGGCGGTCGCCACCCTCGCCAAAGTGTTTCATGAGGGCAGGGTAGAGTGTTTGTTTGATCAAGGTAGTTTTCCCGCTACCACTCACACCGGTCACCACACATAGCACATTCAGCGGGATATCTACATCCACATTTTTCAGGTTGTGCTGTGTGCAGCCTTCCAGGTGCAGCCACCCGGTAGGCTTGCGCCTGATGGCAGGCGGTTCTATGCGCAGGGCACCGCTCAGGTAGCGGCCAGTCAGACTTTTTTCGTTTTTTATCAGTTCTTTATACGGACCGGTTGCTATTACTTCCCCTCCCAAGTGGCTCGCCAGCGGGCCCATATCAATGATGTAGTCGGCTTCGCGCATCATCATATCATCGTGTTCCACCACTACCACAGTGTTGCCCAGATCGCGCAGCGATTTCAGCACACCTATCAGTCGTTCTGTATCCCTGCTATGCAGACCAATGCTGGGTTCATCGAGGATGTAAAGCGAGTCAGTAAGATTGCTGCCCAGGAATTTTGTGAGCTGAATACGTTGGCTTTCGCCACCCGAAAGGGTGTTGGCCAGGCGGCTGAGTGTAAGGTAGCCAAGACCCACATCCAGCAGTGTCTTCATGCGTTGGTTTACCTCAATAAGTATCCGTTTGGCCACTGTTTTATCGTGTTCGCTCAGTTTTATGTGCTGCAGCCAGTCATATAGTTGGTCAGCAGGTTTAAACATAAGGTCGGCAATGGTTGCCCCGTTAACTTTCACATACAGGGCTTCTTTTCGCAGTCTGGATCCTCGGCAGTCGGGGCAGGTGGTGCGGCCACGGTAGCGAGCCTGCATCACACGGTATTGTACTTTGTAGAGGTTCTGCTCCACCATGGCAAAGAAGTCGTTGATGCCGCTTACATCGCGGTTGCCTTCCCACAGCAGTCTGAACTGATCCTCGGTGAGTGCCGCTATGGGCTTGTGTATGGGGAAGTCATATTTCGATGCCCGGCGCATAAAGTCCTGCGCCCATTCTCCCATTTTCTCTCCGCGCCAGCACGCCACGGCACCTTCATATACGCTCAGCGATCTGTCGGGAATCACCAGTCCGTCGTCTATACCCAACACCTGTCCGAAGCCTTCGCATTTGGGGCAGGCACCGTAGGGATTGTTGAACGAGAACATATTGGGTGTCGGTTCGTCAAACTGCATGCCATCGGCCTCGAAGCGATTATTGAAGTTGTGCACCTTAGACCCGTCAACCTCCACATGGCACTCGCCTTCACTTTCGTAAAAAGCGGTTTGAATACTGTCAGCAAGGCGATGCAGGTCATCTTCATCAAACTGTTCTTTTACCACTATACGATCTATAAGCAGGTACACCGTGCCCTTGCCCGTGCTTACCGTGCCGGCAAGTACATCTTCTATGCGTATCGGTTTTTCATCGGTCTTGGGCGCATACACACGGCTGAAGCCTTTTTGCATCAGTATGTTCAGCTCTTCTTCCAGCGTGCGTTTGTAGCGAAGAACGATAGGTACAATAAACTGGACCTTGCTGCTGGTGGGTAACTGTTTTACAAATTCTACCACATCGGTCACGGTGTCTTTCTTTACCTCACGGCCACTGACCGGTGAGTAGGTTTTGCCAACACGTGCAAACAAAAGACGCAGGTAGTCATATATCTCGGTCATACTGCCCACCGTGCTGCGGGGGGTACGTGTAGTTACTTTCTGTTCTATGGCAATCGCAGGGCATATGCCGCGAATGTAGTCCACATCGGGCTTGTCCATGCGCATGAGGAATTGGCGGGCATAGGCACTCAGGCTTTCGGCATAACGACGCTGACCTTCGGCAAAAAGGGTGTCCATTGTAAGCGACGACTTGCCACTTCCACTCACGCCGGTCACTACCACCAATTGGTTACGGGGGATGGCCACATCCACGTTCTTCAGGTTGTGCATACGCGCACCCTTTATGAAAATGGCATCGCTGCCGTTGTCGGTTTCGTTAATGGATTCGTTTTGGTTATTTTCTTTCGGTACAGATTTCGTTTTTGTACCTGTCGCTTTCGCTGCTGTAGCCTTTTTTGCTTTCTTTTCTGCCATATATCCACCCGCACCGCAGCAAGAGCGGCGCAGACCTTTACAAATTTAGGGTTAATGGAGCGATAATAACCGATAACCGTATAAGAGGACGTAATGCGATATCATTTATTTTTGCTCAAAATTCTCTCGTATGAACTTCAGGATACTTTTGGCCGGTTCGGCGCTCGCTGCCATCGCGTTTGCATCATGTGGCGATGGTGGTGGAAATACATCTACGGCTACTTCCGCAGACTCGGCAGCCCCCGCACCGCGCGTTATGCCATCATTGTCGGCTGTGAGCCCGTCCCCCGAATTTCCTGATGCGAAGATCGGATTGGGTAGCGTGAAGGCCGAGAAGGTGGGTAAAGACTCTGTGAAGGTGAGATTTGCGTTTGATGTAAAGAATTACGAGTTGAAAATGCAAACAGCCGACAGTGCAACCAAGCAGTGCAATAATTCTGCCCAGGGTCAGCATATTCATTTTATTCTGGACAACAAGCCTTACAAGGCTTTGTATGAACCAAAGAACGAGGTGACGCTTGCAAACGGAACAGAACATTACCTGATGGCATTCCTGTCCAGATCTTACCACGAATCAATAAAAACCCCAGGTGCCGCGCTGATATATCACTTCCGCATTTCTGCCGATGGAAAACTGGAGAAATTGGAAGAACCTAAAACACCAATGGTGTTCTACAGTCGTCCGAAAGGCGATTATATGGGTAAGGATACCACAAACGTGCTGCTGGACTACTACGTTTGGAATGCCGGACTGGCACCGGATGGATACAAGGTGAACGCTACGATCCTGACAGAAAAGGGAGGCATGACCGATTCAACGAAGTTCACATTTGATAAATGGGAGTCGAAATTCATTAACAACCTGCCATTGGGCAAGAATCAGGTGATCTTAACACTTACGGATAAGGCCGGTGTTCCTGTGGAAGGACCATGTACCAATGTAGCAAGAGAGTTTACGCTGACCGCGCAGGAACCAATGAAATAGATCAGAAAGTCACTTTGCACTGCGGCATAACACCGTTGGCATTGTTTTTCAGGTCCAGCTGATGGTCGTTGCACATTTTTTGCGCGGTATTGTTGGGCATGTAACCAAGCCATTTTTCGCTTCGTGTTCCATCGCTCATCACACAGCTGCAGTTATAATCTCTTTTCTCGCAAGAGGTAAGCAGCAGCGTTGCAGTGACCAGTAAACCAGCAGAGATGAGATGTTTCATAGTATTATTCTTTTGTATTAACTGACACAAAGAACGGTCTTTTTTTTGAGATCATGAAATGAGTCGGTCCGGTAGTGTCTGTTGAAAGGTGTTATTTTCCTGTTACCCAATCTTTTACAGCCTGTTGGTTCAGGCTGTTGTAAGTGGATCTGGCCACTACTTTTCCGTTGTCCACCCACACAATAAGAGGGAACACGCCACCCGTGTATTTCAGGAATGGGTCGCGGTGCAGGCGCATCCAGGGAACATCTTTTGCATTGGTTGCTTTCCAGAAGTCGGTCAGGTCGCTGGCTATTCCGCCTATTACCATAAGGAAGGGCAGAGTACTGTCAGACCGCCGCATCAGTGCCATTTTTCGGGCAGTGAACCGGCAGTGCTCGCAGCCCGGGCTCAGGAAGGCAACAACATATTTGCTATGAGCAAGGTCCACCGGTGCGGTTGCCGGATAGGGAACCTTCAGTGCCTCGCTGTCGTCAATTATCGGATTGTAAAGGGGGGCAAGATCCAGTGTGTAGCTGCCCTTATTGAGCCAGTTGGGCGTCATTCGGCTCATAGGGAATAATATAAACGGCAGGGCAATACCCGCGGCAAATAGCCAGTTGGCCACTGCGTTGCTGTGTTTGAAGGACAGTCCGTTGTGAAAACGGATCAGTACCCCTATCGCCACCAGCAACCCGGCGTTCTTGATAAGCGAGGCAGAGGGGCTCATCCAGATGGCGTCGCCGAAGCAGCCGCAATTCACATTGTTGCCCGCAGTACTCCATAGCCACACAAGGTATGCCGAAAGAACAACTACCATTGCGAAGGCCGTTTTCAGGATGAGCTTGTTCCTGCCGAAAAGATGTAGTACTAAAAGTCCGCCCAGCGCGGCTTCCAGTCCCACCGTGAGCCGTGCTGCAACTGTGGCCACCAGCCATGGCAGATGCAGGTATTCAACCATCGTGTATTCGAACGGTTGGATAGGTAGCACCTTCGTCCATGCTGAATATAGAAACAGCCCGCCTGTGGCTACAGACAATATAACAAGTAGTATTTGGGAGGCGAGTCGCATAGTTGCCGGCAAATGTAGGTATTGCGGTGTTTGTGGTTACAGCATATCACTTCTTGTCAGATCGCATATGCGTATTGAACACGCGGAGAATAAAAATAGTTGAATTTACGGTCTCGTAGAGAATGACATAGGGAAATTTACCGACCACCTTGTACCGAACAGAATCGTAGGCAAAGGATGCGGCTAACGGTTGTCTTTTTATCTTGAGAAATGAAGCGTTGATTGTTTGTTCGAATTTGTCACCCAAGCCGGGCAACTGTGAATCGTACCACCCGATACCAATGCGGATATCTTCGATGGCTGATGGAGAAAGGGCGAGCCGAAAAGTCATTTCCGAGAATCGTGTTACCGGTTTTTGAGTTGTTTTCTGGCAGTGTTCCAGTCAACGAATTCTTCAGGATGGTCGCGCAGTCTTTTTCGCTCTTTGTTGACGAGTTTTATCTGCTCGGGTGTCAATACCGGGGCGCCGGACGACGCGTCTAGTTTGTAGCCAAGGCTGGCCACCAGTTCTTTGAAGAACTCAACTTTTTTGTCCGGTACATTTATTGTTATCTGTTGCATGAGTTGCCCCTTAACTACTTCAAATTTAGCAATTTTGAATCAAGATGCGGTCTGTCTACAAACTCTTCGGCTTCCAGCCCAGTTGGGTGAATAGCTTTTTGCGGAGCAGGAAGTAATCCCAAACGATGCTGCGACGGTAGATCCCTTCCTCGTTGCGGGTAGTGATCAGTTGTTTGTTTTCCCTGCGTTTACGGAACCATTTCCCGATCTCGCGGTAACAATGGAAATGCGCCTTGATAATGGTGTACGTTTGTTTAGGCTGTCCGGTCACCAGCAGACGCAGACCTGCTATGCCATCCAGTACTAACCTGAGCGGGAACAGCCACGTTAGTTTGTAGCCTTTCTCGTTCTTGATGAGCAGGATGAGGTTGTTGCGGAAATTGTAATACAGCTTTTGCGTGCTGCCATAGCTGATGACGCTGCCGCCAACATGGTATACAGTTGATGATCCTGTGTAACCGATCTTATATCCCGCATTTTTCAAACGCCAGCATAGATCCACCTCTTCCATGTGTGCATACAGCTCGTTATCCAGTCCGCCCACCTTGTGATATAGGTCGGCCCGCACCATGAAACAACCGCCCGACGCCCAGAACACCTCTATGTCGTCATCGTACTGATTAAGATCTTTTTCTATGTCGAAGAAAATACGTCCGCGGCAGAAAAGGTAGCCGTACTTGTCCATGAAGCCGCCGCCTGCACCTGCATATTCAAATTTGTCGCGTTCGCGGTAGTAGCGGATCTTGGGTTGGCAGGCTGCCAGTTGTGTGTCGCGTTCCATTGCCGCATGCAGCGGTGGAAACCATCCGTGTGTTACCTCAAAGTCGGCACTCAGCAGGATGTAATATTTCGCTTCTATACCACGTAGCGCTTCATAATAGCCATTGGCAAAGCCATGGTTCTCGGTGATGCGCAAAGTCTTTACAGTAGGGAAATTGGCCTCCACATAGGCAAGTGTATCGTCGGTGGAGGCATTGTCGGCAAGCACCACATCATATCCGGTATGAGCTTCGGCCACAATAAGGGGCAGAAAGAGCTCGTGCCACTTGGTGCCGTTGTAGCTGAGTATAACAACAGCGGTGTCGTGCTGGCATCGGATCATAGTAGGTACCTTATTCTATAATTGTGACAGGCGTAATGCCGACAGGCACCACGCCGATGTGCATAACAAAGCTGCGGACACACCACGCCGATGTCGTCCGCAACTAAGCAATTTATTTATACTTTGGATCGTATAAAGTGCTTTCAGGCACCTTCACAGAGTCATTCTTCTGGTATTTATGCTCCCACAGGTTGTAGCAGCCTGACCAAGCGAAAATGAAGATTCCAAAAAACGACAAAAGGAACAGAAAACGCGATTTGCTGGGTTTATTCAGTTCAATATCGTCCGGGTTGTCTATTTCAGCGCCGTAGTTGTTGTGATTCGTATTCATTGAATTGTTAAGTTTCCTTCGCAAAAATAATAGTAATTCCCTCAAAATCATAATATTTTTACGGTCTGTTCGTTTAGCCCGTTGTATGCGTCAATATCTCAATTGGAAAACATATCTGGCGCTTGTCGCGGTCCTCATTGTGGGAGCCTCTTTGTATTATACGAACAGGCTCGCCGCTGAGTTGGCTATTGAGGAGAAAAAGAAGGTAGAAGAGCTTGGCGAGGCCCTCAAGGTGTTGTCAAACCCGTCGAACACCAATGAACTGGAGACACAGGTGGCCGTAAATACGCTGGAACAGAACAAAACAATACCCGTTGTTATTGCCGATGTGAAGGATAATATTATTGATAAGAGAAATATAGATACTTCCGGAACGCTGAAAATACCGGCAAGAGAACACCTCCTGAAGTACAAGAAGCTTCATGCCCCGATAGTTGTTGATTATGGCACAGGGCGCAACTACATCTATTACGGCGAATCCTACCTGCTCACGCAATTGAGGTATTTCCCCTACGTGCAGTTGGCCATTATTGTGGTGTTTCTCGTGGTAGTGCTGCTGGCATTGAACGCCGCCCACCGTAATTTGCAGAATCAGGTCTGGGTGGGGCTCTCAAAAGAGACCGCTCATCAGTTGGGCACTCCCCTCAGTTCCATTGAGGCGTGGCTCGAATTGCTGCGTGACCATGAAGGCAATACCGAGGCGGTTACAGAGATGCAGAAAGATCTGGACCGCCTTAAACTCGTTGCAGACCGCTTTGGGAAGGTGGGCAGCTCGCCTCAGTTGGAAGAAGAAAACCTCGTTACGCGTCTGCATAGCATAGTAGAGTATATGCAGAAGCGCAGTCCTCAAAAGGTGCATATAAAGCTGCATTGCGCCGAAAAAGAAGTGCCCGTTCATATAAGTGGTCCGTTGCTCGACTGGGTAATGGAAAACCTGATAAGGAACGCGCTGGATGCCATGTCAGGATCGGGGCATATAGATATTACTGTTACCAACAACCAGCAGCAGGTGTGGATAGATGTACAGGATTCCGGCAAGGGAATACCATCGCATCAGTTGAAGGACGTATTTAAGCCCGGCTTCACAACCAAGAAGCGTGGATGGGGATTGGGGCTTTCGCTGGCAAGGCGCATAATTGTGAACTACCACAACGGATCGATCTTTGTCAAGACAAGTGAAGTGGGAAAGGGTACAACATTTCGCATTGTGTTGCGGAGGTGAAATGGCTGTAAATAGCTGTGCCGCAGTGAGTTGGCTTGTTTATAATGCTATCAAAAGGTTATAGTTGGCCGCGTTACTCACTTTTAATTTCTTCTTTTTGCATTTTACTTTAATTTTGAGGCAAATAAGATCATAGATGCAGAAAATACATGCTGCCATTACAGCCGTAGGCGGTTATGTTCCTGAGTATCGACTCACGAACGCCGAACTGGAGACAATGATGGACACTACGGATGAATGGATCACCACGCGCACCGGTATCAAGGAGCGTCGCATATTGAAGGGTGAGGGAAAAGGCAGCAGCGACATAGCTGTGGAAGCCGTGAAGGTGCTTCTGGAAAAGCGCGGAATAAGCCCCACAGAAATAGAATTGGTAATTTGTGCTACTACTACCCCCGACATGCAGTTCCCTGCCACGGCCAATGTGATCTGTGACAAAGCAGGAATGACCAATGCCTGGGGATATGACGTAAATGCTGCCTGCAGCGGATTCATTTTTGCGCTCACTGTGGGTGCGCAGTTCATCGAAACAGGCCGACATAAAAAGGTGGTTGTGATTGGGGTGGATAAAATGAGTTCTATTATGAACTACGAGGACCGCACCACGTCTATCATATTTGGCGACGGTGGCGGCGCTGTGCTGCTGGAACCCAATACCGAAGGGTATGGAATCATTGACTCGGTGTTGCGCACAGATGGTAGCGGAAGGGTATTCCTGCACCAAAAGGCCGGTGGATCGGTGAAACCGGCCACCGTGGAGACCGTTATGGCGAAAGAGCACTTTGTGTATCAGGAGGGTCAGTCGGTGTTCAAGTTTGCAGTTAAGAATATGGCCGATGTGGCTGCAGAGATCATGGAGCGTAACAACCTCACTGCAGAATCGGTGAACTGGTTGGTACCGCACCAGGCCAATAAGCGCATTATTACGGCAACTGCCGAACGTATGCAGCTGGCGCCCGAGAAGGTGATGGTGAACATAGAACGTTATGGCAATACCACCAATGGTACGCTGCCACTTTGCCTGTGGGAGTGGGAGAGCAAGCTGCACAAAGGTGACAATATAGTACTGGCTGCATTTGGTGGTGGATTCACTTGGGGTTCCACCTACATACGCTGGGCTTACGATGGTAAATAGATAAGGAGTTTTTATATGGAGATCCCTCGCCTGAAAGCGAGGGATTTTTTTGTGCACGGCAGTTGGGGTACGGTCGGAGTCAGCCCCAAAAACTTTGTTTTTTAAGAAGAATTACCTGTTGTTCGTGAAAGTTTTTTTACTACATTTGCAACCCTAAGGTCGGATGGCCGAGTGGCTAGGCTCAGCTCTGCAAAAGCTGCTACAGCGGTTCGAATCCGCTTTCGACCTCAGAAGTTTTTTACCCGTTCAGTGAAAACTGAACGGGTTTTTCTTTTCCTGCTACGCTGCATTCGCAACGCAATACAATGCACGATTTGTATTTTTCACTTTGTCTATTTCTCTATGTGTTTGGCGCCCGCCCAAGGTTAGTAGCTGCTAAATGCGCCGTTTTCCCTCCTTTTACTTTACCAAACAACAAATATTAGTGGGTTCAGAACGCTTTATATACCGTTCAGAACATTTTCAGAGGCTTCGTAGTAACCGATTATTACATTTGACTTTATTCGGAAATTAATTATCACAAATACGAAAGTGTAGAATGTAAATGCATTGGTATCGATAAAAGTGAAAAGTTAGTGGTTGTTAGAATAGGTCGTGGGTTTCTCGATTGGAAAAACAGTTTTGGGGAATTTGGAGCGCATCTCTCGCAGGAGGAGTTCATAAGATTCCGCACGAGAGCGGGGCAAACCAAATTGTTTGATTTTAAGTGATCGGTTCATAATTCATATCATGTCAAATATCGTGTTATGGTAAGAGTATTTTCACTTGCATCGGGTCGAGTATGGTGCGGCATACAGCGTGTAGAGAATTGCTCTGCCGACCTCACAGCTGCAGAGCGCAACTGCATTTTGGGAGAGCCCTTAAAGAGGGTAAATGAATTCAGTACAGGTCGTGTCCTGATACGTACGCTGCTGGCAAAATTCGGGGTGATGGGGCTAAGTGTTTTGCCCGGTAGAAATGGTGCTCCCATGTGGCCCGAAGGGTTCACGGGTTCTGTGTCTCACTCTGATGAATATTGTTTTGTCACCGTTACTAACTGCGCCGCAGTGTCGCTAGGTGTAGATGTTCAGAAGGTCGTGCCCGTCACTGTCGATTTTACCGATATGATACTTACCGACAGAGAACGAAAGGCAGTAGCTGAAGAACAATACATGGAAAGAAATGTATGGACGAATATGCTGTTTAGTGCAAAGGAAAGTGTGTTTAAATCGCTGTCACCCAAAATGCAGGCAATTACAGACTTCCGCGACGTGGAGATCTCATTCCGCGAAAGACAGTTCGTTTCACGCATTCCCCGCTATGGCCTTAGTCTGAACGGTGTCAGTATCCTGAGGGACGGTTACGTGTTTTCCGGGATCTCCCGGCGGGTAAATACACATTTTTCGGTTTGAGTCGTCTGATCAAACCGTGCTTTCACTAATGTTTTAATCCCCCAGCGGCAGCAGTTTTTCTCCCTTTATAGTTATTGCGGGAATAATGTCTTTTATGGCCTTGATAATGCTGCTCTGCAATTCTTTTACCGCTTTCTTTTTGGCAAAATGCCGGTGTGTCACCAGGCCTATGCTTCGGTAGGGTACCGGTGCCGTGAATTCACGCACATGCCTGTTGTCTTCGTCAGAAAAGTCCGTTACCGAAAGGTAGGGTAGTAGCGTGGTGGCATTGTTGGCTTTCACAAATCGCAGAAGGCTGTCTATAGAGCCTGCTTTATACTCGAAGTTCAGTTTGGATGCCACGTCCTTGCCATACTTATCGCACAGTTTCAGTACCTGTGTGCGCATGCAGTGACCATCTTCAAGCAGGCACAGATTGGTCATGTCCACCTTGCCCACGTTTATAGAACGTTGGTTCACATGTTCGGCATCATAGAACACAAATGGTTCGTCATACAGTTTGTACTCCACAAGGTCGTTGTCGGGTAACGGTATGGATAGTATGCCTATGTCCAGTTCCCTACGGTTTATCTGCCTTACTATCTCGGCTGTGGTTTGTTCATTCACGCTGATGCTGAGGTCTGGGAACCGCGAGGCGAAGTCCTGTAGGAAAAGTGGCAGCAAAAACGGCGCTATAGTAGGTATCACCGATATACTGAGTTTGCCCTTTACCTCTCCCTTTAACTCGTTCACCACCTCTCCCAGTTGATCCACCTCTCCCGAGATGATGCGCAACTGATCTATAATTACTTGACCCTCTCCGGTTACTTCCACCGGTTTCCTCTTTCTGTCAAATATGCGTACACCTATCTCGTCCTCAAAGCGCGATACCATTGTGCTGAGCGTAGACTGAGTAACAAAACACTTTGCTGCTGCTGTTTCGAAATGCCTCGTATCGGCCACGGCAAGTACATATTGGAATTGCTGAAGGTTCATTGATGTGGTAGATGTTGTGTTTGATAATATCGTCTGTGTAGAACAAAGATAGCGCTCTACTTTTGTACCTGTCAAATAGCAATTCGTAATTAAAAACGCACTCCCGATGAAGAAGACATTTATTATTTATGGATTACTTGCAATAAATTCGTTAACTTTCGTAAGTAAATCAAACGCTCAGGACCATATGGAAAACGCATCGAAATGCCCGTTTCACGAGGGTAAAATGGATATGGGAGGCTCGCCCAACGGCCACACCCCTCAAAAAGGAACAGGCAACCGCGATTGGTGGCCCAACCAACTGGACCTGAGTGTGCTGAGGCAACATTCTAACCTGTCCGATCCAATGGGCAAGGACTTCAACTACGCCAAAGAATTCGCCTCGCTCGATCTCAAAGCAGTGAAGAAAGACATAGCCGACATCATGACTAAATCGCAGGATTGGTGGCCGGCCGACTTCGGTCACTACGGACCGCTGTTCATTCGCATGGCGTGGCACAGTGCCGGTACTTACCGCACTGCCGATGGTCGCGGCGGAGCCAGGGCAGGGCAGCAGCGTTTTGCACCGCTGAACAGCTGGCCCGATAACGTGAATCTCGACAAGGCTCGTCGTTTGTTGTGGCCAATAAAACAGAAATACGGTAGCAAGATATCATGGGCCGATCTCATGATCCTGACCGGTAACGTGGCGCTTGAGGACATGGGCTTCAAGCCCTTTGGCTTTGCCGGTGGTCGCGAGGACGTATGGGAGCCTGAGTCGAATGTGTACTGGGGCGCAGAGAAGAAATGGTTGGATGATAGCCGCCACACAGCCAACCGCGATCTGGAAAATCCTCTGGCTGCTGTGCAGATGGGTCTTATTTATGTGAACCCTGAAGGTCCTAACGGCAACCCTGATCCTGTAGCTGCTGCAAAAGATATTCGCGAGACATTTGGCCGCATGGGTATGAACGACGAAGAGACTGTGGCATTGATAGCGGGTGGCCATACGTTTGGCAAAACGCATGGTGCCGGCCCGGCATCAAATGTGGGCGCCGAACCCGAGGCTGCGTCCATTGAAGAGCAGGGTTTTGGCTGGAAGAGCAAATATGGAACCGGTAAGGGTAAAGATGCTATTTCGTCGGGCCTCGAGGTTACATGGACCGCCACACCTACACAGTGGGGATATGGCTTCTTCAAGATATTGTTTGAAAACGAGTGGGAACTGACCAAGAGCCCTGCCGGTGCGCACCAGTGGGTGGCAAAAAAGGCGGACGCCAAAATCCCCGATGCGTTTGATGCCAACAAAAAGCACAAGCCTACCATGCTCACTACCGACCTCTCTTTGCGCATGGATCCCGTTTATGGAAAGATATCAAAGCGCTTCATGGAGCACCCCGAGCAGTTTGCTGACGCGTTTGCCCGTGCATGGTTCAAACTCACGCATCGCGACATGGGACCTCGTAGCCTGTACCTCGGCCCCGAAGTGCCGAAGGAAGAACTGATATGGCAGGATCCTATTCCTGCGGTAAACCATCCGCTTGTCGATGCAAATGATGTGGCAACACTGAAAACAGCCGTGTTGGCATCAGGCCTCAGCATCAGCGAGCTTACTGCTACTGCTTGGGCGTCCGCTTCTACCTTCCGTGGTTCCGACAAACGCGGTGGCGCTAATGGTGCACGCATCGCGCTGGTGCCACAGCGCAATTGGGAGGTGAACAATCCTGCACAGCTGAACAAGGTCCTCAATACACTGGAAAAAATACGCAAGGACTTCAACAGCAAGTCTGCACCGAAGAAAATATCGCTGGCCGATATGATCGTTCTCGCAGGTAGTGTTGCGGTAGAGAAGGCTGCTGCTAATGCAGGTTACAAGGTTACGGTGCCGTTTACACCGGGTCGCATGGATGCTTCTCAGGAGCAGACCGATGTCCAGTCAATGGCATTCCTTGAGCCGATGGCCGATGGTTTCCGCAACTACAAAAAAGCCAACTACACACTGTCAACCGAAGAGATTTTGGTAGATAAGGCTCAGTTGCTTACACTCACCGCACCCGAGATGACGGTGCTGATGGGCGGACTGAAAGTTCTGAACATCAACTACGATGGAAATGCTCACGGCGTGCTCACTACCAACAAGGACATGCTCAACAACGACTACTTCGTCAACCTGCTGGACATGAGCACGGAATGGAAAGTAGTAGGCGATTCTAAAGAGGAGTTTGCGGGCGTGGATAGGACGACGGGAAAGCAAAAGTGGACAGCAACACGTGCCGATCTCATCTTCGGATCACAATCCGAGTTGCGTGCATTAGCTGAGGTTTACGCAAGCAACGACGCCAAAGAGAAGTTTGTAAAAGACTTTGCTGCCGCGTGGACAAAGGTCATGAACCTCGACCGCTTCGACCTCAAACAATAAGTAATTCATATCATAGAGAACGGCCGGCATTTTGTCGGCCGTTTTTCTTTTTCGCACCAATGACTATTGCTGTCAGTGGTCCGCTACTTATTCGTTATATTTATGTCCTCCATGACCCCATTGCTCAATTATCTCAGGAATTTCGGTCCGCTTTCTAAGGCGGCAGAAGATGCTGTGCGCTTAGTGGCGCGGCGCATAGAGGTAAAAAGGAACGTTGATCTGCAGCCTATAGGACATACATGCAAGACTATTTATTTTCTTGAAAGCGGCATTGCGCGCATTTACTACTACAAGGCCGATGTGGAAGTGACCGAGAGTTTTTCTTTTGAGAATAGTCTGGTGGTGCGCTATGAAAGCCTTTTCACCGGCCGGCCGTCCAGAAAGGCGATCCAAATGCTGGAGGATGCGGAAGTTATTGCCATAGACGCAAATGCGTTGTTTCGCCTCTACGATCAGCATCACGATGTGGAGCGCATATTCCGGCACATTTTCGAAGCCGCATTGGTCGATCAGGTAAATCGGATCGAGAGTATACAATTCCATACTGCCGAGGAACGGTATCACGCATTTATGAAGGAGCGTCCCGATGCAATTTTGCGTGTTCCGCTCAAGTATATTGCTTCCTATCTGGGTATTACGCCTGTAAGTCTTAGTCGCATTCGCGCGCAGCGCTGATTTCTTATCATATGTAAAGTCGGGACGTTCCCTGCTTGCGTACCTTTGCATAAACAAGTGGTAAATGGTATCAAGGTCATTGTTTTGGTTAGTGTTGTTGGTGATCGCGGTGGGTGCAATGGCCTTCTTTGTGCCTGGTGGCAGCGATCCCTGGAAGGAAAGTCAGTTGATGGCTCCCGCTGCGTTGGCTAAGGTGCTAAACGACCCGGCTGCACATAAGCCGGTCATTTTCAGTGTTGGTCCCGGTGCCGATATTAAACGCAGCGTAGAGATAGGCCCTGCACAGGATGCCGCGAACCTGCAAAAGCTGAGGCAGGAATTGTCTAAGCTCAACAAAGACGAAGAAGTGGTGATCGTATGCGGCTGTTGTCCGTTTGCCAATTGCCCCAACATACGCCCTGCTTTCAATTTGCTCAATGAAATGAAATTCACCCGTCACAAATTGCTCGATCTCCCGCACAATCTCAAAGTAGATTGGATAAGCAAAGGATATCCCATGAACTGATCTCCGCTTTAATTTTTTTTGATAGCAATGCAACAGCATGTTTATGGCCGCACTGGTCCATCTATGCTATAATTCTTATTTTTTAATGCTTACTCATAACACTACAAACACTGCGCAGGTAAAGACCGGGCTCAGAGAGAACATTTCACAGTTCTCTTTGCTGGTGCTGGTAAATGCATTTGTGGGTGGCATGGTGGGTATGGAGCGGTCATTACTACCGCAGATCGCTGATGCTGATTTTCATATTGCTGCAAAAACCGCGATCCTCTCATTTATCGTTGTGTTCGGTGTTGTAAAGGCTGCTACAAACTACTTCACAGGTGCCCTTGCCGATAAGTTCGGTCGTAGGAATCTGCTTATTGCCGGTTGGTTGTTCGCTGTTCCGGTGCCCTTTATTTTGATGTGGGCCGGCAGTTGGAACTGGATTCTCGTGGCAAATGTGTTGCTGGGTATAAATCAGGGGCTCGCATGGAGCAGCACGGTGGTGATGAAGATAGACCTCGTGGGCGACAAAGACCGTGGGTTCGCAATGGGGCTCAATGAATTTGCCGGATACCTTTCGGTGGCGCTTGTGGCGCTGGCCACAGGAGTTGCGGCCGCTAATTATGGTCTGCGTCCTTACCCTTTCTATATCGGGATAGCACTGGTGGTAGCGGGTTTGCTCACTTCGTGGTTATTCATAAAAGACACTGCGGGGCATGTCGCGGCGGCAGCCGGTATCAGTAACCTGCCACGACTCAAAAATGTATTCTTGGCTACTACGTTCACCAATCGCAACCTGAGCACGGTCACACAGGCCGGCCTTGTCAATAACCTGAACGATGGTATGGCATGGGGATTGTTTCCTGTTTTTCTTGCCGCCAGAGGGTTTTCTATAGCGCAGATAGCTGTCGTTACTGCAGTATATCCCGCCGTGTGGGGTTTCGGTCAGTTGGTCACCGGTCGCATGTCCGATAAGTTCTGTAAAAAGAGTATGCTGTTCTGGGGTATGTTGTTGCAGGCACTGGCATTATTGATGTTCCCGTTTGCAGGGACGATGGCTCATTTTATTGGGCTTGCCGTCATCATGGGCTGGGGCACAGCCATGGTCTATCCAACGTTTCTCGCCACCATTGCCGAGAATACACATCCCCTTGATCGTGCAAAAAGTATGGGCGTCTTTCGTCTTTGGCGCGATCTCGGTTATGCCATAGGCGCGGTCCTCACCGGTATTATTGCCGATATGGCAGGTAATGAAGAAGCGATCATTTTTATAGGCGCGCTTACTATGCTTTCATCGCTGGTGATCGACCGGCGCATGAGTTGTCGTACTAATGCACCAAAACTCACAGAGATTTTTAGTGGAAACAGAAGAAAACAAGTGGAGAATGAAGAAGTGTATAACCCCTGTCGAATTGCAAAAGTTGCGTGACTCGATAGATGATGTGGTGGTAATGGATGTGCGCACCCCCGAAGAGTATTCAGCCTTTCATTTGCCGGGCTCTATGAATGTGCCCCTCGCATTATTTAAGCTGGAAAGTTTTGAACCCCCGGTTGGTGTGGTCGTGGTCACCGTGTGCGACACTGGCGGTGGCCGGTCTGAACTGGCCGCCGATCTGCTGAACCTTGAAGGAAAATCTCCTGCCTTCTATCTGGATGGTGGGATCCGCAGGTGGAAACAAGAGCAGGAACTAAAAGAGGATCTGGTGCGTGCACGGTACGCATAATGTCGGGTTTTGTAACTTCACGCTATGTGTACCCACATAGCAATACCCACCCGCGACGATCTTAAGAAGAAACTCGGACCGCAATACGATATCGGCGACTACAACTCGGCCTGGCATGCTGCCGGTTATGCCCATCCTGTAGTGCCTGCCGTTGCATCCGGGCATCGGTACAGCGTGTTGGGCTATTCCTGGGGGCTTGTGCCGGCATGGGTGAAGAACACTGCGGCTGCGGCCGACATTGCCAACAAAACACTCAATGCGCGTGGCGAGACCATGTGGGAACTGCCATCCTTCCGCGATGCGGCACCGGGCGGTCGTTGTCTCATATTTCTGAACGGATTCTTTGAGTGGCGGCACGAAGGACGCGAAAAACAGCCTTGGTTCATCTATACCGATCATACTCCCTTTGCCGTTGGTGGCTTGTGCAGCGCATGGGTCAACCCCGATACAGGCGAGGTGCTGCATACCACCAGCATAGTGACCACTCCCGCCAACGACCTCATGGCCTACATTCACAACGAAAAACAACGAATGCCGTTGATCCTGCCCGAGGCGCAATGGGATCTGTGGCTGGATGCCGCCTCGCCCGCGGCAGAGGTATCGAAGTTGGTGGCGCCACTGCCCGATGGCATACTCAAAGGCCACCGCGTCAGCAAGCTCATAACTTCACGCACGCAGAACACCAATGTACCCGAGGTGCAGCACGAGTTCAGAGATACGCTGTTTTAGGTGGGTTGTTATTTAGGTCCAACACTCTGCTATATCTCCAAATTCCAGATATCGCCACCCTATTGATAGGTCATTGTTCGATCGTGTTTTTTCTTGTGCTCCCTTCAAAGAAATTTCTATGATACTACAGAAAACGCACTGTCATAAAACTTCATTGTTGCCGGAAGTCGGGCACAGTTTTACCTTTATTTCAGAACCGGAAGAAGTTTAGTTTAAGTGGTGTGGTTTCGTTGATTGGGGGATGGGAGAAATGCAAGAACACGATGGGAGTTTTTTGGGAGTTTTTCGGGAAGTGGGAGAATTGTAGTTGCTTAATTATCAGTGTTATTCTGGCAAAAAGTCACTCAGTCCACTTTTTTGAAAATGGGAGTTTTTGCCGGAATTATTTCACCCTGCGTCCCTTCCATTCATACACACCCACAAACCCCAGAAAACCAGCCAACACAATGTAGATGACGTGCAGCGGCTGCAGGAACGGGAAGTACCACAGCGCGCGCTCGTGGCCGAAGAAGCGGGCCACCGGTTGCAGGTAGTAATACTCGGCAAGTATCTTCACCACCACCACGGCAGCGGCAGTGAATTGTAGGGCTGGGTGGAAGAAGCTGCTGAGCGACAACAGCAGCACCATCACATTAAATGCATATACCAGCAACAGCACCATGGTGAGGCGGCGGTCATTGTATTTGCCAGACTTGGATGCCCACCTGATGCGCTGCTGCAGAAAACTCTGCCAGTCGGGTTGCGCAGGTGTGGTTACGGTGGCGAGGTTGCTTTTCAGGTAGGTGATACCGTTGGGGTTCTGTTGGTGGATTTTCATCATCAGCAGGTAATCATCTCCCGATGCCAGGTGGCTGATGCCCTCATAGCCGCCCACCTCTCTGAACGCAACTTTGCGGAAGGCCAGGTTGGCGCCATTGCTCATGTTGCCCAGTTTCAGTGTATGAGCGGCAGCAGTTATGCCCTGCATACTCATGAAGTCAATGAGTTGGAAAACCTGCAGAATGGTATTGCGCGCTTTGTATTGCACCGGTGCCACTATCATGTCGGCTCCTGTCTGTTCATAGCGGGCGGCAATATAGCGCAACCACATATTGGGCGCGGTGCAGTCGGCATCGGTGGTCACAATAAGCTCTCCGGCAGCCTGTGCAATGCCGGCAGCAATGGCGGCTTTCTTGTAGGCGTTGGTAGGCTCATTTTCGTTAAGGTGCTGCGCCAGATCGATGCAGCGCACATTGCGGTCGGCATATTCGGCTGCAATTGCCGCGGTGTTGTCTTCAGAGTGGTCATCTACCACAATTATCTCAAGCAGATAGCTTGGGTAGATCTGCGCCAGCACCGACTCTATGCACGGGCCTATGTTGGCGGCTTCATTGCGAGCCGGTATCACCACAGTGATGCGGGTTGCAGGTTCGTAGTTGGGTGGTACTGTAAACTCTTTTTGCAGCATCCATCCTCTGCGGTACATGATCATCAGCGTGGCGTAGGCTACGGTGAGCAGAATGCACGAGAGAAGGACGATGTTCATTGAAGGAGGTATTGCGCTATCTGAGACGCATTAGCAGCATCAAAGATACGATGCCCTTTGTCCAGAACGAAGAAACGCGCCGAATTTAACCCTTTCGTGAATCGTTCGCCAAGTTGCGGTGGCAGCACACGGTCGCGGCTGCCCATGACAAGCAGCAACCGCGTATTGTGGTCTGAAATGACCCTCCGTAGCACTGCCGGACGATACACCAGACGGCTCAGACACGGCCATGCGCGGCGCAACTGTTCTCTCGATGCGGTATGTTGCAGCACTTGTGCCGTCAGTTTGAAATAGGAGGTGGAGATAAGGTGCAGGCGTTGTAACAGGTTCGCCAGTTGCACACTCACCGCAGGGGTAGACAGGAAGCCGCTGAATAGAACCTTGCCTGCCAACGTTCTGGTAACGAAGAAATACCAGGGGTTAATGGTAAGGCCATCGGCGGCCATCAGCAGTACGGTGTCTATACGGTCAGGCGCGGCTTTCAGCAGAGCCAGGCATACACGGGCGCCAATGCTGTAGCCCATCAGCGACACACGCTCCACACCGTGCAGCGTTGCGGCTTGTGTGGCCAGTACGGTAAGGTGATGGGGTAGCAGTTGCTGGCTGGTGGTCCACTCGCTGCCGCCATGGTGGGGCAGGTCCACAGACAGCAGGGTGTATTGGTCCTGTAAATGAGGTTCAAAAACGGCAAATACATCCGCCGTTTCGCCATAGCCGTGAAAGGCAAGCAGCAGCGCCGGGCCGTGTCCCATGCGCCTGTAATGCAGCCGTCCGTTGTCTATGTCGAAATATGGCATGTGTTGCCAAATTTACCGAATACAAGCGTATTCGGGCTATTGTGTTAATTTTGGCGTCTTAAAATCAGAACAGATGAGTACATTGAGTCAGCTTGCCGAGTCGTTGGTGGGGTCGGAAGTAGTGAAACTGGGAAACGAGATCAACCGCCGCATTCAGGCAGGTGCAACTATTTACAATTATACCATCGGCGATTTTAACCCATCGGTATTTCCTTTGCCAAAGGAGCTGGAAGATCTGATAGTCGATTCCTACAGAAAAGGCTACACAAACTATCCGCCTGCCGAAGGTATTGGTGAGTTGCGCACCGCAGTAGGGGCATTCATCAACAAGTACCAGGGTGTGCAGTTCAGCAACGACGAGATCCTCATAGCTTCCGGCGGCCGTCCCATCATATACACGCTCTTCAAAGCCATTGTAGACGAGGGCGACAAGGTGATCTATTCAGTGCCGTCATGGAACAACAATCATTATGTGTCCATGAACCGCGGGCAACACTGCATGATAGATACCTTGCCTGAAAACGATTTCATGCCATCGGTAGCAGATATCGCGGCGCAGATCAGCGATGCGGTGCTTATTTGCCTTTGCACTCCTCAGAATCCTACCGGCACAGTCATGCCAAAGGAAACGCTGGAAGGTATCTGTGATCTGGTGCTGGCAGAGAATGCCCGCCGCACAGGTGATCAGAAGAAGGTGTACCTGATGTTCGATCAGATGTATGCGTTACTTACATACAATGGTACCGAACATCACAACCCAGTGGCGCTGAGGCCCGCAATGAAAGACTATACGGTTTTTGTCGACGGTATCTCCAAGACGTTCGCTGCCACCGGTGTGCGTGTGGGTTGGGCGCTGGGTCCTGCCAACATATTGGCAAAAATGAAGGCACTGCTGAGCCATATAGGTGCATGGGCGCCTATGGCAGAGCAAAAGGCCGTAGCCAAATACCTGACCATGGATGCAGAAGTGGAAAGTTACTTCGGTGTATTCAAGGCTGGTTTGCAGCAGCGGCTCGAGGCATTTTATGACGGCATCACAGCGCTTAAGAACAAGGGCTATAATGTAGACTGTATCGCGCCTAAGGCCGCAATATATCTAACGGTGAAAGCTGACCTTGTGGGCAAGACCACGCCCGAAGGCAAGAAGCTGGAGATGCAGGACGAAGTGACACAATATATCCTTGGTGCAGCGCAGTTGGCTATGGTCCCGTTCTATTGTTTCGGTGCCGGCCACGATTCGCCTTGGTACCGCATCAGCGTAGGTACCTGCAAAACCACCGACATACCGGTTGTGCTCGGCCTGCTTGAAAAAGCACTCAGCGATCTGCGCTAACAACCGACACAGAGTTATACAGAATGTAAGAGGCCCGCTCATATTGGTCGGGCCTCCTAAATTCCTATCACGTCAATTGCTTATCAGAATGTAGCGGATGCAGGAAGGTCTTTGCCGGCCAGTCCCCATTTCTTGTTTGGCACAATGCCCATCTCAAATTCCAGTTCGCCTCCTCCCAGCAGTGTGGCGTGGTCTATGTAGGTCTTCGTGTAGGGTTTGCCATTCAGCTTCACACTCTGGATGTAGATGTTCTTCTTGCCGTTGTTCCTGGTTTTGATCTTCATCGTTTTGCCTGATGGCAGTTTCATTGATACCTCATCGAAAACCGGACTGCCAAAGACGTATTCGCCACCGCAGGGGTTGGCAGGGTAAAAGCCGGTCATGCTCCACACCGCCCACGCGCTCATCTGGCCGCAGTCTTCGTTGCCTGCATATCCGTCCGGTTGGTCGTGGTACATTGAGTCAAGAATGGTGCGTACCCATTTTTGTGTTTTCCACGGTTCGCCTACAAAGCTATACATGTAGGCAATGTGGTGGCTCGGCTCATTGCCATGCGCATACTGACCAATAAGGCCGCTCACGTCAGGTGGCGCCTGCTCGCCCTTTATGGCCGATGGTGCCTGGAACATGGCATCGAGCTTGTTAATAAACTTCTGATTGCTGCCAAATGCATTGGCCAGACCACGCACATCGTGCGGCACAAAGAAGGTATATTGCCATGCGTTACCTTCTTCATAGAAAGATTTGCTGCCGTCAGTAGACGCATACATCGGGTCGAAGGGTTCCACCCACTTGCCATTGCTATCCTTGGCGCGTATGAATCCGGTAGCCTTATCAAACAGCGTCTGGTATGCCGATGCGCGGGTCATGAAAAGTTTGTAGTCGTCCGTCTTGCCTAGCTTTTTCGCTACCTGCGCTATGCACCAGTCGTCGTATGCGTATTCCAGTGTTTTGGTTACACTGTGCCACGATGGACCTTGTGGTACGTAGCCATATTTGCAGTAGGGTTGCACGCCACGCCCTTCCTGGTAGGCGCTTCTCTTCATTGCATCGTAGGCATGTTCGGCATTGATTCCTTCTGTGTTCTTTAGAATAGCATCGGCTATAACAGGCACAGCGTGGTAACCGCTCATGCAGTTGGTCTCATAGGTGCTGAGGTCCCATACCGGCAGCAATCCGGTTTCATCATAGAATGCCAGCATACTGTTGATGATGTCCTTCAGTCGGCCCGGCTGAGTGATGGTAAGTAATGGGTGCAATGCGCGGAAGGTATCCCACAAAGAGAATACCGTGTATCGTTGCTGGCCGTCTTTCATTTTTAGTTTCCAACCGTCGGCATTCTGATATTCGCCATCGGCATCAGAGTAAAGTGTAGGGGCAATGCAGGTGTGGTAAAGAGCGGTGTAGAAGATGCGTTTCAGTGTGTCGTTATTCGTCTTCACTTCCCATTTCTTCAGTTCTGCTTCCCATTTGTTTATGGCATCGGCCTTCACTTTGCCCGGGTTCCAGCCGGGGATCTCGTCAAGCGCCTTCAGTGCCTTTGTTTCATTGACAGACGATAGGGCCACTTTCATCATCAGCGGGCGTCCCTTCAGGTCTGCAAATTCAAGTTCGCCGTTGTACCTGCCTTCTTTCTTTTGTTCGTCAACATTGATCTCCTGATGTGTGGTGTTGTCGAATATGTGCAGCTTTTTGATCGGGGCAGACAGGCGGGCAGCGAAGTATACCCGCTGATACTTTGCCCAGCCGGTCGAGTAGCGATATCCCGTAATGGTGCTGTCGTCTACAAAATTGATCTTTGAAAACGCCGCGCTGTCGTAGTTCATCTGGTAGGTCATGTGGAAGCGAATATGCGGGGTGCTGCCCTTAGGGAAGACGTATTCATGAATGCCGCAACGTTCGGTGGCTGTAAGCAATGCCGTCACGCCATTGTTCATGCGCACGCTGTAATAGCCCGGCCCTGCCTGTTCGTTTTTGTGGCTGAAACCGACTTTGAAGAAACGTTGTGCATCATCAACATGGGCAGTGTGCGGCATTACTGATACATCTATCCAGTCGCCCACTCCGGTGCCGCTCAGGTGCGTGTGGCTGAATCCAACAATGGTGCTGTCGGCATAGTTGTAGCCGCTGCACCAGTCCCAGCCCTGTGTGCCATTGTCGGGGCTTAGCTGCACCATGCCAAACGGAACACACGCGCCCGGAAAGGTGTGGCCATGGCCTCCGGTACCAATAAATGGATCTACGTATTTTATCAGATTCTGTCCGAAAGAAGCGGCAACTGAAAAGACAGTTACAAACATCATGAACGATCGTTTAATGTTGGTAATTAGCATACTACGAAAATAAAAAATGTACTTCGTAATTGCGTTTCTTACTTTATATTGTACACAACAAATCAATTGGCACTATTTTTGTTCCAACCAAATCACATTATTAACTGTCTGTAATTCAGAATATACCCAAAATATGTACCTTATGAAAAAGAATTGCCTTCTGATTGTCGCAGGAGCATGCGCACTATTTTTGACAAATTCCTGTAGAAAACCTAAACCTGATGTTTCTACGATTAACAATGTGTCCTTTTCCTCTGTTGAGGACATGTTTTCTAAACTGTCACTAAAGCCTAAGATCCTTACCGTAAACGGGGCAACTGGCGGTAGTTTTTTCGGTAATAGTGGTACCCGATATATTTTTCAGCCAAATTCGTTTCAGGATGGTTCCGGTACTTCGGTGACAGGTGATGTTGAGGTGAAGGTGACTGAGTTCCTCCGCGAAGGAGATATGGTTTTCTCGCGCATGCTGCCGGTCAGCAATAACGAACCGCTAATATCGGGCGGTTGCTTAGATATCTCAGCTTCAGCAAACGGCAAGGAAGTGTTTCTTAAACCGGGAAGTACGTTTAGGGCAAATATGCCACAGCCCGGCGTGATTGGTGAAAATATGCTTTTTTTTAAGGGTGAGAGAGTTAATGGTAACGACCGGAATCTCGTAAATTGGGATACCGGTAAGGTAAATAAATTCATTGTACCGGTTGAATCAAACGGGTTCCCGCGTATAGATTCATTCGGTATAATTTCTGACAGTTTTGGCCTATACAATGCCGATAGGTTCATGTCCAATCCAAACTATCAAATATTTAAAGTTACTCTTGATGTTGCGGGCGCCTCACTTATTCCATCTACAAATGTTTTCGCCTACGCTGTCTATGACAATGTCACCGGTGTTTGGCCTTTGGGTATGATAGGATCGTATGCTAATGGAGTATTTGAAGAGCGGCACGTACCGAATATTCCGGTCCATCTGGTTGTGTTCGCATTGATAAATAATCGCTTCTATGGTGGTGTGGTGGGCGTTACCCCGAAAAATGGTGAGAACTACACCGTGAAGTTGATTGAGACCAATGCAGATGAATTCAGGAAGATGGTAAATACAAAATAGACCAGATTGACAATAGATTGGGTGTACCGGCGCCTCGCCGGTACACCCAATTTCGTATTTCATTCACAGTATAAAAACTATATTTGACTGAAATTGTTGCCGCGACAAGTCGGCTTATGAGAACCTCCTTTCTGATCTTTTTTCTGATTGCCTGTGCTATACGCGGATTCGCGCAACAGACTGCCACGGGCGACACTTCCTCGGCCGCCGACGTCGTCAGGTCAGGAAGGAACGTGACCAGAGTGAATCCCTACCTGCTTGATAGTCTGATCCGCCCGATACCTATGGCAAGGGCGCTTTTTCACGACAAAATCAATAACGAACAGAACCGGGCAGATGCAGCAGATGGCAAGGTTGATGGAAGTGTGTTTGTGCCGGGGAGTGTACAGGCCACCAGTTTGTTGAGTCGCTCGTTGATAAGGGATTTGAAGGAGATGCAGACAATGGTGGAGAATATGCCGCCCAACGGAAGAGATTCTGTAATGAGCAACCAGCAAAAGATACAGAGTCTGCGGGCCATATGGGAAATGCTGCGGCAGTATAACGGTGACCCACGGCCCGATGCAGGGTATTATGTGCAACTCGTGCGGAACATGCACGATATGATAGTTGCCGCCAATGAGCATAAATCGCTTGATTATGTGATGGCAAATCCCGGTCTGGCTACTTTAGATAACAGCAGGGTGTTGCTGGACAACCAGCCGGAACCCCGGGCATACATTTACAAATGGATGGGGCAACGTGATCCGGTTTTGATGTTGAAGCGTTTGGAGGAGTTCTCAAAAGATACATTCGCGACCGACATCATTAGCGCAGCAGCCAGGAAGGAACCAAAGCTGATCTTCAATTATGCATTGTCCAGCAACGTTCTTTTGAAGAAGGCAATCTACCGCACCAAAGATCCCTTTGTGCAAGCTATTGTTCAGATCACAGCCGAATCAGCGTCGCCTTTGCGGGCCCTTCCGTTTGTGGCTGATCTGATGAACGGGACAAAGACAATAGACGAAATAGACTCTATTGCGTCCGATCCGGTGAGGAGTTTTAATGAACTGGTTAGGTTGCGGACAAGTAACGAACCACTTT
>JAEUVY010000123.1 GCA_016786565.1 Flavipsychrobacter sp.
GTCGTGATATGGCCATCAAAGTTCTTTCTGTGATAGATCTCCCCTTCTTTGTTCCTCAGTAAATACTCGCGGAATGGCTCACTGTGTTGTTTATCTTCAGGGAATTCACTCCGATATATTTCGAGCATATCCAGTAACTGTGGTGTCGTGTACATCAGAATTTTTCTTTCAAAAGTAGCTTTTCTAAACCGTACATTTGGTAAACAGTATTCATGGCCGATAATTCAAAAATAGTACCGATACTTCGATGCGATAACCTCACTTCTGTGCAGGTTCAGGACGTTGTAGCTGTGGAGGAGCCTTTGGAGATACGACTGAGATATGAACACCTGAAGCAGACAGTTACGAAGAGTATTTCTGTGACAATGCGCACCCCGGGACACGATGTGGAATTGGCTATTGGCTTCCTGTTTACCGAAGGCATTATCTCCCGAGGATCAGAGATAGCATCTGTTGAAGCTGCAGGCGGAAAAACAGGTAATGTCGTAATTGTTACCATATCGTCTGATGTATCGGATAAGTTAAAAAAGCTTGACCGTCATTTTTACACTTCATCCAGTTGCGGCGTTTGCGGTAAAGCATCCATCGAGGCACTTGATACAGTGTGTGATCTTCAGGACATAAAAGACAACGTCACTGTTACAGCGTCTGTGTTATACAAATTGCCCATTGTGCTCAGACAGAAACAGGAGGTATTCGACAAGACGGGCGGCCTCCATGGGTGTGCATTGTTTGATGTTGGTGGTGAGTTTATTGAGTCGATGGAAGATGTTGGAAGGCACAATGCATTGGATAAACTGATCGGAAGTTTCGTCAACCGTGGTGAAGTTCCATTGACAAATTATGTGCTGCTGCTGAGTGGTCGCACTAGTTTCGAATTGGTTCAGAAATCGGTAATGGCCGGCATCAAAGTAATTGCATCAGTTGGTGCGCCTTCAAGTCTGGCAGTTGAGTTGGCAAATGAATGGGATGTTACCCTTGTATGCTTCCTCCGCGACCAGCGTTTTAATGTATATTCGGGAGCGCATCGGATTATTTTCAGTTAAATACTACTTTTACCATCTGAATCTGTAACTACTTAGAAAGGCAACAACAATGAAGATCAGAATAAAAGGTGACTCCATAAGGTTACGTCTCACAAAGTCTGAGGTAGATGCACTCGCCTCTGTTGGTAATGTGGAAGAACACACGCACCTACCGGGTGGCACATTGTCTTATGTGTTGCGATCAGACGATGGAGCGCAGGATCTCAACGCCTTTTTTCAGGATAGCTCTATAATTGTCTCTATGCCGGCAAAGCTTGCCACAGCATGGCCGGGAAATGATATTGTCGGGTACAGGAACACTACAAGTATCGGAGATGGCGTAGCGCTTTCACTTCTCATCGAGAAGGACTTCAAATGCATAGATGCTCCGGCGGAAGAAGACCAATCCGACAATTATGAACACCCGAACATCACTTGTTCCTGACTCGAGGTGTGAACTACTCTGTGTTTGTAAACACAACAGCAATTGAGCCTCGAACAATTATATGAACTACACAAGGACATGGTGTATAACCTGTCTTTGAATTATTTGCAGAACCACGAGGATGCACAGGAAATAACACAGGATGTTTTTGTTGCGGTTTTCCGATCCATGGACAAGTTCCGAAATGAATCATCGGTATCTACCTGGATCTATAGGATCACAATTAATAAATGTCTCGATCACATAAAGGCATCCAAGCGCAAAAAGCGGCTGTCATTTTTTACGTCAATATTTGGTGGTGATGTTGAAGAAAACACATTCCGTGTTTTCGATCACCCCGGTGTTCAGTTGGAGCAAAAGCAGGCGATGGAACGTCTTTTCAGATGCATAAATGAGCTACCCGAAAAACAGAAAACCGCACTTTTACTCAGTAAGACCGAGAACCTTTCTCAGTCCGAAATTGCTGAGGTAATGGGCGTGAGCGTAAAGGCCGTTGAGTCTTTGATCCAAAGGGCAAAATCAAATCTTTCCGAAATTTTAAAGAAAAACGAAGGATAATCATGAATAGGTCGTCAAACGAAAGTAACATGATGGAAAACGAGTGTATACATATTGACTCTTATTTAAATTCAATAGAAAGGGTTTCAGCTCCCCCATTCCTGTTTACAAGAATACGGGAGCAACTTGCCAACTATGTTGAAAAGGTCCCCGGAGTGTATGTGTGGATCGGTGGAGTATCTCTATGTGTCTTATTGTTATTTAATTTTATGTTAGTTCTAAAAACGGGGATAGGTCGTTCGGTTGATGAAAGGCATGTTTTTGCCAATTCCATCGGCTATTCGTCTGACAACAATTTATACAGATAGATAATGGAAAAATCGAAATTTTACCTGCTCATTATTCTGGGATTGTTGTTGTCTAACGGCATGTTGGTTGGATATGTCGTGTTGAACAGAGAACATCGGCCCGCCCCGCCTCCTCCCCATGGCAGAATGCATAGAGGTCCGCGAGACCTGATCATAAAACGTTTGGGGTTTGATGGTGATCAGGTTGCTAGATACGATGAACTGATAAAATGGCACCGGCACGAAATTGACGATGCTGACAGAAAGGTGATCGAGCTAAAAAATACATTGTACCTCGGACTCACTCGATCAGGAGACACAACGCAAGCCAATTCAATTATGTCAGAAATTGCCGGGTTGAGGAAACATATCGAAGAGGTTCATTACAAGCACTTTCTCGATATAAGAGGCCTTTGCAAACCTGACCAACTTCCGGAATTTGACGAACTTACCCGCGATATGGCGTCACTTTTTGCGCCGGGAGGAGGACCAAAACCGCCACGACCTTGAGGCCTTTTTTCTTTTTTCTAATAGGGCTCCTGTCATGCACTGCATCCGAGACGCATGCCGGTGATAAGAATGGGCTATCTCCTGCCTTGGTATTCCGACCTATCTACAATGGCAAAGAGCTTTCAGGTACTTCCGGCAGATCTCTTTTTGTATCGGGTGATACTTTTTCTATTGATCAGATCAGGTTTTATTGTTCAGACATTTGCCTGCTCGACGGCGAGGCCATTGTGTGGCGCGACAAAACAAAATGCCACCTGGTTGACGCCCACATTCCCGCCACGTTAAAAATTGACCTTTCCAAAATCGGGCGGCGTTATACATCCATAAGATTCAACCTCGGCATCGATAGTATCACCAACGTATCGGGCGCTTTGGGTGGCGACCTCGATCCGGCAAAGGGAATGTATTGGGCCTGGCAAAGCGGATACATCAATATGAAGATAGAAGGTGTTTGCAGCAAATGTGACGGCCGGAAGTACAGATTGCATCTGGGAGGGTATTCAGGCGAGAACGCAACTATTCAAACGGTCAATATCCCAATTCAGGCAAACGATCATGAAATGGTAATAGGTATTGAAACCGCAACAATTCTCAACGAAGTGAAGAATGGCACTACTTGCAGTATAATGATTCCTGGTAAACAGGCGGTTATCCTTTCCGATCTCGCAGCTAAAATGTTCGTTCCTTTGAAATGAAGAAGTGGCTGTTCATAATATTGTTGACGGGTGCCTTTGTCGGGCTGAGCTTTACCAATAGAAAGGTTGCATTTTTTCGTGTGCCTGAAGGATGGCCGGCACCAACGTACAACTTCAACAATAATAAACTCACAAGGGAAGGTGTATTGCTGGGAAGGGCCTTATTCTACGATCCTATCCTCTCGGCAGACAGTACTATCTCGTGTGCAAGTTGCCACCTTCAATATACTGCCTTTACCCATGTCGATCACAACCTCAGTCATGGTATTTATGGGCGGATAGGCACCCGCAATTCTCCGGTACTGTCGAATCTGGCATGGTCCCGACTGCTGATGTGGGATGGCGCTGTCAATCACCTCGACGTTCAACCACTTGCACCTATTGCCAACAAAGATGAGATGGATTTCTCTCTTGATAGTTCATTGATCCGCTTAAGGAGGTCAGCACTTTATCCTTCACTTTTCCGACAGGCATTCGGTGATACTTCCATTACAGGCGAGCGGTTTCTGAAGTCACTATCTATGTTTATGCTTACAATCGTGAGTTCCAATTCCAGATACGACCAGGTCATGCGTCACGAAAAGGGCGTAGAATTCAGCCAACAAGAGCAAAATGGACTAAGGCTTTTCAGGCAGCACTGCGAAAGTTGCCACAAGGAACCTCTGTTTACAACCGGTGGATTTGCCAACAACGGACTGCCCGTAGACACCCTGCTCAGGGATCACGGCAGAATGCGCGTCACCGGCAAGCGGTCAGACTCACTGCATTTCAAGATACCGTCCCTACGAAATATAGAGTTCTCCTTCCCCTACATGCATGATGGTCGCTTTGACAGGTTACAACAAGTGATCGAACACTATACTTCGGGCATCCGTAATTCAGTTGTTTTAAGTCCGGAACTTCGCGAGCCGATCGTATTGTCCGCAAATGAAAAAGTGGATATGATCGCCTTTTTGCTCACACTTACAGATAAAGGATTCTTGTACGACACCTCATTTTCATACCCTCGTTTTCTTTTTATGAGGCAAACGAAGGAATAACAAACTAATATCGTCAAACTGAAACACTACAATCATTCAAAATGAAACTACAGATCTTACTATCCGCGTTCCTGTGCACAGGTGTTGCTGCGGAAGCGCAAACAAATCCGGTCATTACGAAATGGCTGAGGAACACCACCGGCTTATTGGGCCGTCATTACAACTCAGGTAGTTCCACACCCATCAATGATGCTGATTCTGCAAATGTGCAGACGGTGCTTTATTCCGGCACATCTGCATACATCCGCACAAAGGGAATTCCCGGCTACGTTACAGGGCCATTCCTGGATGGCAATCCATCAATTGCCACTAACCAGAACGCAATTTTCAAATTCCCTTTAACGCCTACTCCTAAGACAGGCACCCCTACCCCAACAACTATGGGAAACATCGGCGTTTTCATCAATGGCGTTGCCCTGTTTGATTACCGAGACGGTGTATCCTGGAGGAACAGCACCGGCGCAATGGCGGGTGGGCCAATACCTGGTGGTCCGGGCGATGGTGTCTGGAACCGTGACGCAGTTGTTGCCGAGAAGGGAGGTTTTGACTGTTCCAAAGGGCATCCTGCAATGGGCAACTATCACCACCACCAGAACCCGAGTGCTTTCAAACTTGATAAGAATGTGATCTCAACCATCTGCAATCTATACGATGCCGACGGTCTGTACGCCATTGACAGTACACAACACTCACCACTTCTTGGTTTTGCCTACGACGGATATCCGATATACGGTGCATATGGCTACAAGAATGTTGATGGTACCGGCGGAATAGTGAGAATTAAATCAAGCTATAGCCTCAGGTCTATAACTACAAGAACAACCTATGCCGATGGCAGTACGGTAACTCCCGGTCCTGCAGTAAGTACAACCTACCCGTTGGGCTTGTTCAGGGAAGATTACCAATACAATGCGACTTCAGCTGCTACACCAGACTATCTCGACGAACACAATGGTCGCTTCTGTGTAACACCTGAATATCCATCAGGTACATACGCTTACTTCTGCACGGTTGATGCTAACTGGAACTCAGCATATCCCTATGCTGTAGGACCTACCTTTTACGGAAATGTTGTTGTCTCAAAGGTCCCTTCGATCACAGAAACTGTAACAGTGTACAATCCATCTACATCAGGCGTTGCTACTGAGACCGAGGGCTCTATATTACTGAACGCTTTCCCTAACCCAACTGCCGATTTCGTTGCGGTTCAGGTGGGTCAGTTAGTAACCTCAGACCTTTCAGTTGATGTTTTTGATATGACAGGTCGTCTTGTTCAGCGTTCAAAGATTGCTCAGGGCAGTACCATTACCTACGTAGATACCCGCACCCTTTACAACGGAGATTATGTGATCAAAGTTCACAACGGAACTTTGTCGTTGAGCCGGAAAATAACAATAGCGCGTTAGATAATTATCTGAATTGGTCATCCTCGGGAATGCCCGCCTTTTCTTCCACTTCCTTGGTTGGATCGGCGGGCATTAACGTTGGATCGGTTGCCGCGCCCTCCGGCTCACAATCTATGAACCCTTCAGGAGCCTGGAATACTTTGTTCGGATTAATACCTGTCTTCGGATCAGCATATACCCGCTTCATGAAATAAGCCCAAATTGGCAACGCAGCAGCAGCACCCTGTCCAAGACGTTCACTACGGAACCTAAATTCGCGATCATCACAACCTACCCATGCACCGGCAAGCAACTGCGGTGTGTAACCAATAAACCATGCATCGGCCTGATTATTGGTGGTTCCCGTTTTACCTGCAACATCATTATGAATACCATACAGGTAACGCAGGCGTCCACCGGTACCGGCGTTAACTACTCCACGCATCATCTTCACCATTTTGAACGCGGTGTTGTGGTTGATCAGCTCTTTTTGTTTTGCTGCAAAATTCTTCACCGGCATACCATTCTTGTCTTCGATCTTAACCAGGAAGTAGGGTTCAGTATGCATGCCTCCATTGGGGAACATACTATAAGCACCCAACATCTCGTACAATGAGATATCAGATACACCCAATGCCACAGAAGGAACCGCATCGATACGGCTCGAGATACCGCATTTGTGTACAAAATCTACAAATGGCTCTATGCCCACTTGTTTCAATATGTACAGGGCAGCGTTGTTTATTGATTTGGCAAGTGCGGTCATCATCATGATGTCCCCCTCGTCTGAACCACCTGCATCATATGGGGTCTCAAGTGTCGGAAACTCCTGTGGTGCTGTAGACACGATACCACATGGCGAGAAACCGTTATCAATAGCAAAACAATATAGTAATGGCTTAATGGTAGAACCCACCTGACGTTTTGTATTTATGTTCACGTGGTCATACATGAAGAACTTATGTTCGATACCGCCTACCCAGGCTTTAACCTCGCCGGTGAATGGATCCATTGCCATAAAGCCCGCCTGAAGGAACAACTTCATGTACTTAATAGAATCGATAGGACTCATCACCGTATCCATGCTTTTGGTTTTGCTCCATGCAAAAACTTTCATGCGGATCGGCTTCTTCATTTCCTCTATAGCCTGCTCCTCGGTCATGTCCTGCCCGCGCAGCATCTGATATCGGTCTGATGATTTTATCGCATTCGTCAGTATGTTCTGTACATTACCCTTCCTCTTCCACACCGCGCCATCCACATAGCCCGGTTGTGCGAAAAACTTCTTCTGGTGTTCTGTAAGATGCTCCTGAACCGCCTCTTCCGCATAGCGTTGCATGCGCATATCAATGGTGGTATAGATCTTCAGGCCGTCCTTGTATATATCAAACGGTGTACCGTCATTTTTCTTCAGGTCCTTGATCGCAGCTTTCACGTACTGCTCCACCACCTGCCGGAAATAGGGAGCCAAACCGTCATGATAGTCGATCTTGTGATAGTCGAGTGGAGTTTCTTTTGCTTTCAGGCTATCAAACTGGAGCTGCGTGATGTAATCATTCTTCAGCATTTGTTCCAACACCACATTTCTACGCTCTCGTGCTCGTTTAGGTCGAGTTCGTGGGTTGTACATGGTGTTTCCTTTCAGCATCCCCACCAGTACCGCTGCTTCATCTACCGACACCTTATCCGGTGTCTTATTAAAGAAAGTAAGCGAAGCGTTTTTGATACCATATACGTTATCACTAAATGGTACAGTGTTTAAATACAGGGTAATGATCTCGCGCTTGGTAAGATTCCTTTCCAGTTTCACAGCAAGTACCCACTCCTTCAGCTTCATAAATGGCAGCGTCACTATGCTGGCACTTTTTCTGGGGAACAGATTCTTGGCCAACTGCTGGGTGATGGTGGACGATCCGCGTTTCTTTTGCAGCAGTACGTATATCGGTATGGCAACCGTTGCCACCGGGTCTATACCCGCATGGTCATAAAAACGGGCATCTTCTGTTGCAAGCAGCGCATTTACTATATTGGGTGATATGTCAGAATACTTACTATTAGACCTGTCCTGAACGTAATACCTCCCCAAAACAGTGCCATCTGCTGCCAACACCTCTGATGAGACAGCACTCTGAGGATTTTCAAGCTCAGACAATGACGGCATGTACCCTACAAGGCCATTTTCAATACCAATGACCAGAAGGATAAATGCGACAAGTGCTACAATGAAAGTGGTCCACAACCGGCGTATCCTACGCCTGGTATTATCTGTAGCGGGGCTGGTAGTTTTTTTATCTGTTCTCAACGTACGCAAATGTAATCTAATTACCGTTTTGGTAAAACGACCGATTGGCAATACAGGGCATTTTTAACGAATGTATTTGAAGCCCATTGTTAAGTAGTATGCCATTCCGTGAAAAAACCGGACAGGACTTACACCACTATTCAGCAGCAATTGTTACTTTAGCCGCCGTAAAAGACGATTGAAAATGAAACTACTTGACAACAAAGTGGCCCTTATCACTGGTGCCAGCAGGGGTATTGGTGAGGCTATCGCAATTAAATTTGCTCAACACGGAGCCCATATCGCATTCACTTATCTGTCTTCAGAAGAAAAAGCCAAAGCGCTTGAAGAGAAATTGGCTGCGATGGGCGTAAAGGCGAAAGGATATAAAAGTGATGCCGGAGACTACAAAGCATCCGAAGAGCTTGCTAACAATGTGGCAAAGGACTTCAATACTATAGATATATGTGTCAATAACGCTGGTATCAGCCGCGATAACCTTTTACTCCGTCTCACCCCCGATCAGTGGGACGAGGTAATGCAGGCAAATCTGAAAAGCGTATTCAACCTCACAAAGCAGGTAATTAGGCCCATGATGAAGAGCCGCTCCGGCAGCATCATCAATATGAGCTCTATTGTTGGTGTAAAAGGTAATGCTGGTCAGGCTGCCTACGCTGCAAGTAAAGCTGGTATAATCGGCTTTACAAAAAGTATCGCTGCCGAGGTGGGTAGTCGCAATATTCGCTGCAATGTCATCGCTCCGGGTTTTGTTGAAACAGACATGACCCATTACCTGAAAGACGGTGGCGCTGAAAAGTGGTTCGAAAAAATTCCGCTGGGTCGTTTCGGTAAAACTGACGACATAGCTGATGCAGCCCTTTTCCTCGCTTCAGACATGAGCCGTTACATTACCGGACAGGTGTTGAGTGTTTGCGGCGGCATGAGCATGTAATAAAATAATAGACAATATAACAACGGCCGTAGCGAATGCTATGGCCGTTTCTTATTTTGGTAGTGCACAGAAAGTGATGATCTCATTTCCGGCAACTTTTGCGTTCACCTCAAAACGCCTCCCTTTCTCAAACGGGCCGGCTTCATTTAGCAGCACTACACACAGGGTGTCACCCTGCTCCGGCAACATTTCCACATCATGAAAATCCAGATACATTCCGGTGAGCGGGTACTGCATTTTGTAAAAAGCCTCTTTAGCTGAGAAGTACTTTGTTGCAGTCAGGACCTGTTCGTCGGCCGCGAGTGAATTGAGAAAACCCGATTCATCGTCGTTAAACAGTAAGTGCCACATATCGCGGTTGATCCGGCCATTACTCTCAATATCCAATCCCACCGACAGAAAATCATTTGCCAAGGCAGCAACTGCACCGCTAAGTACCTTGGAGTGACTAACGGTACCGACTATACCGGGGGGCAATATTGGCATCCCCCTATCCCCTATCAGTATCTCACCACTGAAACCGAGAATGTTGGTACAACTGCGCAAACAATACCGGCCGGTACAAAAATCTGACAATCTTTTAGAGCCGTAGCCTTCTGATATCTCTGCTTCACGCGGCAACAGCACCTCCACGCCCCTACGGTTTTGTGTAAAGAACGGCACTGTACCTACCGGGAACAATCCCTGAAAATCCAATGAGGGTAATGGAAGCATCTCCGGGTCAAAATTACCATTTTTCATGCTTTGAATTTATCAACGCCCGAACACAAACACATGTAGATACAATATTCATATCACCTACCTGCCAGGGTGCCGAAATAACGATTAAATTTGTGTCACTTCAAATGAGGAATTTCAAACCTGTTTTTGTTGGGTCGGCCATATCCATCAGCATTTTGCTGATCATCTATGCTGTCCTGGTCTTCCCGTTACCCGGCACCGATTCATTCGTCTTTATGCCGCCGGCTTTGTCGTTTGCAAAGAACCAGGGACTGACCAATCACTTGTATTATGTTGCTGAATTTACCGACCCCACACATAGCAACAGATTCAACTACTATGTGCCATTTTTCCCTATGGCGCTTGGTTGGCTCAGTCGCATAAAACCTGATATCCGAACGATCTTTCTGATATGTTCTCTTTTTAGCGTAGCCGGGATAACGTTGTTCACAGCAACGATCAAGAGGCACCTGACGGACAAAATAACCCCACAGATCAAATTGGGACTCATACTTACGTTCACTTTCCTCAGTATCTACCTGTTACCCACTGTTGGGCGTCCCGAGAATTTTTCCGGAATATTCATATTCCTCATATTCCTGTTATACCGCCACCGATCTCAGATAAAGCCCGCCTTATACTATCCAGTCATTATCACCTTATTCTCGGTTTTGTTCTCTACACAGGTAATTGGTCTCTTCTTTTCGTTTCTCATTTATGCACTTTTTGAAGTGCTGAATTCAAGGAACGTGCTGTTGAAGTGCGTGGAGTTGGTCGCTGTTTTTGCTGCGGTGGTCGGTGGTTTTTGCCTGATACTCGCATTATCGCCACACGGATTGTCTGAGACTGTAAATGCCATCGGTTGGCATATTGCACTGGCACTGAATCGGTCTGATAGCACATTCCGCATGCTCGTATATTACTGGACCTATGCTCCCTTGAGTTTCGGGTTCGTTTTTATATTTATTTGTTGCCTTGTCTTTTTCCTCGCTGATATCAGATCAAAATGGGCCTCTGCACCGAAGTTCACCATCTTTGTTTCCTTGGTCCCACTCTGCATCCTATTGATTGGTCTATATAAATATGCTTTAAATGCCGCACCTACTGTTTACAACGTCACGCAATTCATCTTCCCCATGATGACTTACCTGTGGCTGCAGATACTTTCGCCGGTGAAAAGCAGGTTTACCAAATTGACTTTTCCTGTCGTTTTGGTCACCGTCGTCGCCGGATTGTTCATGTTCCTGCGCACGTTTGTCTTATTTGCAGATACCATGATATCGGGCAAGGACTTTGCTACGGCAAGGGCGTTGGCCGAGTCTTACACTCGCAACAACAAAAAAGTGATCACTTCAAACGGTATCTGGCCTATTTTCTCCGACATCAAAAAGCCGTATGTAATTATTACCGACCAATTTGACAAAGGCGACACCATCATCATGCAGGAGGCCTATTTCTCTCTACCTCTCCAATTTTCAGAAAAGTGTGATGTTATCTATGACTGGCGCAGGCACAAACCCACGAATATATTCGGTATCAAGTTGAGTAATAATCCGAACGGATATGGTTTTGTAATACTCAAAGCAAGGGAAAGCAATAAATAATAGGTGGTCCTGAATATACTATTGCGCGCCACGTGGAGTGTTCGGGGTGCGGTACCGCCTTACACTTGTTTTGATGTAATTGTAGAAGGCGTAGTCACTCATGCCACGCAACTGCTCATACGAAGGACGAAAACGGGTCATGTATCGGTTAAGGCTGTCACCTGAAAGTCCTGTTACTCGCGTCACGATATCGCGATTGAACGTAAAGTCAACATATTTTTCCTTCTGAAACCTGTCATAGTCTTCCTGAAACTGCCATGTCATACGGTTCTTTTTTGACATTGCCGAGAACGGGCTCTTTATTTTTTCTACGGTCGATAGCCTCGGGAAGTCAAGTTGCTGTTTGAACATCTCACGGAAACGAAGACTATCAGTTTTCGGATCGTACCTGTTTGATTTTGTATGATCATCTCCTATAGGCTGCTTCCCCTGTTCCATTATGATCCTGAAGAAAGATGGGAGATAGCCGCGCGGGATCCTTACCCTCGTCACTTTGTATCCGTCTTTTCTGAATTCAAGTAACTGGTCCGGGGCTGCCGCTATCACGAATGAACCATTGACCAGAGTCGTAGTGTTTTCATTAGTGTGTACGTTGTTGATCACTACATTACTCAGCGGCACGTTGGTGTCCATTTCTATTGCCTCGCCCCTTATGATCTGCGCCCGTGCTACAGTGCAAAAAATGCTTGTTACCACCAACAAAAGAAGGACACGGACCATATTCCATGCTAAATTAGTCTTTCGCAGATTTATAGTTGTCTCATTTTTGTTAAAAATGACCGCCTGTGGTGCGTATCTTTGCGCCCTGCATTAGCCACAAACACACATTATGTACTCCATTATCCGCAGTATTTTATTCCGTATAGACGCCGAAAAGGTGCATTATATGGTAATGAACATGTTGAACCGTGCCTACTCCATAGCCCCTTTCAGAAGTCTGTTGCGGTCGATGTTCGTCTCAAAGAAACGTGGTCTGGAACGTACTTTGTGGGGGATTACATTTCCTAACCCCGTTGGGCTTGCGGCAGGTTTTGATAAAGACGCGAAGTTCACCGATTCCCTGGCTTGTCTTGGTTTTGGCTTCATCGAGATCGGTACGCTTACGCCGCGTCCCCAAGGAGGTAACCCCAAGCCCCGTCTCTTCCGTTTGCCTGCCGACCAGGCGCTTATCAACAGAATGGGTTTCAATAACGATGGCGTAGCAGCGGCTGTGGAACGTCTCCGTAAGAGGAACGAAAAAGTGATCATCGGTGGCAACATAGGAAAGAATAAAGACACCCCGAATGAAGACGCGACCAGCGATTATGAAAAATGCTTTTTGTCGTTATATGACGTCGTGGACTATTTTGTGGTAAACGTAAGTAGCCCAAATACGCCTGGACTGCGTGCCCTTCAGGACAAAGAACCGCTGTCGCAATTGCTGGGCAGGCTCCAGACCATGAACCGCGAAAAAGGAGGAAAAAAGCCACTCTTGCTAAAGATAGCCCCCGATCTCACCAACGAACAACTCGATGATATCATTGACATTGTTCGGATAACAGGAATCGATGGTGTCGTTTCCAGCAATACCACAATCAGCCGAGAAGGGCTGCGCACGCCCAAAGACGCAGTCGATAACATTGGTGCCGGTGGATTGAGCGGTGCGCCGCTCAGAAACAGAGCCACCGAAGTGGTCAGGTATTTACATACCAACAGCAAGGGGGCATTCCCAATCATCGCCTCAGGAGGAATTTTCACTGCCGAAGATGCAAAGGAAAAACTCGCCGCGGGGGCATCTCTGGTACAGGTCTATACCGGATTCATTTATCAGGGACCGGGCATAGCTCGTTCAATCTGCGAAGCATTGTAACGATTCTTAGTTGAAACGAGGACAGGTATAGCTCCGTTTGGCATTCATTTTATTTTTGCCATAGTCATTCTGATATATCAGAGAAAACTCAAGCGCCCCGTATGAGGAATTATATGGTGCTAACGACGACATCGTCATGTCGTAGCTTATCATACATTGAATGGGTCCTACTTCCAGTCCTGCCGCACCTATAGCAGCATCGGCAATCCTATAATAGCCGCCCAATATGAGTTGTACAGGAGTACCACCAAACCCAGACCCCGAACTCAGAATGGTTCGCACAAGCGTACCGGCCACCAATTCCTGAGCGCCTCTCTGTTGTGTATAGTACACCGAAGGATTCACGATCAACACCTCTCCCGCGCGCATCAGAATATCCAATGTTCCGGCTGGGCGCAGAGCTACCGTATTGGTACCGTTGGAATAAAAGGACTCTACCGGTTTGTTGATATTAAATGCTCCCCCACCCAGTTTCACAAACATATTCTCGTTTGGAAACCAGGAGAAGTTCACACCTGCGCCAATTGTGTAGTAACCTGCACGTATCAATCCCTGCCGCTCACCGGCTGGCAGCCCGCTGTTAAACGCGAATCCATCCCACTGCGCATCATAGGTAAGCAGGTCGTAGTTTACACTTCGCGACACTGTCGCTGCCGACATACCGAGCGACATCATAAAAGTGTTGCTCATCTGTAGGTGGTATGCGAGGCTACCCTGAAACTGATTAAGCTTCAGTTGACCATCTCCCGCTTTGTCGGTATAAACTGCACCGCCAAGGCCCAGCCAATTGTTATGATCGTTGTCTTTGTTGCCGCCAATTTTCAGATCGAACCATCCCGAGAACGTATTGTATGGCACAGGCAAAGCAGCCCACTGGTTACGGTAGTTAAGACCTATCCTGTAATCATGATCCGGCATCAGACCGGTATTGGCCGGACTAATGAGCGATGGCGCATTATAATATTGGGAAAAATGGACGCTTTGCGCAACTGCACCCGAGCCGAACAATATGGCCATCAATCCCGTGATCAACGTTTTTCTCATCGTAGCAGTGTGATATTTCCTTTCAGCATCCTTGTTGTTCCGTCAATGAAAGTTGCATTCAGCACATAGCCGTATGCTTCTATTGGTTGCGGCTGACCATTGAAGGTACCATCCCATCCTATTTCCTGACTGTTGGTCTGGAATACAAGCTGCCCCCATCGGTTATATATCTTTAGATCGAGCGTTTTTATCGCTGCTCCGCGCACGTACAGGATATCATTCTGTCCGTCACCGTTAGGACTGAAACCGGTTGGCACACCAAGCAAAGGCACCACCTCTGCAGAAACAGTTTTGCACGCAACCGCCGGGCACTTGCTATCGTTGTGGGCAGTCAGGCATACCTTGTAATTTCCTGTCTTGTTGTACTGATGTATCGGATTTGTCTCCGTACTCTTGGTATCATCGCCAAAGTCCCAATCGTAACGGGTGGCCATTACCGACTTATTTGTGAATTTCGTCGGAACATTGGCTTCCGGTTTAACCGGTATGAACGTAAAATCCGCAGTTGGCCCCGATAGCACAGTAATAGATCTTTCGAATGTATCGGCACCATTACAAGCCCCGGGATTCACAGCTATAAGACGTACTTTGAATGTCCCTGTTGTGGTATAGATGTGCAGCGGGAGTGCCTCAGTTGATGTGGCACTATCACCAAACGACCAGGAGTATCCTGTAGCATTGGTGGCACCACCCGTGGGCCGGAATGCGGTACCGATACATATCGTATCCGGTATCTCAAATGTTGCCGAAACCCTTTGATAGTTTATTCTCACCTGCCTCTGAACTGTGTCAGGCGTTTTACAAGCGTCAGGATGAGACATCACCAATGTTATTGTGTAAGTGCCGGTATCAGGGTAGTTGTGTGGCGGAGGAGTTACTCCTGTGAATGTAGTTGCATCGCCAAGGAACCAATTGTAAGTAGGGGCACCACCGGTGGTGATATTCGTTGTAGAAGTATTGGTGAACTCCACAATAAATGGATCGCAGCTGTCTGTGACCCTGTAAGTAAAATCGGGATTCAATTTATTTGTATCAACCGATATTACAAGGTACGCAGTGTCGTCCGTCTTAAAGCATGCGTTTGAGTTGGTTGACGTCAATGTCACTGTAAAGGTGCCTCCCGTGGTGAATGTGTGAGTAGGCGCAAATGAAGTGACTGGAGCCGAGCCATCACCAAAGTTCCAAAGGAACGACAAACCATTGGTAGTAGCGTTAAAGAAATTAACTGTAAGAGGCGCGCAACCTGACGTGCTTGGCCCTGCCGTGATATTACAGTCAACCGGACCAATGTTGAACGCGATCTTCAACCCAGCCTGATTACAGTTGGGACTCGGCATTGTTGGCGCCCATACACCCGGAGTAGTGGGGAATGACGGACCCGATGGACCACCGCAGTTAGCACAGATACCCTGGTATACGATACCCTTTTTGTCAAAACGGCTCGTACCACCGTCCACGTGTTCACCACCGGCCGGATAGTTTCTTCCATAAAACGTAGCATAGCGCAGAGTGGTCATCCCCGGGCCAAGCACAATAAAGTAGAAGTCAAACCCATCGGTTGTTGCCAGGTGGGCATCTGGCGTAGTAGGCATACCCGTTGTGGTACCTGTATGCGAAAGACCAACGGCCGCTCCACCCATTACATCTCCACCCCACCCAGACACGTACACATTTTCACAGGTATCAACAAGGAAAGCAACAGGTGATATATTAGTGTGTAACGGATCGCCTGATCCATATACGGTCGAGATCAGATTGGAGGTAAGATTACTATCCATTTTCATTATGAACTGGGTGGAAGATGGATTTGTGTAAACACCGGCGGTTACAGGAAACAATCCTCCCATTGACTGACCCATTACATACACATTACCTGAGTAATCTACCTGAATTCCGTAAACCTGATCATAATTTGATGTTCCTACAAACGTACCTCTCTGAAGGTTGTATGGTGGACTGTTTCTGAATTTCAGGATGTAGCCGTCAGCCGAATCACCCATATAAGTTGGTTGCCACCCACCCGGAGGCACAGGAAAGTTCGTACTGTTTGTGCCGCCTGCTACATACACTGAAGATTGAGACGGATTGAAAGCCAGAACATAACCCGCATCGTCACCATTTCCATCCAGATAAGTACTCCATAACAATGAAGACATAGATGGATCAAACTTAAAAACCACTCCCGACTGCAACCCTGTCATGGTAGTTCCTATGGCTGTTGATGTCACAGGAAAATTTGTCGACTGCGTATTGCCGGCTACATAAATGTTTCCCGCATTGTCTACTTGCACTTCACTGCGGGCATCATCCCCGTAGTTGAATTTCAGATGTCCATGAAAATACTCCGTTGAGTCGAAATTCACCCCGTCATGTCCCGACCCACCTATGAACGTTGATGCTACCAGCGAAGCACCGGCTGAATTCAACTTGGTAACAATAATGTCCGATCCTCCGTTCTTGGTAGCCTGATAGCAGCCGGTGGTGACTGGATAGTTTGGCGACAACGTTCTGCCGGCAACAATAAGATTGTCGTTGCCGTCAACTATCATACTGTGCGGTCGTTCATTGTTCACCCCGCCTATATAGGTTGCATATACACGTGACACACCGTCCGGGCTCAGCTTCATGATCGCTATGTCAGAGGCAAATTGAAATCCTGTTGATCCCTGTCCACCTCCCCAGGTTGTCTGGAATGCACCCGTTGATACCGGGAAAGAACCGCCGGACAAACAATTTACAATACCACCCAGATACATATTCCCTGCGTTATCGTAGGTAGCGGTAAATCCCCAGTTATCAGCAGTAGCACCTGTAAAAGACGCCCACAATGTCACTGGGTCTATGATCAGCATTTTACTGTGATCATATCCGTCCGGCATATCAAACGTCAGTCTGGTACCCTCTAGGTGATAATTACACGTTACCTCTTTTTTCTCATCGTTTATATACTGGTACACATACGGCTTCATTTCTGTTACCTGACCAACCGATGTTTTTATGACCAGGTTCCCGTTCTGGTTTACAAACATTTTGTCCACGCCGTCAAATCGCAGATTAATAGACGATGCATCCGCACCGGGCTTCACATAAAACTCATACACAAGCGCGCCCGCATCAGAGGTGACATGCATGTCAATACCGTCATAAACGTTCTGGTATTCCAAACCCAGATAAGGATGTATGCCACCTCTCCAGAATTTAGGATCATTGCCCAAAAAGTAATTGTAATAATTTTTCTGTTGTTTGACTCCCTTTATAGCTGCATCGTTCGCCCCCTCTATGGTCATCTTGTAACAATGAAACCTCATCGTAGGATTGGTATGTATCAATCCGTGATGAAACGAATCCAATCGGTCAACGTTTGCAGGATCTTGCAACACATACCGGAAACCATCGTTTTCCAGATAAAGGTCTCCGGCAATGGTTTGGGCTTTATACCTGACCCAATTCCCCCACTGTCCCTTATTCTCAATGAATTCAGTTGGTGGTGCCTGTGCTGAGGCAACTAGGGAAATACAGGTAAACAAGCAATATAAAAGTATATAGTGCTTTCTCATTATATTATATTAAAGATGTCGTAGTAAATTTAAGGTAATTCTATAATAAAAGACAGGGCCGCGATGGAAAAGGTGGGTAACAGGGAGAAAAAAGAGGAAATAGATCACACCCGGTGCGAAAGCACCGAAAAATGCTGATAACGGAACTGCGATAAGATCAATTAACCAGCTTATCGGCGCAACAACTGCTGGCAAATGCGTCGGGCTTTGCCTTGAAGGCGAACCCCATACCCAGTATGTATCCCATTGCCTCCTTCAGTGCCTCATTACTCTTGAACTGTGTGTTGGTGTTTATGTCCGCATGCACCTCCATATCAACCTCGTACTTGGTGAACAGATCACAAAGCTCATAAGCGATCTCTATGCTGCGGGCCACTTCCACCAGCATTCGTTCTTTAATGGTGTAGCGCTGACTGGTGCGGTCGTTGCTGATAAACATAAAACCACCGCGTTTCTCCCGCAGAAACACGATAACGGTGGC
>JAEUVY010000002.1 GCA_016786565.1 Flavipsychrobacter sp.
TAAAGTACGTATGCAGCCCGACAATGTTAACGCCGGATTGCTCACCTACCCTGTATTGATGGCCGCCGATATCCTCATTCACCGCGCAGTAAAAGTGCCAGTTGGTAAAGATCAGGAACAACATCTGGAAATGGCACGGAATTTCGCCAATAGGTTCAACACCCGTTACGGAAGTGAGTTTTTCCCCGAACCGCAGGTTTACCGTGCCAACCACGAGACAGTAAAGATCATGAGCCTTGACGGCAACGGCAAAATGAGTAAAAGCGAGAACGTTAACTCTACCATTTACCTCAGCGATGATGACGATACGATCCGCAAAAAAATAATGAAGGCTAAAACTGACTCAGGCCCAACCGAGCCGAATTCAGAGATGCCGGACTACATCAAAAACCTTTTCGTACTGTTGCAGGTAACGTCAACAAAAGACAATTACGATTCATTCCTTAATGCATACAATAATTGCACGATCAGGTTCGGCGATCTGAAAAAGCAGTTGGCTGAAGATATGGCTGCCTTCATTCGTCCGATAAGAGAGAAAGCAGCCGACCTTCAGAACGACGAGCAAATGATAAGCAAGATACTGAAACAAGGTGCCGAAAAAGCCCGCGAGAGCAGCCTTGCTACAATTGCAGGAGCAAGAAAACTGATCGGCATTAACTACTATTAGACCCGGCTACCGGGTCATTAACTAAAGAAGCGCCGCATGGATCCATGCGGCGCGTCTCTATTTAAATACAATTTACTATGCCATATTATGGAACACGTGCTGAACGTCATCATCCTGCTCCAGACGCTCTATCAGTTTGAATACATCTTCAGACTGCTCTTCAGAGATCTCTACAGTGTTTAGTGGGAGCCACTCAAGTTCAGATGAGATAGGTGTGATTCCTTTCTCTTCAAGAGCTTTTTGCATGTTGCCGAAATCAGTGAAACCGCAACGAACAATTACGTTACCCTCGCTGTCTTCGCCCACTTCCTCAAGACCGTAATCTATCAGTTCCAGCTCCATGTCGTCCATATTCAACCCTTCAGGCTTCAGTTTGAAGACACCCAGGTGTTTGAAAAGGAAACCAACCGATCCGCTGTTTCCGAGTGTGCCTCCACCTTTATTAAAGTGGGCACGAACGTTGGCCACCGTACGGGTAGTATTGTCTGTAGCTGTCACCACAAGAATAGCAATACCGTGTGGACCGTAACCTTCATACAACACCTCATCGTAGTTACTGGTGTCTTTTCCGAGTGCATTTTTGATGGCCGCCTCTATCCTGTCCTTAGGCATGTTCACGCCCTTGGCGTTCTGCATTACCCGGCGCAGCATAGGGTTGTTATCCGGATCAGGTCCGCCTTTCTTTACCGCTATTGCCACTTCCTTACCAATGCGGCTGAATTGCTTCGCCATACGGTCGTAGCGCGCGAACATTGAGGATTTACGTACTTCAAATATCCTACCCATATAGATCAGTTACTTTGTTTTTCAGGGCGCAAAAGTAGCAAAGATGTTACAGTTTTGGCACATATACCACGTATTTTTCTTCAAAAAACGGCTCCTGAAATATGTCGTGCACTTTCCAGGCCTGCACTATACGCTTCATACCTGTATCGTTGATCTCCTGCGTCAGGTTCCCACCTTTCAGGCATATCAATCCGTTGGGCAGTTCATCGCTTTTCTGTCCTCGTTCTATTTTGTTGTTAACCCACCGCCAGAGATCACTCAACGGGGCTACCGCTCTCGACACAGCATAGTCAAACGTCCTGCCTTTCAACTCTTCTACTCTCGAATGAACGGCTGTCACATTTTTCAAACCTATCGCGTCGGCCACTTCCTGTACCACTTTTATCTTTTTACCAATACTGTCCGACAGAACAAACTCAACCTCAGGGAAAAAGATAGCAAGTGGAATGCCAGGGAAACCACCGCCTGTACCTATATCCACAATACGGGCACCGTCATCAAAGGGGCAGATTGCCGCAATGGCCAAGCTATGCAGCACATGCTTCTCATATAGCGAATCAATATCTTTCCTGGATATTACATTGATCTTGTCGTTCCACTCTTTGTACAACTCCTCCAGCATGCCGAATTGTTGCATCTGCGTATCTGTGAACTCTCCAAAGTACTTTTGTATTATTTCCAACTTGTTTTGTTTTTCCACGTTATGTAAGGAAGAAAGGCAAAGTTATACATCATCCATCCAATATCGAACAAAGGAAACAGAAACACCAATCCTGCTTCTTTTACCCTTCTCGCACCCAGATACCATTTGAGCCATACGTACAAACAACGGCTCGCCATCAGCACAATTACAGCGGGTGCGGCAAACGTGAACAAACAGAAAAGAAATGCCACCCACATACCTGCATGAGACACCCCATACAGGCCAAGGGCAACCTTAGTTCCCAACCGATAGTATTTTCCGGTAGAAAGGTGACGCTGCTTCTGTGCAACCCACTCCTTCCAGTTTTCTTTTGCCGGCGAATATGTAAATGCCCTGCTATCGGAAACCACAGCACAGTTGACCCTGTTCCCTGCTATTTGCACAAAAAGGTCGTCATCGCCCGATGGCAGCGCTTCCCACAACGGCTCATTCATTGCCCAACTCAGCAATTCGCTGTCACATGCCATGTTTCGACCCACTGCCATGTAAGGCCTGCCCATTATTATATATGAACTAAACTGTAGCCAGGTATGTAATGTCTCCCAACGGATAAATGCATTCAACAGCCCCCGTGTTTTGAAGTATCCACCATAACCGGCAACGATCTCCTTTCCCGCCGCCAGCGGCTGCACCATCAGGGCCAACCATTGGTGGGTAGCAGGCACACAATCGGCATCTGTCAGCAAAAGCCATTTGCCCACCGACCTGCGCACTCCTTCCTTCAATGCTGCTTTTTTGCCTGCCTTCTGCTTATCTGCGATCCGCACTATATCAAGATGCTCATATCTTCCGGCAATTTCCGCTAGTACCGCCGCAGTGCAATCGTCAGACCCATCATCAACTACCAACACATTAAAATGCCGCTGTCCGTGGAAGTCAGTATATACCTGTTCCAGAATAGCCGGGAGATTTTTTCTCAGATTTTCAGCCTCGTTGTGGGCGCATATCAAAACGGTGACGAAGGCTCGTGTCTGTTCCTGTCCCGGTGTCTGCCTGATCCTACTGCCGCGTCCGGTCCCTATGTAACCAGCATAGAAGGCCTGAATGGCAACGCAAACAATAAAGACGAGGAACGCGATCACAGGGTAAAGGTAAAAAAGGAAAGCAGACAGTCACTAAAAGCAAGACCGGGCATTATTTGCGGTGCAGATTCCGTTCTTCTTTGTATTTATCCCTTATCCAGGCTTTCAATTCAAGGTCAGTAGCCGCTCTCGCAAAGTCATAAGGCATCGGATACTTTATAATAAAGGCCGCTATGCTGTCTTTGTCCTTTATGTCAGTCAATAACCTCACCATATCTTCGTTGTAGCGCGAATCGATATATAGCTGGCGATCATCGGCGGCAAAATCGGCCCTGAAGGCCTTGTCCTTTTTGCTGTTACCGGTAATCTTATCTGCCAACCAACCAATTCCACCTGAAACCCCAAGACCGGTAAATTTCACAGGGGCGATGATCTGCTTATTGAGTTCGTGTGAAAAGAACACATGTCGCTCTGCCGAATCAGCCTGGTATTTAGTTCGGCCTGAGATAATGACCTGTTGCAGTTTGTACGACACAGGCACCAGCTTCAATTGCATGTTGTCTATGTTGTCCACGGAAACGATCTGTTGGAATGACTCAAATGCCACATGCGAAAAAACCAATACATCTCCCGGTTTGGCCGCTATCGCAAATTTTCCACCGTTCGTCGTTGTAGCATATGCTGCCGTCGACCGGTTCATCACCACCACCGCGTTGACCTTCTCACTGGTTTCAGCATCAGAAACTACACCCTTGGCCAGCTGTCCGCTGGCAATGTGCGTTCCAAGACACAGTATGATGAAAATGACGTAGCGCATGAGATCGCCCGAAAATAGAACAGGAATCCATTGTCCGGACTTAAAAGCAACGACTTTATTCTAATATTAACAACGTTCGGTAAACAAAAAGCCCCGTTCACATAAGCGAACGGGGCCTGAAAAAATTGAATATAAATTACCCGATAGAAACGAGCTCGATATCAAATATCAGATCGTGACCGGCCAGAGGGTGGTTAGCATCAAGTGTAACCATATCACCGTTAACCTCTGTGATCACAACCGGAAATACATTACCCTGGTTGTCGCCCATCTGCAACTCCATGCCAACCTGTGGCTGCATGTCTGCAGGAAAATCGCTTACAGGATAATCCATAACCATATCATCATTGCGATGACCATAAGCCTCTGCAACCGGAATATTTACTGTTTTTTTATCACCGGGCGTCATGTTGAGCACGGCCTCATCAAAGCCCTTGATAACCTGACCTGCACCAGCGGTGAAACTCAGTGGCTCCCTGCCCTCCGAACTATCGAATGTAGATCCATCTGTAAGGCGGCCATGGTAATGAACATTCACCTTATCTCCCTTTTGTACTGTTGACATTTTTTCTCTTTTTGAATAAATAATGCCGCAAGTTACAAACAAATGCATTATCATATACAATTATAAATGTTAAACCACTGAGAAATCTGTCGGTAAAATTCAGGGTCTTACATTTGTTGTCTAAATACGAATTTGTCATGCCGCGAAAGCTAATAATTCTTCTCACTCTGCTGTTTTGGTCGTGTGCTGTATTCGCCCAACCTCTGTTTGACGAAGACATTATGCCCGGAGCAGAAGCAACCGGCAGATACATCCCATCTCTGAAGAAAAAGAGAGTGGCACTGATAATCAATCAGACATCAATTGTAAACGGAAGATCACTTCTCGATGTATTGCTTGAAAAAGGAGTCAACGTAAAAAAGATCTTTGTACCGGAGCATGGTTTTCGTGGAAACGAAGACGCAGGGGCACACATTGCCAACGGTATAGATAGCGCCACCGGGATACCGGTCATTTCTTTGTACGGCAACAACAAGAAACCAAAGAAGGAACAATTGGCAGATGTAGATGTGCTCATCTACGACCTGCAAGACGTTGGCGTTCGTTTTTACACCTACATCTCAACGCTTGAGTACTGCATGGAGGCCGCATTTGAGAATGGTAAAAAAGTCATTGTGCTGGACCGTCCAAACCCCAACGGTCACTATGTTGACGGACCGGTGTTAGAGGTAACCAACCAGTCATTTGTGGGCATGCAGCCGATCCCCGTTGTCTATGGCATGACGGCGGGCGAGTATGCAAAAATGCTCATCGGAGAACATTGGATCAAATTTTCGGGCAAACCAAATCTCGATGTCATAAAATGCAAGAACTATACCCACAGCAAAATGTACCGACTACCGGTAGCACCTTCTCCCAATCTTCGCGACATGGAAGCGGTGTACGCTTATCCCTCTCTCTGCCTTTTTGAAGGCACACCAATAAGTTTGGGCAGAGGAACGGACAAACCTTTCAGACACTACGGACATCCTTCATTCGAAGGCAAGTTCACCTACTCTTTCAAGCCTGTAAGCACCAGGGGCGCGAAGAAGCCACCACACGAAGACCAGACCTGTTATGGCGAATTTGTTGCGAAGGATGTAAACCAGATAAGAACAGAATTAGGCGATAGCCTGCAAATAAAGTGGCTCATCAGTGCCTATTCGGCCTTTGCAGACAAAGACAAATTCTTCACACCATTCTTTACAAAATTAGCGGGTACCGGGTCACTGCAAAAGCAGATCGAAAACAAAACTGACGAACAAACTATTCGTTCTTCATGGGAATATGACCTGAACAAATTCAAAACCATTCGCAGCAAATACCTGCTGTACCCGGAGAAATAAAACAACCCGAACCGGAAAATCATTAACTTTCGATTGATATTTTCAGTTTCATTCGAACATTATCGGATCGGCTGAAAGTATCGAAAACACAGCAACTTAGGGTATCAGGCGTGCTTAAAGGAAAGTTTTTTTATTACTTTGCATTTCATTAATAATATTTATCCTAATTTAGTAGTTCTTTCATAAAAACCAATAAATTTAGAAATATGAAAAAGCTGATCACAACCTGCGCTATCCTGGCAACTGCAACAGCTGCAACATTTGCGCAATCAAAAGCTACAATGAAATCTACTGCCCCTAAAGCGACAACAGCAACGTCGGCGGCAGCAGCTAAAAGCGGCCCTACTCCTGAGGAACTCGCTCAAAGAAGCGCAAAAACTATGCAGGCACAATTGGGACTGTCAGCAGAAGAATACAAAGGCGTATACGAAGCAGAGCTTTCTTACCAGAAAGACCTGAAAACTGCTAAAGAATCAGGATATGAACCAGGTCCTGGTCAAACTATGCAAATGGGCATGACTAAAGACCAGCGCATCAAGAGCGTACTTACAGCTGAGCACTATTCAAAATACGAGGCTGCAAAGAGCGGTAAATAATAAAAACAATATACAATTTTGCCCGGACGGAAAACCGTCCGGGCTTTTTTATTCACCAAACTGGCGTGTTATTCGTAGGTCTTGAATTGTCTCTTTACTTTTGACCAAGATATGGCCAGTGTATTTTCCTACTCCGAACTTTCCGGGTTCACGCAGTCTGTTTTCAAAGCAATGGGCTGCACCGATACAGATGCAGACAATGCAACACGTGTATTATTGTCAGCCGACCTCCGGGGCATAGATAGCCATGGTATCGCCAGGTTGGTAGGATACGTCCGCCTATGGGAGGCTAAAAGAATTAACGCCACACCAAACATCAGGATCGTTCACGAAAGTCCGTCAACGGCAGTGGTAGATGGAGACTCCGGTCTTGGGCTGGTGGTCGCACCATTTGCTATGCAGGTGGCCATAAACAAGGCGAAGACCGCAGGCACCGGATGGGTGAGTGTACGAAACAGTAACCACTACGGCATTGCAGGCTATCACGCTATGATGGCGCTGGAACACGATATGATCGGAATGTCGATGACCAATGCGAGTGCACTGGTGGCCCCCACGTTCTCCATAGAAAGAATGCTGGGCACCAACCCCATTGCTGTGGCAATTCCGGCGGGGTCACAGCCTCCGTTTGTTGCCGACTTTGCCACCACAACCGCGGCAAACGGCAAACTTGAGATCCTTCAACGAAAGAACGGCGATGCACCGATCGGGTGGGTACAGGACAAGGATGGTAACGCCTCTACTGATGCCAACGCCCTGAAAAAACAGGGCGCGCTGTTGCCGCTCGGTAGCGACCGCGACCATGGCAGCCACAAAGGATATGCGCTTGGCAGCATAGTAGATATATTCTCGGCCGTGCTCAGCGGCGCCAGCTATGGCCCGTGGGCACCACCATTCCCTGCATATGTACCCATGCCCGAAAATATGCCCGGACAAGGCCTGGGACATTTCTTTGGCGCCATGAGGATAGACGCTTTCAGAACTGCCGATGAATTTAAGGAACACATGGACAACTGGATCACCCGTTTCAGGAATGCTACCCCAGCCCCCGGACACGAAAAGGTTTTGATACCCGGAGACCCTGAACGGGAAATGGAAGCAATACGCGTCACTGAAGGGATCCCGGTTGTAGATAGCGTAGTTGAAGAAATAACAGCACTTGCACAGAAATTAGGTGTCTCAGCACCGGTGTCGATGGCAAACAAATAACCACACAGCAGTCAATCTCAGGCTCATGACAGGTCGGATATCTTTTTTCGTTTCACTTGTATTCTCGTCGCTGACCGGCCTCGGTCAGGGTGCCGCCACCCCACCCTACCCAAAGGGGTATTTTCGCAACCCGCTCAACATCCCGATCACATTGGCCGGAAACTTCGGAGAATGTCGTCCCGGACACTTCCATAGTGGTATCGATATTCGTACAAATGGCAGCGAAAATCTGCCGGTCTTTGCTGCCGCTGATGGATATATCTCGCGCATAAAAACCGAGAAAGGCGGATTCGGTCACGCCATCTATATCACCCACCCCAATGGCTACACCACGCTGTATGCCCACCTGAACAAATTCTATGCTCCACTGCAGAAACACCTCAGAAAGCTGCAATACGAAAAAGAAAAGTGGGACCTTGACATCACCTTTACACCCGACAAATTCCCGGTCAAGAAGGGGCAGCAAATAGCATTCTCAGGCAATACCGGTGCCTCGGCGGCACCGCACCTCCATTTCGAGATACGCGACTCCAAAACCGAACATCCTTTAAACCCTCAGCTTTTCGGCTTTGAAGTAAAAGACACAAGACCGCCGGTTGTATCAGAAATTGCTTTCTACCGAGGCAACATATTTGACCGGGATGTCGTCTCTTTTACCCTCGCAAAAAAGGGCGACAGTTATAGACCGCTGCGTTCAGGCAACAACTCCTTCCCTGTTTCAGGCGACACCGTTGAAATACCAGCCGGAAAGATCGGTATAGGTTTCACTTGCGACGACTTCATGGAAGGCAGCGACAATACCATCACCTTCCGGTCGGCAGAACTTCAAGTTAACAGAGAAGTCACCTCCGCTGTTTTGATGGATGACATAGGGTATGACGTCTCCCGATACATGCACGCCTATACCGATTATTACGCCCGACAGAAATTCAACAAATGGATACAGTTGATGTTCAGACAGCCGGGCAACAAACTTCCCGGAGTCTATGCTTCGCCGTTGCCAGACTATGGCAAATTCAACATTGCCCCGAATGAAGTAAAAGAACTGACACTAACACTAACAGACAATAGCGATAACCGCTCGCAAGTGCGCCTGTTCATCAAAGGACGCGAGTCTGAAACCGTAGACCGCAATGAACGCGGCTGCAAACCATTCTACTACGAACGCACAAACGATTACACTGTAGCAAACATTCGCTTCTCTGTAGATGACCGCCAACTATATGATGATGTGTGCATTTCGGTGCGTACAGAACCAGGCGACCTTTCAGACAAGTTTCAGGTACACTACCCCTTTGTACCCCTCCACCACTATACCGATCTGCAGATCCGCAGCAACCGTCAGTTAGGTGACGACCTCCGATCAAAAGTAGTTCTGGTCTACAACGACGGCAAAAAAGACGATGCCAAAGCGGCACAGCCCATCGATAACGTTTGGTACAAAGCATCTGTCCGCAATTTCGGCAACTATTGGTTAGACATCGACACCACTCCTCCTGTCATTCGCCCGCTGCATAAGAATGGGGTCAACCTATCCCGTGCGGCAAAGATCTCATTCACAATTAAGGACGCAACAACATCAGTACGTTCATTTCGCGGAACCATCGACGGGAAATGGGTATGCTTTGAACAGCACGGTTCAGATTTCTTTTACGAATTTGATGAGCACTGCACAAAAGGCCGCCATGAGCTGGAAATGACCGCCGAAGACGAAAACGGAAACAAAGCGGTAGTGAAGACCACCTTCGTTCGCTAACGACATTATCAAATTAACTTCAGCGTCCCCGACATATAGGTAACAGCATGACCGCTTATACCAACTCTGTCGCCTCTGTCTTGACACCAAAGTTCCCCGCCACGCGACGAGATCTGCCGCGCGAAAAGGCTCTTCTTATTCAGCTCCTTAGCCCAATAGGGGGTCATTGTCGTATGCGCAGATCCGGTTACCGGATCCTCATCTATACCCGATTGCGGACCAAAAAAGCGGGAAACAAAATCCGCTGTCGTCCCCTCTGCCGTAACTATTATACCGCGCACATCCAATGTGGCCAGCATGCCTATATCCGGTTTCAACGCGGCTACATATTTCTCTGAAGGCAATACAGCCATAATATCGGTGCCCCCCTTGTAGGTCTCCAACGGCTCCACGCCCAGTGCTTCTATCAGCACTGCCGGAGTACTTATCCTACTGATAGTATCTGCAGGAAAGTCAAGTGCAAGCCGGTCACCGTCGCGAGCCACCGACAATACGCCCCTCCTCCTCGAAGAGAACATCAGCTTATTTCGGTCAATACCCATTTCATTTAGTAGCACATGGGCCGCAGCCAACGTGGCGTGCCCGCAAAGATCCACCTCCACCGAGGGCGTAAACCACCTTATTGAGAAGTCACCACCATCAGCCACCACAAATGCAGTTTCAGCCAGATTATTTTCCGCGGCTATTGCCTGCATCACCACCTCCGGAAGCCACTCTTCAAGCACACACACAGCCGCCGGATTGCCCTTGAACAACCTGCCGGCAAACGCATCAACCTGGTAAATAGGGATATTTTTCATTGGTTTTTTTCTGATTTCTTACAAATATACCCGCATAGAACATACCGTCTCAACACACAGACACTTATAACCCTTTCTTAACGCCTTCAACAACGCAACCTGTGCCATTTTTTCATGACTACTTTATCTTCTACCTAAAAATTGACAGTCCATGAAGCCCATCCTGACACGCACAAAGCGGAAAAAGTTAAGACTCTGCTACATTATTTGCCCCTACACCATACCTGCAAGTTTTTAACAATGTTATAATAGCAACAGGCAATATTTTTGATATCAGATTGTGGACATTAAAAACTTAAATAGCTATGAGATCCAGACTATTTCCGGTGATTGCCACTGCTTCAATAACCTCGATTGTTACGTTATTTGCCGCATCACGGCTCATGACTTCAAATAACGGTTTCCTTATTCCCGAAACAAACAAGTCATTATCTGTTAGTCACGTTAATTATAGTGGCCCCGTATCTGCTGCACCACCTGCCAGTTTCGAGATGGCCGCTGAGTCATCCGTAAAAGCAGTGGTGCACATCAAAACAGCAACACAGGCCAAGATCATCACCGACAACAGCATGGGCGACATCTTCAGCCAACTGTTTGGTCAGCGCCAATACTACATCCCTTCTCAACAGGGTTCAGGTTCCGGCGTTGTGATATCTCCGGACGGCTACATTGTTACCAACAACCACGTTGTAGCTGATGCCAGTGACGTAACCGTAACGTTCAACGACAGATACACCGCAAAAGCAAAGGTGGTGGGAACCGACCCGTCTACCGACATTGCAGTACTTAAAGTGGAAGGTGATGAAGAGATGCATTTCATGGAGTTCGGCAATTCTGACGACGTGAAACTCGGCCAGTGGGTACTCGCGGTAGGCTTCCCGCTCAACCTTGACGCAACCGTCACTGCCGGCATTGTAAGCGCAAAAGGACGTTCACTGGGTGTCAATAAACAACGCTCGGCCGCTGCAATTGAATCATTCATTCAGACCGATGCTGCCGTAAACCCCGGCAACAGTGGCGGCGCACTCGTAAACACTACCGGCCAGCTCGTTGGTATCAACTCCGCGATCGCTTCACCAACGGGTTCTTACGCCGGATATTCCTACGCCATTCCGGCCAACATTGTGCGCAAGGTTGTCAACGACCTTATGAAATATGGTGCCGTACAGCGCGCCTACATGGGAGTGGAATATCTGGACAGCCGAAGCGCATCACCTGAAGACCTAAGCCGTGTAGGGCTCGACAAAACAGATGGTGTTTACATTACCGATGTGCGCCCCAATAGCGGTGCCGCAAAGGCAGGCCTGCGTAAAGGCGACTTCATCACACATATTAACGGAGCGCCGGTGAACAACCAGGCCGATATTCAGGGACAGATCGCGCGCTTCCGCCCCGGCGACAACATCAATGTAATGTATAACAGGGGTGGAAAATCACTGTCTGCCTCCGTATTGCTCACCAACCTCAACGGCACCACCGACATCCTTAAAGGCAATGCATCAGGTCGCCTGTTGGGCGCATCTTTCAGGCCTGTCACTGCCTCCGAAAAGGCAAGCTACGGCATAGACCGTGGCATTGTGGTCACCGACCCGGGTACAGGTTCATTCGCAAAACAGACACAAATGCAAAAAGGTTTTGTCATTACCGCCATTAACAACAGCCCGGTGGGCTCCGTTGCCGACCTTCAACAGATTCTATCGGGTTCAGGCAATGTTCAGATAGCCGGCTTCTACCCCGGCATTCAGGGCATGTATTATTACGGGCTCAACAACAAAGGATCACAGTAAGTCTAAATAAGACATAACACGTAAAAAGCGAGGTCATAGCTGACCTCGCTTTTTTATGTACCCGACAAACAATACTAAAACAGAAATTCCCCATTGGTTCACTGTCCGACAGCGCCTTTGGGGAAGATTCTTTAACCCTTTCGGGTATACTATGAATACATCAATTATTGTGCCAGATCTTCACCGGCTATCTCGTCTGTAAAATGCGTACCGGCCTCTGTATCTTCTGTCACTGCAGCCTCCGACTCTCCGCCAGGGTTCCACTCAACAATAAAATTATTACGCCCCGTGCCTATCAGGATCCCCAGATACTTTTGCTGTATCAGCTCGAGCATGGCAAGAAACGTAAATATTGCATGTATCCTGCTTTCGCATACAGCAAATAACATTTCAAACGGCACACGCTTCTTCTCTTCCATATGAGCAATAAGAAACGTACGCTGTCCCTCAAGGCTGTAGTTATACTTCACTACCACGTGTTGTGGTTTGGCATTACGTTCATTAAACCGCTTAATGACCTTTTCGTATGCCTGAAGCAACTTGTACATCGTCACAGTCTGGATCTCAGTTCCCTCAGAAGCAGTATCTGTGATGTTCTCCATCTCCTGCTTTATGTTACCACGCTTCAGTTGCATCTGGCGCTCGGCCTCCATCAGCGCCATCACCTCCGACGCTTCTTTAAACCGCTTGTACTCAAGGATCTTGTCAACCAGCTCTTGCCTCGGGTCTATTTCATTTCCCTGCGCATCCACCTCGCGACGAGGCAGCAACATCCTCGCCTTAATGCGCATCAATGTAGACACGAACAAGATGAACTCACTGGCCAATTCTATGTTCAGACTTTCCAACGAATGGATGTAGCCCAGAAAGTCATTGGTAAGCTTCGCTATAGGTATGTTGTAAATATCCAGCTCATCCCTCTCAATAAAGAAAAGAAGGAGATCGAACGGACCCTCAAACTGGGGTAATTTTATCTGGTAGCTGGCTGACATTTAAACTATTGAATACCTTAACAAATTCATCCAAAAATAACTTTTTATGCCGAACTTTTCGGCAAAGTATCTGTGCCACCTTTTCAAAACTTGTACCCTACACCGAATGTAAGCACCTGTTTCCATTGCACCCAGCCAAGGTCTGCACCCGGTTCATTCTTTTGCTGAACTACACCCGTTGTTTTGTCCACATAGGTCGGAACATAAGGGAAGTTGTTGTCATATACGATGGTCGCACCAACTGTAACATTGAAAAACTTAGAAATTTTCCATGAGAACAGATTATCAAACAGGACATTAATATTTCCGGGATTATCTCTTTTCACAACCGTACCTGTGCTATCCTTGGTATCTTTTGCAAGATAGTTGGAATAAAGGTCCAACCTTGTCTTAAATACCATATTCGGACGGATATTGATCACGTACCTGCCTGAAAAGTAAGCACCTAATTGGAACACATTGCTTTTGTCATATGGTATACCGAATGCACCCTGAGGAGACATCCTCGTATAAAACGGGTCGGCAGCTATCATCCTCGCAGCTATTGGCGAAAGAAATAACGTTACATCGCTTCCCTTTCTGAACTCAAGACCAACAGCAGTGGTAAAAAATGCCGGTGACATAAACTTCGACGTGGAAACACTATCCCAGTTTGGCAGTGAGTAATCATACCCCTTGGTAAACTGCGATTTAAAGTTGAACAATCCTGTCACGTAGAAATTTGATCCTGTATCCAGCAATTTACCATACTTGGTGGTAAAGTCAATTCGGTCGTCCGTTTTACGTGGTATGAACCCGGTCGAGTAGTTATACGTAAGACCATAGGTCATATCCAGGTTTGATGTCCATACATCCCGGTGATTCAGGTAATCCAATTTTCCGCTGAAAATACCGTTGATCAGCATCGCCCCCAATTCACCACCGGCAGCCCAGTTGTGCAGGAAACCGCCATTGGTTCCAATGCTCAACACCCCACTCTTTATCCATGCAACCGTGTCAAGATTTGTTGTCTGCAATTGCTTGCGCACATCATCCACCTTTTCAACCTGACTAAAAGCACCGAATGAAGCACTCATCCCGGCGAATAACATGACCAATTTTTTCTTCATAATATTAAATAAATTTTAGTTTCTATTTTTTAGGTTTGTATCGTGCTGCTGCCAGAAACTGCTCCTGTGTCAGCTGCTTACTCAAAAGGCTGCTAAGTGTCTCCTTTGGATTGTTCTCCATGTATGCCGCAACGATCTTGTACCCCAACCAATTTCCAACAGCTCCAGGGGTTACTTTCACCGGATTGCTCACCGGCTCCAATCCGCGCGCAAACGGGCCGTCAGTAACATAAGACATCACATCCATTGCTATCTTACTGTATAGCAATTTATTCTGCACAAAGAAATTATATATCAATTCCTCATTTGCCTCACACCAAGCTATGTTCTCCTTGCTGAATCCAAAAAGAACAGAATCAGGTTTTTCGGGCAGCAACATATGCAAAAACATTTGCTCCTTTCCCTTGTCCAGCATTAATTCAAGCAGCGATTTTTCCTGCGGGCTCCATGGATACCAGCCCCTGTACATAGATGACAAAACGGATACCGGTATGTACGTCTTTCTGCGATGCGGCGCCAGGTATTGTGGTGCTCCAACTGCCGCATAATGCGGAAATTGATCACCCAAAAACATATCCAATGCCACACAATGTGTATTACTATCCACCGGGAAACTTGGCCACCTGCTCAAACCTAAATTCAAATAGTAAACGTCCGGAACATTTCTATCAGGCAGATACAATTTCATTAGCTTGAACGCCGATGACAATTCCTCATCTAACGACTTCACATCAGTGTAATGTGCATCTATTGAATCCTGCAGGTCTCTATAATCTTTGTACGACAAAAATGGTTTCAGACCATTCTTTACGCCATCAACTGTGTCTGAATAGTTACCCCGGATCTCATACGCCATAAGAGTGTCCAGAAAATAATCAAGAAACCCGGGATATTTCGCTTTCAGTTTAGTCAACCCTGAACCAAGTTGATTGGTGTCAAGTGAAAAAAGATCCTGTTCAAACCTGTGACTAACGAAAGTGATCTTTACCCCGCTGGTGTCCGGCATGCTAACTTTACTATCCCCACAGCTACTAACAAGCGCTGAAATTGATGCGCCGATAATTGCTAATGTCGATTTTGCCAAATACCTCATCAGATCTTGTTTTGCCGCAAAAGTACCAAAGTGAGTTGTACTTACATAGCATCACTGTCAACCAGCACAAAATCACGCTGCACCTAACAATTTCCGACCTCATTTCATAAAGAGCTTTGGCAGTTAACAGACCATTAACTACAAAACAAAAAATTTTTAATAGTTAAAAAAGTATCATTACTTTTAGCGCATAATTTATCTGGATAACTATGAAAATACTAAGATCAAAAATTGCCCTTACCACCATCTTCTCTTTGTTTCTCTCGGCCACGCAGGCACAACAGATGGCCGCGCCCGCGCCGGCAGCCATAGAAAGAAATTCTATAGACAACACCCCAACACTTATTACCTACTCTGCCGATGGAGGTTTCAACCGCTCCGAAACGCCCCGGACTTTACTTCGTTTGTTCCCGTCCAATGGAGACAACACCCAATTGGTGCTTACCTCATCAACCACTACAAAACATAAAACACTGGTTGAACAGTACGAAGAATACTACCAAAATATAAAGATAGAAATGAGCGGTGTGAAGGTGCTTTTCAATACTGCTGACCGGTCATCTTTCATCAACGCCAATTACTACAACGTAAATTACCCCCTCGCTACCGATCCGGTCATTTCGGCATCCGATGCCAGAGATATTGCCATCGCATCTGTTGGCGCGGAAACTTATGCATGGCAGCTTCCGGGAATGGAAGAACAAATAAAAAAAGAACAGAATAATGTTGCCGCGTCATATTTTCCCAAAGGAGAATTAGTGTATGTCGAAGACAATACACTGGCTCAGCAAGACCGAAAACTACATCTTGCCTACAAATTCAATGTATATGCTATACAACCACTGAGCAGGGAACACATTTACGTTGATGCGACAACCGGGAAAATACTGTTCCGGAATTCGCTCATTCACCACACATCCAGTTCAGGCCCATCAGCTTACAGCGGCACGGTAAACTTCAACTCATCTTTCCTGTCCGGCGCATATCGCCTAAGAGACAGCCTTAGAGGTGGCGGCATAAATACGTTCACTTGTGCCAACACAACGGGCTCAACTATTCTGGAAGTTTCGAGTGCGACACCCACATTTGCGTCTGATCCGGCACTTGACGCTCATTGGGGGGCAGCAGTAGTTTACGATTACTGGCTGCATGAACAAGGACGTAACAGCTACAACAATAGTGGCGCCCCGCTCAACAGCTAT
>JAEUVY010000115.1 GCA_016786565.1 Flavipsychrobacter sp.
AACGGAACGTGGACCGCCATCTGGTCACCATCAAAGTCCGCGTTGAACGCCGAACACACGAGCGGGTGAAGTTGGATTGCCTTTCCTTCGATCAGTTTTGGCTGGAATGCCTGAATTGAAAGACGGTGAAGCGTTGGGGCGCGGTTCAGCATGATCGGGTGACCCTTCAGAACATTCTCAAGGATATCCCAAACTACAGCTTCCTTACGCTCAACCAGTTTCTTCGCGCTCTTAACAGTCTTAACAATACCCCTCTCGATCAGTTTACGGATAATGAACGGTTTAAAAAGCTCGGCAGCCATATCTTTCGGCAGACCGCACTCATGCAGTTTCATTTCAGGACCAACCACGATAACCGAACGACCAGAGTAGTCAACACGTTTACCCAAGAGGTTCTGACGGAAACGGCCCTGCTTACCTTTCAGTACGTCAGAGAGTGATTTCAGCGCACGACCACCTTCAGCTTTCACCGCATTTGATTTACGGCTATTGTCGAACAGTGAGTCAACTGCCTCCTGAAGCATACGCTTCTCGTTACGAAGGATCACCTCAGGTGCCTTGATCTCGATAAGACGCTTCAAACGGTTGTTACGGATAATTACCCTGCGGTAAAGATCGTTCAGATCTGATGACGCGAAACGACCACCATCCAGCGGAACAAGCGGACGCAATTCCGGTGGTATTACCGGTATGTACTGCATCACCATCCACTCCAGACGGTTTTCAATGCGGGTATTAGCATCACGGAAAGCTTCAACAACGCTCAGGCGCTTCAGAGCTTCCTGTTTACGTTGCTGAGAAGTTTCGTTTGCTGCTGCATTACGCAGGTCGTAAGAAAGCTTGTCCAGATCTATGCGGGCCAGCAACATCTGCACGGCCTCAGCACCCATCTTTGCAACAAACTTGTTAGGATCTTCATCAGGCAGGTACTGATTCTCCTTAGACAAACCATCCAGTATCTCCAGATATTCGTCTTCGGTCAGCAACTGCTGTTTGGTGTCTTCAGAGTCTTTCAGGTTCAGCTTCGTGCGGATCATATCCTCAGCTTCACCTGCTTGTATCACTACATAACGCTCGTAATACACAATGCTCTCCATCTTCTTAGAGCTCACACCCAGCAAGTAACCTATCTTGTTTGGCAGACTCTTGAAGTACCAGATGTGCACGATAGGCACAACCAGCTTGATGTGACCAAGGCGCTCACGGCGCACTTTCTTCTCAGTAACTTCTACACCACAACGGTCACATACGATACCCTTATAACGGATACGCTTGTACTTTCCGCAATAACACTCATAATCTTTTACTGGTCCGAATATTTTTTCGCAGAACAAGCCATCACGTTCAGGCTTGTAGGTACGGTAGTTGATAGTTTCAGGCTTCAGCACCTCACCATAAGAGCGATCAAGTATCGCGTCAGGTGATGCAAGGCTGATCGTGATCTTACCAAATCCTGCCCTTGGGCGGTTGTCTTTTTTTATTGCCATTTTTTATTTTTCGTTTGGTGGCGGAGATACAGGGTATCCCCGCCACGTTATGAAATTAATGTTTCAATTCAGTTGTGTCCGGCACTTTCGTGCACCGCCACATTATTCGAACTTCAGTTCAAGACCCAGGCCACGAAGCTCATTCACCAATACGTTGAATGACTCAGGGATACCCGCCTTCGGTATGTTGTCGCCCTTAACGATCGCCTCATAGGTCTTCGCTCGGCCAACAATGTCATCCGATTTGATAGTAAGCAACTCCTGAAGGATGCTAGACGCACCGTATGCTTCAAGTGCCCAAACCTCCATCTCACCAAAACGCTGACCACCGAACTGTGCCTTACCACCCAGCGGCTGCTGTGTAATGAGACTGTATGGACCGATAGAACGCGCGTGCATCTTATCGTCAACCATGTGGTGAAGCTTGATCATGTAAATGATACCAACCGTAGCTTTCTGGTGGAAACGCTCTCCTGTCTCACCATCGTACAGATAAGTGTGTCCAAATTCAGGCAGACCCGCTTTGTTGATCAGATCGTCGATCTCAGATACCGAAGCACCGTCGAAGATCGGCGTAGCGAACTTCACTCCCAGCTTTTCACCTGCCCATCCAAGGATGGTTTCATAGATCTGGCCAAGGTTCATACGCGATGGTACACCAAGTGGGTTCAGTACAACGTCAACCGGAGTACCGTCTTCCAGGAACGGCATATCTTCTTCACGAACGATCTTCGCAACGATACCTTTGTTACCGTGGCGACCCGCCATTTTATCACCTACTTTCAGCTTACGCTTACTTGCCAGGTATACTTTTGCAAGTTTCAGAACGCCCGCAGGAAGCTCATCACCAATGCTCAGATTGAATTTCTCACGCTTGTAACGGCCGAGTTCTTCATTGAACTTGATGTTGTAGTTGTGCAACAACTGGTTGATAGAGTCATCAGTCTCTTTATCACCGGTCCATCCAAGAGGATTTACGTTCTGATAGTCGATTGAGCTCAGGGTCTTAGAATTGAACTTACCACCTTTGCTCAGTACTGTTTCACCAAAGTTGTTGGTGATGCCTGCCGATGACTTGTCTTTAAGAAGGATCTGCAGCTTTTCGAACAGGAAGTTTTTCAGGTCTTCCAGATTCTTCTCGTGCACCTTCTCAATCTTCTCGAGCTGTGCTTTTTCACGCACTTTCGAGTTCTTATCTTTCTTAGCACGCTGGAACAGCTGCTTAGAGATAACAATACCCTCAGTACCGCTTGGTGCTTTCAATGATGCGTCTTTCGCATCACCTGCTTTATCACCAAAGATCGCACGCAGAAGTTTTTCTTCCGGAGTAGGATCGGTCTCACCTTTTGGAGTGATCTTACCTATCAGGATGTCGCCCTCACCTACGTGAGCACCTATACGAATGATACCGTTCTCATCCAGATCCTTAGTAGCCTCTTCAGACACGTTCGGGATATCTGGAGTCAGTTCTTCTTCTCCAAGTTTAGTATCACGAACTTCCAGCTCATACTCATCGATATGTACCGATGTGAACCAGTCGTCACGAACAACTTTTTCGTTGATCACGATCGCATCCTCGAAGTTGTAACCCTTCCATGGCATGAACGCCACTTTCAGGTTGCGACCCAGTGCCAGTTCTCCGTCCTGAGTAGCATAACCATCAGTAAGGAAATCTCCTGGTTTCACTTTCTGCCCCCTGCGTACACATGGACGCAGTGTCATACTTGTGCTCTGGTTCGTCTTCTTATATTTTGTAAGTGAATACACTTTCAGGTCGTCTTCAAACGATACCAGACGCTCTTTCTCGTCACGGTCGTAACGTACATGAATGTTGTCTGCATCTACATACTCAACAACACCATTACCTTCTGCATGTATCTGAATACGCGCGTCACGTGCGGCTTTTGCTTCCAAACCAGTACCTACAATAGGAACCTGTGGAATGATAAGCGGCACCGCCTGACGTTGCATGTTCGATCCCATCAGCGCACGGTTGGCGTCATCATGCTCAAGGAACGGGATCAGCGAGGCGCTCAGACCCACGATCTGGTTCGGCGCCACGTCCATGTATTCAACTTCGTTCGGCTCCAGAATAGGGAAGTCTCCCGTCTGGCGCGACTTGATCTTATCTTCAAGGAAGTTACCCTTTTCATCCACAGGTACGTTAGCCTGCGCGATCTTTGCCAGATCCTCCTCTTCCGCACTCAGGAATCGGAAGTTCTTCAGATCCACCCTACCCTCTTTTACTTTGCGGTATGGTGTCTCAATGAAGCCCATATCGTTGATCTGCGCGTGCACACACAACGTAGAGATCAGACCGATGTTCGGACCTTCCGGCGTTTCAATGGTACACAGACGACCATAGTGGCTATAGTGAACGTCACGAACCTCAAAGCCCGCACGCTCACGGCTCAGACCACCCGGACCGAGTGCCGAGATACGACGCTTGTGCGTGATCTCTGAAAGCGGATTCGTCTGGTCAAGGAACTGTGAAAGCTGTGATGTACCAAAGAATGAATTGATTACTGAAGAAAGTGTACGCGCGTTGATCAGATCGATCGGCGTGAACACCTCATTGTCACGAACGTTCATACGCTCGCGGATGGTACGGGCCATACGTGCCAGACCAACACCGAACTGGGCAAACAACTGCTCACCCACTGTACGTACACGACGGTTGCTCAGGTGATCGATGTCATCGATCTCAGCCTTACCGTTCGTAAGACGTACCAGGTATTTAATGATGGAAATGATATCTTCTTTACTCAACACTTTAGTGTTAAGATTTATATCAAGACCCAGCTTGCGGTTGATCTTGTAACGACCAACTTCACCAAGGTCATAACGCTTATCACTGAAGAACAACTTCTCAATGATACCACGTGCTGTTTCATCATCCGGAGCATCAGAACCGCGCAACTGGCGGTAGATGTGCTGCACCGCTTCCAGTTCCGAGTTAGACGTATCCTTATTAAGTGTATTATATATGATAGAGAAATCACCGCTCACTTCTTCCTTCTGCAGGAATACGGTTTTGATTCCCATTTCCTGAATCAGTTCAGCATTGCTTTCGTCAAGAACGCTGTCACGATCCAGAACCACGTCATTACGCTCTATCGTTACAACTTCACCGGTGTCCTCATCAACGAAGTCCTCCGTCCAGCTACGCAGTACGCGTGCTGCAAGGCGACGACCTATGTGACCTGCCAGTGATTTTTTGTCAACTTTCACTTCCTCAGCCATACCAAACAGGTCAAGGATGTCCTTGTCCGTTTCGTAACCTATGGCACGCAACAGTGTTGTAACGGGGAACTTTTTCTTACGGTCGATGTATGCGTACATCACATTGTTGATGTCGGTCGCAAACTCCATCCACGCACCCTTGAATGGGATAACGCGTGCACTGTAGATCTTCGTTCCGTTCGGGTGAACGCTCTGACCGAAGAATACACCCGGAGAACGGTGAAGCTGTGATACCACAACACGCTCAGCGCCATTGATGACAAACGTACCACGTGGCGTCATGTATGGGATATTACCCAAGAACACGTCCTGAACAATAGTTTCGAAATCTACGTGCTCCTCATCATTACAGCTAAGCTTCAGCTTTGCTTTCAGCGGCACTGAATAAGTCAGACCTCGCTCCATACACTCGTCTATCGTGTAACGCGGCGGGTCGATGAAGTAATCCAGAAACTCAAGCACGAAGATGTTTCGCGTGTCAGTTATCGGGAAATTCTCTTTGAACACCCTGAACAACCCTTCGTTGTTACGCTTGTCTGGCGTCGTTTCCAGCTGGAAGAAGTCCTGGAATGACTGAAGCTGGATCGCCAAAAGGTCAGGCGTTGCGGCTGCATCATGTAGCTTGCCGAAATTCACCCTGCCGGCTGCGGTCTTTTTTTGCGTTATTGCCATAATGATCTGTTACTCCTTTTTTACAAATAAAAATAGCCCGAAAAGCAGGACTGGCCTACCTTTACAGGCATTCTTCGTTATCAGAGATTAGTGAAAATATTTCCTTGCACGTACGTTTCCCCCTCGAAAAAGGGATGGCAAAGATAGCAAAACGCCTATAATAAGCAAAAAATATTCCAAACTTTTCAAAACATACTGCACATCCGCTCAAACCCACTACCATCAAGGCAAATATTTTTACTCCCCATGCATCACTATTTAACTTTCCATTCAGATAAAATAATGTTAAAATGCCAATTTTTAACATTTTATTCTGTTAATGTAATCACAAATAACATTCAGGGCAGCAACCCTTCTCTGAAGATCATACTCCTCTGCAAAACTTATCGCGTTGCAGAGCCCCTCAGATTCCTGAAAATAATTGTACTTTCACACCTCAAAATAAATAACATGACAAAAAGCATCACTATAGCTATTTTAACCATACTAACAATTACTTCCACATCCTGCAGAAAAAACCACACCTGCACCTGCAAAATTGTTACCGGAAAGGCCGCAGATTCGGTGGTGATATACGAACTTGAAAAAATGTCCGATCGTGCTGCAAAACGTGAATGCAAAGGCAAACGCGGCGCCATATATGGACTTTTATATGAATGTAGCCTGTAAACACCTGCAATTCAGCTACCATTTTCCCGAAAAGTTCCATACCATTATCATGGTATTGACTTTTAAGTAAATATTACAGAATGGGCGTCACGGAGCTATTTTCCCCAACATCGGAACCTCATAACTAAAATCAGTAGGTAGGCATATACACCGCATGAGTTGTTTATATACTTTCGCAATACAAAAACAAACAAAGTATGAAAAAACTAATCCCAATGATCGCGGTTGCTGCACTAGCAACAATGTTTACCTCTTGTAAAAAAGACTATTCTTGCACGTGTACGTCTTCAGCGTCAGGCTCTACAACGTCTACAATGAAGTACCCACTTGGCAAACAAAAGAAAAAGGATGCAGAAAGTGCATGCAAAGCAATGAACACCAACGTAACCGCCGGCAGCATGACTGCATCAGTTTCATGCACACTTGACTAATTTTTTTTACAGTTTATTTTCAAAAGGCGCCATCGGCGCCTTTTGTCGTTTTAACAGCTAATTCGTTCGTTCTTCAAAAAAAATCTTCAGTATCCGTTTGCCAATATCAGCAGTATCTTATTTTTACCCTGTAAAAGGACTTCTGATGAAAAAACTGCTATACATAATACCATTGTCTTTTGCTGTTCTGGGTACTACATCGTGCAAAAAAGACTACACGTGTACCTGCACAATTACCTCTGTATCTACAGGTAAGTCGTCAAGATCCATCGTAGAGATAAGGAACGAAAAGAAAAGATCGGCCGCTGCCACCTGCCGCTCCCGCGAGCAAAACATCATCGGATTCAAAACTTCTTGTACACTAAACTGATCTGAAACATTCCGCCACGAATATTTCAGATCGCTCATATCCACTTATGAATCTTAAGAACATTCTTTTCGTCCTTTTCACTTGTTTCAGTACCACAATATTTGCACAGGAAGCTGTCACTCGTAAGGCCAATATCAAACTCGTTTCTGCATTTTCTAAAAAGATACCCGAAAGCGCACAAAACAATCCACCCAAAAGCGGTGAGTTCTTTGTAGTTAAATGGAACGAAACCTCATATCCCGAATCTGTTTTCTGGAGGGGACAGGGCGGATGGCTAACTTGCAACATCGAAAAAGCTGTAAAGAAAGGAAGAGCATACGTTGGTGCCCCCATCGATATGGAGAAGATCAAAAAAGGACAGCTACTTCTGTTCACACCTGTCACCGGTGGCAGGTTCCCTATACCGGCAGAGATTCCCGAAAATGCTAAAAACACGATCTTTTACAAAACTGCCGGCAGTGCCTGGATAGCCTTCCCGGTCAAAAAGATCAGTAAGAAATAAGGGAAGACCCCGGCATATATTGTTATCCAAAGAAAAAGCTGCAAAGATCTTTGTAGCTTTTTCTTTGGATAAGCGTACCGCTACCCTACCACCAATTCTCGCGCACTGGCCAGCGCCGCATCGCTTGGTTGTTCACCCCCTATCATTTGCGCTATCGCCCGCACTCGTTCGTTTTCGGCAAGCACTTTCACCCTGGTCGATAATCGTCCGGTCGCGTCAGCCTCCTTATAAACAAAGAAATGCCGGGTGCCGCGCGCTGCCACCTGAGGTTGGTGGGTGATACATATTACCTGGTGATAACCGGATAACTCGCGTAACAAAATACCGACCTGACGGGCCGCCTCGCCGGAAATACCTGTGTCAACTTCATCAAATATTAAAGTAGGCAAATGCAATGCCCTTGCTATCAAAGACTTGATGCATAACATTATCCTGCTCATTTCCCCGCCTGATGCCGCCTTATAGAGCAACTGGAATTTACCACTCTTATTCGCATCCAGCACAAACTGCACATTATCCATCCCGTGCAGGGAAAGCGTAGCATTATCGATCTCTATACCAAATCTTGCGTTTGGCATTCCCACCAGTACCAGCAATTCATTGATCCTGTTCACAAAATCGGGCGCAGCTTTCTTTCGTGCTTCCGACAATTTAACGGCTGCCGCCATTACCTCCGCATACTGACGCTCGGTTTCTTTTTCCAGATCATGTATCCCTTTGTCCAGATCATGGGTCACCAACAAGTCTTCCTCCAGTCGTTGCTGCAGAGCTATCAGATCACTGGTTGTCGCCACACCATGTTTCTTCAGCAATTTGTATCCAAGATCATTTCTTTGCTGCAACTCTTCCATCTTTGCCGGATCCAACTGCACACTACCCTGCATCTCCTCTATATCAGCGGCAATATCCTTTAGTTCTATCCATACCGACGACATTCTGTCACAAGTATCCTTAACCTCAGGCAATACATCAGACAGCGATTGCAACTGTTGCATCACCCGCTTCAGTTCGTTTACCAAAGGTTGCTCACCCTCACTTAGTACACCATAGGCACCTTGCAACACAGCCAGTATCCGCTCCGAATGCGCCATTTGCTTCAATTGCTGCTCTGCCTCTTCTATTTCATTGTCTTTAAAGGAAGCCTGCACCAATTCATCCAGGAGATACTGCTTATAATCAGCTTCCTGTTTCATCTTAGCCAGTTGCGCCTGTTTTTCTTCAAGCTCCTTTTGGCACCGTTTGTATGTTTTATACTTTTCCCTGTATGCTTCAGCGGGCTTTATATTGTTGGCAACCGCATCAAGTGCATTTACCTGAAAACTATCTTCCGCAATAGCAAGATGCCCGAACTGCTGCTGCAAGTCCACCAGCATCGAGGTTAGCTTATTCAACAACTGTAAGGTCACCGGGGTGTCGTTCACAAACGCACGCGACTTACCGTTGGCAGAAATTTCACGTCTGATGATGCACACGTCGTCCTGATCTATCTCCTCCTCTGCCAGCGCACGGGCCAGTGGCTCATTTCCTTTTACAAAGAAATGCCCCTCTATCACCGATTTCTCATCCTTATTAATTAGAACGGAGGTATCGGCACGTTCACCCAAAATGAGCGACAAAGCACCCAGAATGATGCTCTTTCCTGCACCGGTCTCACCGGTCACCGTGTTCAGCCCCGCGTCGGGCTCTATCGAAACCCTGTCAATAATGGCATAGTTATTAATAACTAATTGCTGCAGCATGCACCAAAATTAGTGAGAACAGTGAATAACGAACACTATTTTTGCACGATGAAATGTTTTTTACGAAAGAAGATCGGCGATCGCGTCATAAACGGGCACCCATGGATATTCGGAAACGAATTGGGTGACAGTGAGGGAACCGCCGAACCGGGCGATATCGTTGAGGTATATTCCTACAACGGCTCATTCGTAGGCAAGGGATACATCAATCCGGCCTCTCAGATCCGCATCCGCCTCCTCACGCGCGACAAAGATGACGTTATTGACGATAAGTTCTTCGCAAGACGCATCCGCGAGGCATGGGAATACCGCAAACAGATAGGCTATGTGGAGAATTGCAGGCTCATTTTTGGTGAGGCCGACCAACTTCCGGCGCTTATTATAGATAAGTTCAACGACCACTTTGTTATCCAGACCCTTGCCCTCGGCATCGATCGCTGGAAACCCGCAATCGTTTCAGCGCTCAACAAGATATTCTCGCCGAAAGGAATTTATGAACGGAACGACGTGCCGGTGCGCACATTGGAAGGTCTTCCGCAGATCAAAGGGTTCCTGTCCGAACCGTTTGATACGAACATCATCATAAACGAGAACGGACTGAAATTCCATGTCGATATCGAAAATGGACAAAAAACAGGCTATTTCCTCGATCAGCAGGACAACCGACGCGCTATCCAGCACATCGTAAAAGGTGGAGATGTACTCGAAGCCTTTTGCTATACGGGTACCTTTTCTATGCACGCTGCCCATTACGGCGCAAAAAGCGTACTGGGCCTCGACATTTCCGAAAACGCGGTTGCCACTGCCCGCAGAAATGCAGAGCTCAACGGCTTCTCAGATATCTGTAAGTTCCAGGCCGTAAACGCTTTCGACGTTCTGAAGCAATGGGTGAAAGATGGCAAACGATACGACACAGTGATCCTCGACCCTCCTGCATTCACAAAAAGCAGAGAGAACATACAAAAGGCAATCACCGGTTATAAAGAGATCAACCTGAGGGGCATGAAACTTGTAAAACCGGGTGGCTTCCTGGTCACAGCGTCTTGCACCAACCTCGTACCACCTGAACTTTTCCTTCAGATCATCGGCATGGCGGCAAAAGATGCCCGTCGCGAATTAAGGCAGGTGGTTTGGCAGACACAGGCCGCCGATCACCCCATTCTCTGGCATGTACCATCAACACAATACCTGAAATTTTTGATCGTTCAGGTACTGTAAGTTGTTTGATTATATATAGTTATTCCGACCGGGCGCAACAGCGACCCGGTCTTTTTTATCCATGCTATATTTACGCATCTTCAAGTGTGGCAATATCAATTTTCCGCATCTTCATCAGTGCGGCACCGGCGCGCTCGGCCTTTCCGCGGTCGTCAGAAAACAATAAAGCACTCAGGTTCGCGGGAACGATCTGCCACGACAGGCCATACCTATCCTTCAGCCACCCGCACATTTGTTCGGTACCTCCACCCTCCAGCAAGCCACTCCAGTAACTATCTATCTCTTTCTGATCCTCGCATACAACCATCAACGATATTGCCTCGGAGAACCTGAACATTGGCCCGCCATTGATAAAATGATACTGTTGCCCGAACAGCTCAAATGTCCCTGTAAATACCTTACCCGACTGCCTGTTAATATTCAAAACCCTCCCGGTCTTGAAAACCTTAAGATAAAAGTCGATTGCTTCTTCGGCCTGGTTATCAAACCACAGAAATGGAGTTATCTTTTGCATATTCCGAAATATTAAACAACGAAATTACATGGTACAGAACTCCCATCAGCTGCCCGTTAACGTCAATTCTCAGGGGCATTACCGACTATAAACCGCAAAAAGAAAACCGCCCAAAAAAGGGCGGCTTACTAAAAGCGGCATAAGAACTAAAGCTATTTAATGTTTGGATCAGGCATCACTGTGCGCTTGTTGCAATCGCACTCATCTGGTTCCTGCACAAAATCTTCGAGCCTGTCTTTTACAACAAACGAATTTTTTGAATCGTCTTCATACACGATCTCACTAATCGCCCAATGTATGCCGTTCGGCAGGCACATATTGAGTACGCCGATTTGCTTGTGATCGATCACAGAGCCAATAATGGTAGCGTCTTTGGTCACAACTTTGTTGCGCGAAGAGGAATAGTAAACGTATGAAACCTTTTTTATCTTCTTATCTACCAGATTCTTGATGCGCACTTCATACTTCTGCATCTGGCAATCGTAGCACCCTGAACATTCACGTTCATACGAACACAAATTAAATATCTTATTATGCCTCAGGTAGTCTATGCTTTGCGCACGAGCACTACCTCCGATAAACGAGATTAAACCTAACAAAAACAAAAGTCTCCTTCTGATGAGCATAATAGACCTATTTTTTGAGGGGCCTTTCCGACCCGGTACACCACAAATATATAAAATGCCCGGTAAACAAATACCGAAGACAACCTTTTTTAAATCACTACTCTCTCCATTCCTTCGCGAAAATTCTCATTTCCGTAGCAAGAAAAGCCAACCTAGTAAGATAACTTTGGCTCATAAAAGAAGTTTTTGAAACCCCGTAACCAATATTTCACAGCCCTCGCGATCGTTGCACTTGTATTGATCGCCTACATCAGAGTCTTCAACTTTGATTTTATCTCATGGGACGACACAACCTACACCGTAGCAAATAACGCTGTTAAATCCATTACATTCGACCATATCAAACAATGGTTCACCTCATTCTACATCGGTAACTACCACCCGCTCACCATGGTCTCCTATGCTGTAGATTATGCGAACGGGGGAGACCCACCTGCCATTTACCACACCACCAACATATTGCTACATGCCATAAATGCTGTCCTTCTTTGGCGGTTAGTACTCTTACTCAGCGGCAATCCTCTGGTGGCGCTTTTCACCGCAATCCTCTGGGCACTACACCCGGCGTCGGTGGAAGCCACCGCCTGGATCGCTGAACGAAAAACGCTCCTTGCCGGCTCATTCTCCCTTGCCGGTCTCATCTTTTATGCAAAATATCTCGACAAACCGTCCCAATGGGCTGCAATGATCATCGTTGGGTTAGGTGCCGCTGCAATGCTATCAAAAGCCACCGCGGTCGCTTTCCCCTTGTCACTTTTCGCTATCGACATCTGGAAAGGCAACCAAAAACAACTCAACAAAAGACTTCCCATAAAGCTGCCGCTTTTCGCCTTTGCACTGATGATTGGAATAATAGCCGTCAAAGCCCAGCAAGAGGGAGGGTTCCTGAACAGGCACGAAGCAGAAAATCCTTTTATGCATTTCCTTTACGCCGGCCATGCTTACTCGTCATATATTATGCGCACGCTGTTACCCGTAAACCTCTCAGTCATATACCCATACCCCACTTCAGTGATGCTACCGGCCCTTTTCAGTCTGTTAACGGCAGCAGTGGTTGCCACAGGCATTGTTGCGTGGAAACGGCAAAACACAATACTGGCCGGAGGCATCGCTTTCTTCACATTCAATATAATCTTCCTGCTGCAATTCATAAGCTTTGGCGAGGCGCTTTCTGCCGACCGTTATATGTACCTGGCTTCTATAGGCATTATTTTCCCTTGCGTCCATGCCATCTTCACATTACTGAAAGACAGAAAGCGCCCGGTGGCCATATCCGTTACATCAATAGCCGCGGCCGCCCTCCTCACGCTCACGTCCCTTCGCACAGTGGCATGGCAGTCAGACCTTACATTCTTTACCGCTTTGGCCGACACATTCCCCAACTCTGCTGTAGCGCACTCCAGCCTTGGCGCGCTTTATCTTCAGAAAGGCGAACTGTCTCTATCGGAGTTTCACCTCGACAAAGCCACTCTACTTGACCCGGCCAACTACAAGGCCTGGCACAACAAGGGAAACATGTATATGAAGTCAGGGCGAACAATGGAAGCCTTTGAATCATTTACAAAGAGTATAGAGATAAACGGGTACACCAAGTCATATTTCGCCAGAGCTGTAATTCATCAGGAAACCGGGCGCTTCAAACTCGCCATCGCCGATATTCAGCAGGTACTGTCCCACCCACCTACAGATGCCAGATCCTGGTATCTGTATGGCTATTGCAGTGAAAAAACAGGACAATATTCTGATGCGATTCTGGCATACTCACAAGCCATTCGCGTCGCAGGGAACAACCCGCTCTTTTACGCCCGGCGGGGTGTTGCCGAGACCTTGATCGGCAAACACGCTGAAGCTGTTGCCGACCTGAGGACCGCAGTCAATATCCCTAACCCGAAACCTGAATACTATTACCTACTGGGGAATGCGTTGTTTGCAGCTTCAATGAACCCTTGCCCTGATTGGACAACTGCCGCACGTGCCGGGCATCAGGATGCCATTGTAGCATTACAGCAACACTGCAAATAAGCCTGAATTAAAAGCAACAGTTCAGCTTCTTGGTTGCACCATACTCAGCGATCACCCTTTTGTATATTTCCTCATACATCGGGATAATGTGTTGCTTCTCAAACTTGCGTGCATGTGCCAGCGCAGCTTTCTTGAAATGCACAAGCGTGTCGTGATCTTTCAGAATAGATACTGCGTGCGCGGCCATTGCTGCCGTATCACCTACATCAGAAAGGAATCCGGTCTTTCCATGCACATTGATCTCTGGCAAACCTCCCGCATTAGTTGAAATAACCGGCACACCACATGCCATGGCCTCCAGTGCCGAAAGACCGAAACTCTCTGTCTGCGAGGGCAAGAGGAACAGGTCAGCGATACTCAATATCTCACTTATCTGCTCTTGTTTACCCAAAAAGCGAATGTCGCCATATATGTTCATACCTCTGGCCAGGTCTTCTACACTCTGCCTGTCCGGGCCGTCACCTATCATCAACAACTTGGCAGGAACTTCATTCTTCACTGCTGCGAATATCTTCACCACATCCTGCACACGTTTCACACTTCTGAAGTTGGATACATGCACCAAAATACGCTCACCATCGGGAGCGAGCATTTGCTTAAAGTGATTCTTATCTGTCTGATGAAACCGCTTTACATCCACAAAATTCGGTACAACCTCAATGGCTTTTTCTATCTCAAATGACCTCAGTGTCTCTTCCCGCAAACTGTCCGAAACCGCAGTGATCGCATCAGACTCATTAATGGAAAATGTAACTACGGGAGCATAGGTACTGTCCTTACCCACAAGAGTAATGTCTGTTCCGTGTAGGGTGGTTATGAATGGGATATCCTGACCGGTTTTCTTCAGGATCTGACGGGCAAAATAAGCAGCCGAAGCGTGCGGAATCGCATAATGCAGGTGCAGCAGGTCCAGCTTCTGGTTCACGATCACATTTACCATCGTACTCGCCAGCGCCGTTTCATAAGGGGGGAAATCAAAAAGAGGATACGTAGGCACCTTCACCTCGTGGAAATAAATGTTAGGATGAAATCCCTGACTCAGCCGCACAGGTTGCTCATAAGTGATGAAGTGAACCTCATAACCCTTATCAGATAGCGCTATACCCAATTCTGTGGCCAATACACCACTACCCCCGAATGTAGGATAACAAACTATCCCGATACGCATTCCGTTTGCCGATTCTGTTTTCTGTGCTGCCATAAGCTCTCATTGCAAATATCCCACTACTCTACAAATATATGTCGATACCTCCATTACATTTCCCGATAAATGCTTTTTCTGCCATACTTCCACCCTGTTGCACACGCCCGAATCGAGCATTGAGAGTTATTCACATTCGCTGTAGATAACTTTTCACCCACGGCCCTCATTACACAAAAAATGACCATAGTTTTATAGTACGTTTGCATTGTTTATTTTCATTAATCTTCCTGTATGTCTGTTGCGACAAACCCTCGTCGGTATGTCATTAGTTTTATATTTATAGGAGTGGCTGTAATTATGCTGCTCAGGCTATTCTTTTTGCAAAATTTTGAACCCAAGTACAAGATCCTTGCAAATGACATAGCTATTTATAAAAAAGTCGTTTATCCGCCACGAGGGGTCATCCGCGACCGAAAGGGCCGCACACTACTGTCAAATACCCCTATCTACGACCTGATGATCACACCGCGCAACGTGCCGAAAAATTTCGACACCGCCGAATTCTGCGCCGCACTTGATATTGACAAAGCCACCTACGAACGAATACTCGGCAAAGTCCTCGTTCGGAACATAGATGTCCGCCAAAGTCCTTTTATCGAGCTCCTTAACGAAGAACAGACGGCACGCTATCAGGAAAACGCATACAAATTCCCCGGCTTCGAACTCGTTGAGAGAAATATCCGCGTGTACGAAAAGCCAATCGCCGGCCTTATGTTGGGATACATCGGCGAGGTATCGCCCGAAATGCTGAAGAAACCAAGATACCAGTCCTATCGCCAGGGGGACTATACCGGTCTCAGCGGCCTCGAACTTCAGTACGAAGAGGTACTTCGCGGACAGCGCGGTGTACACTTCCTCGAGCGCGACAAATTCAACCGCCCACGCGACCCCTACAAGGGTGGCATGCTCGATACGCTTGAAGTTTCCGGCAAACAGCTCGACCTTTACCTGGACATGGAGCTGCAGGAGTATGCCGAAAAACTCATGGCAAACAAGATCGGTAGCGTAGTGGCAATTGATCCGCGCACCGGTGGTATCCTAACCATGGTCAGCAGCCCCACCTTCGACCCCAACCTATTGCGGGGCAAGGAGCGCGCCCGCAACTACGCCAACCTGCATAAAGAAGCAACCCGCCCGCTGTTCAACAGGGCCACACAGGCTATGTATCCGCCGGGGTCTACCATCAAACCGTTTACCGGCCTCGTCGCCCTTAATGTTGGTGCCATCACCCCCGACTACGGCTACGGCTGCCGTGGCAGCTACGGCGCCTGCAGCCGCTCCATTGCCTGCGAACACAAAGATGCCGGACACGCAGCCAATTTCGGACTCGCGCTCGCCCACTCCTGCAACGCCTATTTCTGCCACCTCTTCCGCCTTACCGTCGATTACCGAAACTTCGGAAGCGTAAAGAAAGGCCTGCAAACCTGGCACGATTACTACAAGAGCTTTGCTTATGGTCGGCAGACCGGCATCGACATCCCTTTCGAAGGTAAAGGCCTCGTTCCCGACTCCAATCTCTACAACAAGATGTACCGAGGATCATGGAACTCTTGTACCATCGTCTTCGTAGGCATGGGGCAGGGCGAATTACTCCTCACCCCGCTGCAGATGGCTAATGGCATGTGCATTATTGCCAATAAAGGGTATTACTACACCCCTCACTTTGTGAAGGCGATAGGAAAGAATGAAAACGACACGGCCCTGCGCAAGTATCACGAAAAACACGTTGTGCTAAATATCCCCGACGCCACTTTCGATGTTGTTCAGCAGGCAATGCAAGACGTGGTCGATCATGGTACCGCTGCCGCAGCCAGGATCGACGGCGTAACTGTTTGCGCGAAAACAGGTACAGCAGAGAATAAAGCAATTGTGAACGGAGAGGTGATCAAAATGCAGAACCACTCAATGTTCGTTGCCTTCGCGCCCCGCGAAAACCCAAAGATCGCCATAGCGGTAGCTATCGAGAACGCCGGTTTTGGTGCCACATGGGCCGCCCCCATCGCCAGCCTCATCATGGAAAAATACCTTAAAGACAGTGTCACCTACAAACGAAAAGCCGTTGAGGACAAAATGATGAACGCCAAACTCATCAACAAATATGTATATACAATAGACTCAGTGATCCGCCTTCGCGACCTACGAGCATACAATGCACGCGTTGCCCGCAAACGCGCCGCCGATAGCACCAGGAAAGCAAACGACTCCATTCTCTATCACCGTTGGATCAATTACAAAATGCGCACCAACAATAACCTTAAAGCCGCCAACAAAAGGAAATAAGCCAACTTATGAGCGACCTGAAAAAAACACTCTTTAACAGGATTGATACACCGCTGCTGCTGATGTACCTCGCATTGGTAACCGTAGGCATTCTGGCTATCTTTTCTGTTGAACACCGCACCACCGACACATCCCTCATCATGATGAACAAAAGCTATATGAAACAGGTCATATGGCTGGGTTACTCTCTTTTCATTGGCTTTATCATAATACTCACCGACAGCAAGTTCTTCTCCTCATTCGCGTTCCTGTTATACACGCTTTGTATCATCGTACTGATAATCACCATTTTCGCCGGGGTCGATGTAAAGGGCTCGCGGTCATGGCTGGGCGTAGGCGGGTTCCGTTTTCAGCCCGGCGAAGTAGCCAAGATATTCACAGCCATGGCGATTGCCAAGTTCTTTTCATTGAATGAGACCAACTTCAAAAAGCTCCGCGACCGCCTCATAGCAGCCGCCATCGCACTTGCTCCGGCCGTGTTCATCCTCTTGCAGAAAGAAACAGGTCTTGCCCTGGTTTACATGTGCTTCTTCCTCGTTATGTACCGCGAGGGGTTGCCAAGCGTCATTCTCATCCTCGGGTTTGCCGCAATTGCACTCGTACTCACTTCGCTACTTATCAACCGCACCACGCTTGCCATCCTGCTTACCGTCTTCACTATTCTTGTCGGATTACTAATCAGGCACACACTCAAGCGCCGTATTGCGGCCCGCGTCATCCTCATAAGCGCATGGGGTTTCTCTTTGTTATTCTCGCAGGTCGCCGTACCATTCGTCTTCAAACACGTGCTGCAAAAACACCAGATCGAGCGTATTTATTCTATGATCGGCATAGACGTTCCGGACGAATACAACAAAGCACTCGCACCGGGCGAGGAGAGAAAGGAGAAGACAAACAGCTCAGAATACAACGTACTACAATCCAAAATAGCCATCGGGTCAGGTGGCATGTTTGGTAAAGGCTTCCTCAACGGCACCTCAACCAAAAACCAATTCGTCCCCGAACAGAATACCGACTTCATTTTCTGCGCCATTGGCGAACAATTTGGGTTCCTCGGCAGTGCCGGGCTGATCATTCTATATGTTTCAATGATGTTACGCATCCTCTACCTGGGCGAACGGCAACGATCCGATTTCACCCGGGTATACGCCTACTGTGTAGCAAGCATACTGTTCTTCCACTTCGCGGTGAACATCTCCATGACCATTGGTCTGGCACCGGTGATCGGTATCACCCTGCCATTCATAAGCTATGGTGGCTCTTCATTGCTGGCTTTTAGCATCCTCATATTCATTCTAATCCGCCTCGATGCCGATCGTCAGGTACTGATAAGGTAAGACTTCCAATAACCTTCGGTCTATTGAATGAACTGGCCGCAACTGACATAAAAACACTTATCCTTACTAAGATATTTGCTATTGTTTTGTAAATTCGCAAAAATTTCATCCATGCCGTTACCGCGGGTGACGCAAACATTTCACCACAAATTCACTTGCACTCACTTCCCCACGGCACGGCAATAAAATGTAAATCAATTCATTAGTGAAGAAAATACTTGGCATTTCCTGCTTCTATCATGATGCAGCTGCGGCACTTACTATTGGTGGAAAAATCGTGGCAGCGGCCCAGGAAGAACGCTTCACGCGCGACAAGCACACGCCAGATTTTCCGGCAAATGCAATTAAGTACTGCCTGGAAGAGGCCGGGCTTACTATAGATGAACTTGATGCCATTGTATTTTACGACAAACCTCTACTGAAGTTCGAACGACTTCTACAAACTTATTACGCCTATTCCCCCAGCGGACTCGCATCTTTTCTCAAGGCGATTCCGGTATGGCTCAATGAAAAAATATTCCTTAAAAAGAAAATATTTGACGGTCTGAAGGATGTTGGGCCATACCACAAAAAAAATGTCAAATTACTCTTCCCCGAACACCATCTTTCGCATGCCGCAAGTGCCTTCTTTCCATGCCCTTACGAAAAGGCTGCCATTCTTACCATTGATGGCGTAGGAGAATGGTGTACCGCTTCTATCGGACTCGGCGAAGGAAACAAGATAAAGATCCTTAAAGAGCTCGAATTCCCGCATTCTGTCGGTCTTCTGTACAGTGCTTTCACCTATTTCACTGGGTTCACAGTCAACTCAGGAGAGTATAAACTCATGGGCCTTGCTCCATATGGCAATCCGGACTCCCCCGAAACTACTCGTTTCATTGAGTTGATCAAAAAGGAATTGGTTGACATCAAGGAAGATGGTTCGATATGGCTCAATCAGGCATATTTCAATTATGCAACCGGTTTGCGCATGGTGAAAGATGCTAAATGGGCGTCCTTATTCGGGTTCCCTCGACGGGCCGAGGAAATGGACCTCGAACAACACCACTGCAATCTCGCCCTCGCAATTCAGAAAGTCACTGAGGAGATCGTCTTAAAAATGGCAATTGAGGCAAGAAAGATAACCGGTGCTACCAATCTGGTAATGGCCGGTGGAGTTGCACTCAACTGCGTTGCCAATGGCAAGTTGCTTCGGGAGAAGATCTTTGACAACATTTATATCCAACCAGCCGCCGGCGATGCCGGAGGGGCACTTGGTGCTGCGTTAGCCGCAGGATATATGTATTTCGATGAGGCACGACACACCGATGGCATAAACGATCACATGTCTGGCTCTTACCTCGGACCGGAATATTCCGATAAAGAGATCACCCTGATGAACCGGAAAGTAAAATCTGTCCACACGCATTACACCGACTTCAGTAGTCTCGCCTCATTCGTAGCAAGTCGTCTCGCTGAAGGAGATGTGGTCGGTTGGTTTCAGGGACGTATGGAATTCGGCCCAAGAGCTTTGGGAAACCGAAGTATCCTTGGAGATGCCAGAAATCCCGACATGCAGAAAAAGCTGAACCTAAAAATAAAGTACCGGGAAGGGTTCCGACCATTCGCACCCTCTGTTCTCGCCTCCGACGTCAGTGACTATTTCGATCTTGATTCAGATTCACCATACATGCTTATTGTGGCTCCTGTGAAAGAAAACCGACGCGAAAAGCTTCCGGCAAATTATAACGACCTCTCTTTGTGGGACAGACTATACTACAAACGTAGCGATATCCAATCTGTGACCCACCTCGATTTCTCTGCCAGGATCCAAACCGTACACAAAGAAACCAATAGCAGGTACTGGGAACTGATAAATGCATTCAAGCAACAAACCGGATACAGTCTTGTCGTAAATACCAGCTTCAATGTTCGGGGCGAACCCATCGTTTGTACTCCCCACGATGCATATCGTTGCTTTATGAGCACTGAAATGGATGTACTTGTCATTAATGACTATGTGTACATAAAAACTGAACAGCCCGACTGGCAGAACAAAGACAAGTGGATGGTTAAATTTAAAATGGACTAGAATGAAGAATATAAACAAAATATATTCATTCTTTATTGCTATAGCTCTATTATTTTGGAACCCGCTTTCTTTCCATGTCTTCTACTCCAAAAAACCAGTATATAACCTCACAGCAGTACACTTATTCATTTGGGTAGTATTTCTTGCAGGTTTGCTCGCTGTATATGGTATTTCAAAAAACAAGGGAAGTGTACGACTCAGGAATCTGATTCTTGCTTTTACGTTCACCGGCATCCTTTACACATTCGTTGTAGTCATAAACGTGGGAATCGGGCGTATCAAACAAACTAAACACCTCGCATCGCAGCCCAATGACGACAGGGCGGGTGGCCTCGTCTTCGAGCCGAATACCAAAGCAAGGTATAAAACCACAGAATTCGATTTCACCGCCAATATCAACAGCATTGGCCTGAGAGACAGAGAAATACAGATTGACAAGAAAAATAAATACCGGATCCTATGTTTTGGTGACTCCTGGACGTTTGGTTGGGGGGTACAACAGGAAAACAGCTGGCCGCACAAACTTGAAGAGCTACTACATAAAGCTGGTAAAACCAACGTGGAAGTTGTTAACTGTGGGCGTGGAGGACAATACACCACTACCTACCTGCAGTACATGGCGGATGCAATTCCTATGTTGAAACCAGACCTCGTATTGGTAGGGGTTTTGCAAGAAGATGATCTGGCCCAACTTTTCGAGCTTAACTTCAAAACACCTTCTGCTCCGGCACAATCCAACGCCACCGTTTCTCCCGCAAATGGTGCCACTGCTGCAGTCCGCGAAATGCTCACAGCATCTTTTAGCAACATTACAGGCTTGTTTAGAAAAAAACAGGATGTCAACTCAGAAACTATCGACATAAAGACTGCGTGGAAAGAATCTGCGACAAAATTCCTCGATGGCCTAGATGACATTAATCGGCATAGATTCTATACCCTGCCCGACACCGTGCAGCAAATGTTTCTATCCGGCAACCTCAATCCGAGTCTTGTTTCTGGCTATGTGAAATTCCCTGACAGAGTCACTGTATTTAACGATCCGGGACAATTCGCAACAAAATTTGCAATTGATCAGATGACTAAAGACCTCGAAAACATGAACGCAATATGCAAAAAAAATGGGGCATCATTAGTTTTCATCAATCTCCCCATAAACTTCTTTATTGGCCACTCAGTTGTAAGATGTGCTTCAGATGTCCTGAACCCCTATTTCGAAGCAAACAACAACATTGACTCTATCTATGCTTCAGTGGCGGGTAGAGTACAGGTACCATACATGGAACTAACCGGTCACTTCAAACAACTTTCGGATAAAGGAAATTATTTTTTTAGATTTGATGGACACCCCAACGAACGCGGTTATGCAGAAATCGCAAATTTCGTTGGCAATCAATTACTCACAAACAACCTGATAAAAACACAGTAATATGGATTTTCTCAATGACCTTTGGCTCTTCATGAAGCAACGCAAAAAGTTTTGGTTAGCACCAATAATCATCATCCTGCTGCTCCTCGGCATACTCATCGTATTCGGCGGCTCAAGTGCAATTGCTCCATTCATCTATACTTTATTCTAGTCTATGACACCAAACAAAATGAAGTCGAACCCGGCAAAAACAGTACTGACCATCTCGGTTGGTTTTCTCATCGTTTTCGCTGCCACTCAGGCAAAATGGGCACTTACCACAGCAATTGTTATTGGCGTAGCTGGCATACTTTCCGATTTCATTGCCTCAAAGATCGAATGGGTATGGATGCAACTTGCAACTGTTCTCAGCAAGATTGTACCAAACATTCTACTGTCGGTTGTGTTTTACGTTTTACTGTTCCCCATAGCGCTTCTCTCCCGGCTATTCGGCCCCAAGGACCCGCTCATGCTCAAAAACCCTGAAGAAACAGTCTTCAAACAACACAACAAAGAATTTTCCAAAGCAAGTTTCGAAGTTCCTTGGTAGCATTGATCAACAAATCATAAATACGAAGGGTGATGCGATCGCATCACCCTTCGTATTTATATCCAGCAATGTTTATTGCTCCTCGTCCTAACCCAACCAATCCATTGCGTTCTTATAAAGCAACTGTTCCTTCAACTCTTTACTGTAGTTTGTCGATTCTATAAGCTTACCGGGATGATGCTCACCCAACGGGAACGGGTAATCGCTACCCATACATATCTTATCGCCGCCCATCACGTCTACAATAAAGTCAAGTGCCTTTGCATCATGCACCAATGCATCTATCCAAAACTTACCGATGTAATCTCTCGGATTCACTGCATTGTCAATAGCACATAGATCAGGGCGAACATTATACCCGTGTTCTATCCTGCCAATTGTAAGCGGGAAACTTCCACCACCATGAGCGAAAGCTACTTTCAACTTGGGGAAACGCTCAAATACACCACCAAATATCATAGAACATATGGCGCGGCTTGTCTCGGCGGGCATACCCACCAGCCACGGCAACCAGTACCTTGTCATATCATTCTCGCCCATCATCTCCCAAGGATGCACAAATATGCTGCAGCCCAACTGTTCAGCAGCCTCCCAGAACGGAAAGAACGATGGATCACTCAGGTTCTTATTGTTGATGTTCGACCCTATTTCCAGTCCCGGCATTTTCAACTCGGTCACACAACGCTCCATCTCCTTTATCGCCGTATCAACATCCTGCATGGGCACTGTACCCAACCCTATGAAACGATCCGGATGATGGTCGCAGCACTGCGCTATGTGGTCATTGAAAAAACGCGATGTCTCCAGCGCATGTTCAGGCTTGGCAAAGTAGTTGAACAGCACCGGGATGGTTGACAACACCTGCTGACTCACCTCGGTCATATCCATCTCCTTCATTCTTGCCCCCGGGTCCCAGCAGTTGTGCTCTATCTCCCTGAAAACCTTGTCGCCCTTTATCATTCGGGCACAACAAGGTTTGTGATGTTCCAGCCTGATGAATTCACCATAACCAAACTTCTGAAACCAGTTCGGTATTTGCTCAGGCATTATGTGGGTGTGAATATCTATCTTCAATGTAATTCCTTTTTCACTTTAGTGGCTCTTTCGTTTTTTACCGGTCGAAGAGTTTACCGGGCGTTACGTTTTTCCAGGATCTTGCTGTTCAAGTCATCGCCTGATCCAGATCCGCTATAATATCTTCAACATTCTCCATACCCACACTCATCCTTATCAACCCGTCCGATATCCCGAATGCTACACGCTGCTCGCGCGACACTCCCATGTGTGTAGTAGATGCAGGATGAGACACAAGCGTATCGCAGGTACCCAGTGACACAGCATTGGTACACAACTTCATCTTATCTATAAAAGACACACCCGACTCAAATCCTCCCTTCAATTCAAAACTCATCAGCGCGCCGCCGTTCTTCATCTGCCTCATAGCGGTTGCATGATCCGGATGCGCGGGCAATCCCACATAATTCACTCGTGCCACAGCGTCATGTTTTTCCAAAAATTCGGCAACAGCTTGCGCGTTACTGCAATGCCTGTCCATTCTGACACCGAGAGTACGCATACCATTGGTCAGCAGGAACGCGTCAAATGCGTTACTATTACCTCCCAGCAATCTGTGCATCTTGGTAATAGGCCCCTTCATCTTCTCTATATCACGACCTATCAGCACACCACCTATTGCTGTTCCATGTCCGTTCAGGAATTTGGTAGTTGAATGCATCACATAATCCACCTCATACTTGAACGGCTGCTGCAGATACGGTGTAGCAAATGTATTGTCCGCGCACACCGTCAATCCATAACTCTTGCCCAGCGTAGCCAACGCCTCCAGGTCTATGCACTGAAGTGTAGGATTGGCGGGTGTTTCAAGATACATCAAGGCTATATTTCCATCGGCCTTCAGTGCATCCTCCACCCGGTTGATGTTGTGAAAATCAACAATCACCGCCTCTATACCCAATCCCGGTAGTATCTTCTCTATCAGCTCATGTGTTCCTCCATACAGCGAATGATGCGTAATGATCTTCTGCCCCGCTTTCAGATTGCCCAAAAGCATCGTCGTCACCGCAGCCATACCCGATGAATGCAGGATCGCCTTCAACTGCAATGGCGCACCATTACTACCCTTCAGTTTGTATGCTTCAAGCAGCGCGATTTTCTCCTCTGCTTCCGTGATCGTCGGATTCCCCCAACGTCCGTAAATATATCCGGGTTCCTCGCCCTTAAAAACAGCTATCGATTGCTCTGCACTTTCAAATGTATAAGTGCTCGATGCATACACCGGTGTCAGATGTGCTCTGTTACTCTCAGCCGCATGCCCTCCTCTTATGCAAAGTGTATCGAAACCCGCATTTATATTCTTTTCCATTTCCATTTTAGATTACTACTGTAAAGGTAACGCCTGCTTCGGAACTTTTACCACTTCATACCTGATGCCGTCACCCGCCATAACAGAATCCACGCCTGCTGGCATTCTGTCAAGTACACGATCCGGTTCGGCCAGATCTGCGATACCGTATACCGGCACCTTCCCTTCCGCACTGTATGCAGGCAAAGTCATTAATACCCAGTCGCCGGGCACAGTGTTGTCAAACGGAAGGTTCCGGGTAAGCTCATACGGGTAAGCAACACCGGGTGTTATCATTATCGGGATACCTTTGTTTTGAGCGGCAACGATGGCAGCTTGCGTATTCCGGTATATCTCCATTCGTTTTGAATATTTGCTGTCTGTGAATGACGCGGCAATGGTAGAAACTACATTCCCTGATAGCCCTGCAAACATCGCGAATGATATCACAGACAAGACTTTACGCGTTTTTGGCTGCCAATTTTCCGAAAGAAAAGTTACCAGCATTATGGATATTGCCGGCACCGCAAATGCACTCAACCTCGGCTCACCTACCGGCAATTTACCGGATATATACAGCAACATCACCACCATCGGCAACAATACACTGTATAGCAACATCATACTGTTCTGATCTCCTGACCCAACTTTGATATTGCGGATCGTCCTGTAAATACCATACCCAAACGAAACGGAGCAGAATATCCCGAACAGCCACCAGAACACAAACCCTGAACCCGCCTGAGCAAAGAAATGAAAGAAGTTCACCAGAAACTTCACGGGTTCAAATCCTCCCTCCATCATCAGATGTGCCCAGAATCGGTGCATATCCTCGTCCTTGCCCAACAGATACGCATCCTTCAGGTAAAACACAGTAATACTGAACGTACATAAAAACTGTGGTAACCATTGCATCAGGAATATCGGCACACTGCCTCCCTCCCCTTTTCTTTCCCTCCAGCTCAATATGTTCTGCACCAGCAACACAACAAATGCCGGAGCTATCACTATCGGATAGGTATAGCTGAAAAAAGGAGCGATCAGAAACACGAGACAGAGCAACACGTACCATCCGCCTGTCACTTTCCGTTCACCCACCAACAGCAACATCCGGGTCTGCCAAAGTGCCACCACAGCCAGCAACAGGTCCATGGTATATTGCTTCACTTCTACAAAATACTCTGTAAACGTCCCGCACGACACCAGCATCAGCACCATCAGGAACCTTTGATACTTTTCTGCAGTAAAGAGACGCACCGCCATCCTGTACATCAGCGCCATTGCAGTCACCCCTACCAGATACGATGGCAACCTTAATGAGAAATACGAATAATCGTTCCTACTCGTCCACTCCTTCAATATAGAAAGGTAGGTCCTGGGGAACTGTTGCATAAAGTCCAGTTTGCCCCACAATCCCGGCACATCTCGGAATTTAAGATTGTATATGATCCGCCACTCATCTACCCAGAACGGTCGCACCTCAAAAAACACAGACACGCCGCCCCAAAGCAACATCAATCCTATCGTGAACAGGGTTACGTACCGGGCAGCAGCCGCGCTATTGAACTTTGAAAACTTCATTATCACAGAAAACCAACGGCTAATATATACCAACCACCCGCAATAATGCAATAAAAAAAGCCCGCATACCGAAATATGCGGGCCAATATCAATTTGTTTTTTTTAGTTCAAAAGCCTGTAACCTACAGTCACCTGTACGCTACTGTTACGCCACTTGTCACTGCTCGTGGTGTTATTCACATCTATAAGCCCTTTTACATACCGCACGCCGGCAGTCAGTTTCACCGGCAGATGCACTTCTACACCACCCACCAGCGATATATCGCTGTTACGGAACGAACCTTTGTAATCCACGTCTTTAAAAGCACCATTTGTACCCTTTGCCGACAACAGAGTGGTAAACTGCGGACCCACCTGCAGCCACACGCGCTTCACAGGCTTGTATTCAAACAGGACCGGGATATCCACCGCTACTGTACGAATGCTGTAAGCAACGCCGCTACCCTCAAGCTTCGCCGACTTTATCAGGCCCTCTACCCTGATACCTTTTTTCTTCTTGTCTACACTTACAAATAATCCACCTAGTATGCCCGGCTTGAAACCACTGTTAAACGAAGGTGCAAGAACATTGTCGGTAATGGTCATCTGCTGAAGGTTCAATCCAACCTTTGCTCCTATGGTAACAGTAGGAACCACTTTTTTTGCAATACCAAGCTGCGCATTCGCATTCGCTGATGCGAAAAGAGCAATAGCACAGGCTGCAAGCATTTTTATACGTTTCATGTGTTGTGTATTTTTTGGTTGTTGCAAATATAGGCCACAATTGCAGCCCGCTATCAATTAATTAAAACAATTTATAAGAAGCCGAAACCTGAATACCCGTGGTGGTCCAGCTCTTTGGCTTCAGATAATATTTACTACCGTTCACGTCATTGATACCCTTAAAGATACGGGCACCCACATGAAACTTCTTCGTTATTCTGTGTTCCACACCCGCAACGACCCCAAAATCGCTTGCCTTTAAAAAGTCCGTATTCCCGTAAACACTGGTATATGCTCCATTCGCATCACTCACATTCACATTATAGCCAAACTGCACACCGGCTATCACATCAAGACGCTCTCTCAACTGATACTCGACAAGCAACGGCACATTCACAGCTATTACATTGAATTTTCCCTTATTCAATGTATCCATGCCAGGCGCATACAATGAATAGAAAGATGCCGGGTTCTTCGTCGTATAGCTTACGTAAGTACCCAATAACTCAGCTCTTACACCTACCCTGCCCAATTTTTTATTCACATAGATACCTCCCAATGCTACCGGCGCCGCCTTCACAGGTCCGCCCGACAATGTTTGGAATCCACCACCGGCTTTCACTCCAAGGTTCAGAAACGGAGTAAAACTCCCCATAACCTGCGCCTTCACGGGTTGTACTATAGATAAAAACAATAAAGTTCCGCCACAAAAAATTCGTCTTATATGCATATCAGTTGTAGTCTTTTTAACGTCAGCAAAGGTAGTTTTTACATTTCACTATCCCTAAAACGGGTAGTAAACTTGTAGTTACTAATTTTCCAAATACCCACAGAAACCGTTTAGTACACCACCTTTTGAAAAATAACCACCATGTTCAAAAATCTCACTTCAGGCATAGCCTGCACCATCGCTTTTCTTCTCCTGGCCTGTTCTGCTCCCACTTTTGCCACCCATATAATCGGTGGAGGGTTCTCCTACAGGTTCCTCGGCGATACTTCTATCTCAGGCACACCACACAAAATATACAATGTCACACTTCAACTTTACCAGGATTGCGATAGTGGCGTTAATGATGCCATGATACAGGACAAACAGATCTCTTTCACTGTTTTTAAGGGGGTCGGTCCAGACACATGTGTTCCAAAGGTCATTCCGTTTTTCATTACTTCAACACCCTCAAAGACATTACACATCCTCACAAATTGTGGCTGGATTGCATCAACAGTCGCTCCTACCTCTTGTATTTCAACTTTGGTATTCACGCGCAGATACTATCTACCTGTCTCACCCGAAGGATACACTATCGTAGCTCAACGCTGTTGCCGAAACGGGAGCATCACAAACATCCTTGACCCATTAGACAGGGGTATCACATTTTTCTGCACCATTCCCGGTGACACAGCTTCTGCAAATAACAGCGCCCAATTCCCCAACTATTCCCCTCAGGCATTTTGTGTAAATAAAACCGTTTCTTTCATCTTTTCAGCTACAGACCCTGACGGCGACTCATTGAGTTATGAGCTCTCTCCCTTGTTTAAGTATGACAACGAACGCTTGGATATTTTGCCCAAAGTACCATTCCCTCCGCCCTTCCCTAGGGTGGCATATACGCCGGGACACAGCGCCACAGAACCTTTTGGCATTTCTTCCACTTGTACAATAGACCCAAGATCAGGCCGGATAACCATTACGCCCACCACTCAGGGCACTTATGCGGTAGGAATTGTATGCAAAGAATGGCGAAACGGAATATTGATTAATGAAACACGCCGCGAACTCGAATGGGTAGTATTCACTTGCTCAAACGATGCCCTTGTTTACAAGCCTTTTGCAGGTAAGGACCTGAGAATTGTAAAAGGCACAACGGTGAGACTCGTAGGAAGTGGCGCTAAGAGTTATTCCTGGTCTCCCGCCACATTGCTCGATGACCCGGAAACATCCTCCCCTATTGCCACTTTCACAGAACCGGGAACCTTCACTTATGTCCTTCATGGCATCAGCGACTCAGGGTGCTCCGGTTACGACACAATAAACATAGAAGTCCTCAATAACTCTGAATTGAACATCCCCAATGCATTTACCCCAAACAACGATGGAGTGAACGACTATTTCCAACCCATTCCGATCGGCAATACATATGTCAACAATTTCAGGGTATTCAACAAATGGGGAAGTCTGATGTATGATGTACACCCGGCAAACGGTCGTGCCACCTGGGACGGAAAATGGAATGGAGAACTGCAACCACCCGGAGTTTACGTCTACCTGTTAGACTACACCGACAACCTTGGATCGATCCATCAGGTCACCGGCACCGTCACATTGTTGAAATAACCTGAGAAACCCTCAATTGGCGACAAATATGACTTTTGCATCTGAAAATTATGGCGTATTTTGCGCCCCGTTCGTGCATTAGCACAACACTCATATTATGAACTTTCAACTTACAGAAGAGCAGATTGCCGTTCAGATGGCGGCACGCGATTTCGCAAGAACAGAATTGCTACCGGGCGTTATTGAGCGCGATGAAAAACAGAAATTCCCTGCCGAGCAGATCCAGAAACTGGGCGAACTCGGATTCATGGGCATGATGGTCGATCCTAAGTACGGAGGTTCCGGAATGGACACTATCTCTTATGTCCTTGCAATGGAGGAGATCTCTAAAGTAGATGCGTCCGCTTCAGTTTGTATGAGCGTGAACAACTCTCTCGTATGCTGGGGTCTTGAGAAGTACGGCAACGAAGACCAGAAAATGAAATACCTCACAGAACTCGCAAGCGGTCGCAAAATAGGTGCATTCCTCCTCAGCGAACCGGAAGCAGGTTCTGACGCTACATCTCAGCGCACTACCGCTGAAGACAAAGGCGACTACTACTTGTTGAATGGCACAAAGAACTGGATCACCAACGGTAATTCAGCTTCTTACTACCTCGTTATAGCACAGACCTACCCCGAAAAAGGCCATAAAGGCATCAACGCGCTTATCGTTGAGAAAGACACTCCGGGCGTAACTGTGGGTGCAAAAGAGAACAAACTCGGTATCCGTGGTAGCGATACACACAGCATTATGTTCCAGGACGTAAAAGTTCCGAAAGCTAACCGTATCGGTGACGATGGCTTCGGTTTCACTTTCGCTATGAAGGTACTCGCTGGTGGCCGCATCGGCATCGCTGCACAGGCATTGGGTATCGCCAGCGGAGCTTACGAACTGGCTCTCAAATATTCTAAAGAAAGAAAAGCGTTCGGTACTGAAATTTCAAACCATCAGGCCATCGCTTTCAAACTCGCCGATATGGCTACTGAAGTAGAAGCAGCTCGCCTGCTTTGCCTCAAAGCCGCTTGGACAAAAGATCAGGGTCTCGACTACACCCTGTCTGCATCTATGGCAAAACTCTACGCTTCAGACATCGCGCAGCGCGTTACCAACGAAGCTGTGCAGGTACATGGCGGATACGGTTACGTGAAAGAATTCCACGTTGAACGTCTCCTCCGCGATGCCAAGATCACTCAGATCTACGAAGGCACCAGCGAAGTGCAGCGCATCGTTATCAGCCGCACTGTCCTGAAAGGATAAGTAAAACGAACATCAGATTCCCCCGACCGCATCGGCACCGATGCGGTCGTTTTTTTATGCCAACTTCCGCACCTCGAGGGTGTCTGGGCATTCTTCAAGCAGTTCGACAATAGTCTTGCCGTTCACAGGGTGAACGAAGTCCGCAGCTATTTCCACCAGCGGCACCAAAACAAATCTTCGCTCGGCTATTCGCGGGTGCGGCACTGTCAATCGCTCCGTTTCTATCACCTCATCACCATAAAAAAGCAGGTCCAAGTCCATCGTTCTGGGTCCCCACCGCACCACACGCACACGCTGCAGGTCTGCCTCAATGTCCTGCAACACATCAAGCAACTCAGTTGGTGCCAACGGGGTCTCCAGCTCCACCACCATATTCAGGAAATCGGGCTGGTCTGTGAGCCCCCAGGCAGCCGTCTCATATACCGCAGAAACCGCAACCAGCCGCCCGCACCTAGCACCTATCTCCCCCATTGCCGCTTTAAGCAACTCTTCTCTATCTCCATCATTTGTACCAAGCCCCAGAAACACTCTTACCATAGCTGTAAAAATACGGCCTCTATATAAACAAAAGAGCTCCGGCAGTCTAATCCGGAACTCCATTGCACTTATTATTCTCTACATTACTATTGCACTTCTCTATCGAACTGCGACTTTGCCGCGCCCTTCTCTTAGTGCCGGATTCACTGGCCTAACTATGGGCGATGAACACCGGAATGTCAGCCGCCTTCAACACCAGGTCGGTAGTACCGGGCTTAAAGAAACGAGACACGGCATTGCGCCCGAACGCCCCCGCCACCAGCAACTTATAGTTATTCTCATTCTCCTCCATAAAGTAGTTGAACAAAACATCTCTGGCATTGCCTACGAATGAAACAATGCTGTAATCCTTGAAGTGAAACTTCATCCAGTCCTCAAACAACACCTCATTTCGCTCATCGTACTTGTCGCCGCCTTCTTCTGTTATATGCAGCACCTTCACCGGCCGATTGCAATAGGGTGCCATCAACTGCGCAAACTGCCTGATGGCAAATGCCGCCGACTTGCTCCCGTCATAGGCCACAACCACTTCCTTCACCGCCTCATACACCTCCGAAGCCAGCAACACCGGGCACTCGGCACCGGTCAGCACATCGGTCACAAAATGTGTTGGCACGCCCTTTTCATCGGCAAATGTCAGCAGCGGCGACACTACCAACATATCCGAGAAACGACTTTCCCTTACCACCAGGTCTATCGGTATCCCCTTCGCACGCACGCTGTGCCCTACTACACCGCACTGAGCGCACTCCTCATGAAACAATGCCTCGTTCTTTCCAATCTCTTCGTCTATCTGTTGCTGCTCTTCCGGAGTCAGCACTATCTCCTCTACATACATCTGTCCTGCCAGCAAACGCACCTCGCTCTGCGCGTGCAGCACACTTGTATCCTGTATCAGCAGTGCCGACAAACGTGCGCCGTTCTCCTTGGCAATATCCGCCGCGAAGCACACTATATCCCGGTCATACGTCCGACCGTTCAGTATCAACAGTATTTTCTTCATAGCAATCTCGTTTTTTAATTCATTCAAATATAATTACATTCTCATCAACATCCACTGATGTCGGTCATAACTATTCATGAAACTCAGCACAACAATACCATCATCGCTTTGTTAATTACATCTGCATTTCAGTATTCCCACGCTACTCTGGCATTCATTTTGTACTTATTTTCATAACACAAAATCATACCGCTATGACACTCAGTGAAACCTGGTTCATGGAAGGCTATATCGATTTCGAATTGCAGAGATACAGACTGCTGGCATACCTGCAAGAAGTTCGCAACCACTTCCGCGAGACCAAATTATATCCCCAACTGGCCGACATTGTGGGCCACTACAACAACCTCATTGCTTTCCGCAACAGCAAGCATACACTGCAAAATGCATTCCCCAGAACCGCATCAGGCATTGATCCGGAGCGGCTGCAAATCATGTACGACCGTCTGCTGACCGATAGCGATGTAATGCAGGAACTGGAAGAAATTACCGCCTTTGCCACAGCGCAGATGAAAGGCACAATAGACGAGGGCGCCGGCATCTACGACTTCGTTGAAAAGAAAGTGAATATTGAGCCGGTAGGTATCATGCCGCTATACAAAAACGAAGGTTATGTGCTACTGCACATGAACGACCAAAGCGACGTGAACGTCTATACCTACACCGTCACCATCTTCGAGCAGCCCGATGCCCGCTACCGTGGCCTGCGCATGACGCTTGTAGATAAGCGCACCAAAAACCTCGCCAATACCTGGGAACAGATAAAGCTCGATATCGTTCGGGATATACGCACACTACCCAACCCCGCTGTGTACCGCGTGGAAGTGCCTATGGCGCTACCATTTCAGGAGACAGTACTGCCCATCACAAGGCGCATGCTTATAAAGCACATTGCCAACGAAGCCGCCTGACAGTAACTACTAATAGAAATTGGTGAGGTACGGATAACGCTCCTCATACAACTGCTTCACGCGGGTCAGCACAGTATTCCTGAGGCCGTCAATATTGCGTTTCTGTATAGCCGATACAAATATGGCTGAGTTATTGGTCAGCTCCTGCCAGCGTTCTTCAAGCTGGTGCAGCATGTCCTGTTTCACTTCATCTTCCAGCCACGGATCAAACACGTTCTGCTCATACAGGTCCATCTTGTTAAAGATGGTGATCATCGGCTTGTCAAACGCGCCTATCTCCTGCAGGGTCTTGTTCACCACGCCCATCTGGTCTTCATAACCGGGGTGCGAAATATCCACTACATGCAGCAGACAGTCTGCTTCGCGCACCTCATCCAGCGTACTCTTAAAGCTCTCCACAAGGTGGTGCGGCAACTTACGTATGAAACCCACAGTATCGCTCAGCAGGAAAGGCGTCTGCTCATACACCACCTTTCGGGTAGTAGTATCCAGCGTGGCAAATAGTTTGTTCTCGGCAAACACCTCCGACTTACTCAAAATATTCATCAGTGTGCTCTTGCCCACATTGGTATAACCCACCAATGCCACCCTTATATATACCCCGCGCTCCTTGCGCTGGGTCTGTGCCTGCTTGTCTATCTCCTGCAGCTTCTTGCGCAGCAAGGCAATCTTATCCTTCACCAGTCGGCGGTCGGTCTCGATCTCTGTTTCACCCGGCCCCCTGCTTCCAATACCACCACCCTGGCGTTCCAGGTGTTTCCACATACCCTTCAGGCGGGGCAGCAGGTACTGATACTGTGCCAGTTCCACCTGCACCTTGGCCTGCGCCGTCTTGGCACGGCTGGCAAAAATATCCAGTATCAGATCCGACCGGTCTATCGTTCTGATGCCTATTGCGTCTGTAATATTACCTATCTGTGATCCTGTCAGCTCATCATCAAATATCACCAGCGTTGCCCCCTTTGCGTGAGCAAACTCCTTTATCTCTTCCAGCTTACCCTTACCAACAAATGTCTTACTGTCGGGCTTCGGCAACTTCTGCATAAACGTCTTTATAGCTGCGGCTCCGGCGGTCTCCGCCAAAAACGCCAACTCGTCCAGATATTCACGCGTCATGGTCTCCGTCTGTTGCTTGTACACAAGGCCCACCAGTATCGCCTTTTCCTCCTGCTGTATCTTATTATTCTTATCGAGCACTTACAAATTACTAAAGTAAAAGATGTTATTTCCAACTCAAAAGTAGCACAATTAGCCGTATCGCCATTTCCCCTCGTGCTCAAACCGCATTGCCGGTCTATTTATTCTTATTGAAACGTGGCGCATCGCGCACCAGCTTTTTCTTACGCTCCGCTTTCGCTTCGCGTTTTGCAGCAGCCTTTTTGCCACCCATCTTTTCCAACGCCAGCGATGCGCCTATACCATAATTGAAGTAGGTCGTGCTTTCCGCATTTAAACCGACATTAGGCGACATATCAGTTACTAAACGCTGCGCATACCCTCTCAACGCCAGCCCTCGCGGCCACTCATATCCTAACTCTCCGCGCACACCTACCCCCACCGGATTGATATCTTGCAATCTGTCCCCCGCCTTGATCGGAACTTTTTCTATTCCTTGGTAAACACCCGCCGTATAAACTCTTGCACGATAACTGCCGCTCAAAAAAATAGACCCATACAATCCCGCACCCACCAATATTCCACCATTGCTACCTTTCCCTCCGTGCGCCACCAACGTCAGGGGCACCTCCAGAAAACTCATCCCGAAACCGGTGGTGTTAGAAGCAAAAAATGATCCGTTTCTATTTTCACTGTTGCGCGCTATCATCAGCCCGGGCTGAAAAGACAACTGACCACCCAACGGCACATCAGCAATGGCACCCAACCGGAAATCGGGAACAAAGTCAAACCGGTCGTGTTTCACATACTTATTGCCCGACACGGTAACAAACCTCGTATTATTAAACCCAACGGTGGGACGGATACTCACTTGAGCCTGCAACGAGGACAGTGACGCGAAAACCAACATTGGAATAAAGATCCTTTTCATGATGTTTTGAGTTCTTATGTTTTGACGATTAAATAAACAGTGTTGATTCCGATGCGGCAAGCACTCCCTACAGGATCACACCATCTTCCTTAGCCTTATACTGTTTCACCTGTTCCAGTGCATCTGGTATCACATCGCTTATGATCACAATAAAACTATCTTTCACCGCATTCCTGAACGCGTGGTCTATCGCCTCACTTTCTTTCTTTATCACAGTTATTTTCTTGTTCGGGTCCACGCTATGTATGCCCTTCATCATCAGATCTATGATCTCTTGCTCGGAACGTCCCCGCAGGTTCTTGTCCTGACGGATGATGATCTCATCAAACACATTGGCCGCAGCCTCTCCCAGCGATATGATATCCTCATCGCGTCTGTCACCCACGCCTGCTATCACGCCTACCTTCACCGACGCGTCTATCGATTTTATGAACTTGCCTATGGCCATGATACCATGCGTATTGTGTGCATAATCTATCATCACCGAGTAGTTATGAAAGTGGAACACATTCATCCTTCCGGGTGTTAGCGCCGGCGATGGCACAAATGTCTGCAGCGCCTGCCTTATATCTTCGGTCTTGAAGTCCTGCACATACGTCGCCAATATGGCTGCAAGCACGTTGGCAATGTTGAATTCAGCCATGCCCGAGAACGTCAGCGGAATATTGGTCACTTTCTCCACCCTTATTTTCCATGCGCCTTTCAAAATAGACACATAGCCGTTCTCATAAATAGCCGCTACCCCTCCCTTTGCACAGTGCTGCTTTATCCGTTCACTATGTTCGTTCAGCGAAAAGAATGCAACCTTACATTTCAGGTCTTTGTGCATTCCGTATACATGATCGTCATCTGCATTAAGTATCGCATACCCTTCCGGAAATACCGTATTGGCGGGCACAGATTTCACTTTAGCCATCTTCTCTATGGTATCTATACCACCCAGCCCCATATGGTCTTCGGCCACGTTGGTCACCACTGCCACATCGCAGTTATGGAAGCCCAGTCCAGCACGCAAAATGCCCCCGCGGGCACACTCCAGCACAGCATAGTTCACTGTCGGGTCACGCAACACAAACTCTGCCGATACCGGACCGGTGCAGTCGCCCCTCATCATCAGTTGATTCTGTATATACACCCCGTCAGTAGTAGTATAACCTACCTTGTATCCCATCTGCTTCACAATGTGCGCTATCAAACGCGTCGTCGTGGTTTTGCCGTTGGTACCCGAAACAGCAATAATAGGTATACGCGCCGATGAACCCGGCGGATATAACATATCTATTACCGGCTCAGCCACATTGCGTGCAAGTCCTTCCGTGGGATCAAGGTGCATACGGAATCCCGGCGCCGCATTCACCTCCAGCACTGCGCCACCATTTTCAGTAATTGGTACAGAAAGGTCATCGGCCATGATATCTATACCGCAAATGTTCAACCCTATTATCCGTGCAATGCGCTCACACATGAACACATTGGTAGGATGTACAAAATCCGTCACATCAGTTGCCGTACCACCCGTACTGAGGTTGGCAGTAGGCTTCAGCCACAACTCTTCTTTATCCGCCGGCACAGTATCAAGTGTATACCCCTTTTTGCTCAGCATGTCCATCGTAAAGGAGTCTACCTTTATCGCGGTCAGCACCTTCTCGTGACCATACCCCCTGCGCGGGTCGCTGTTCACAATATCTATCAGCTGCTGAACAGTATGTACACCATCGCCTATCACCGCGGCGGGCGTGCGCAATGCAGCCGCAACAAACTTGTAGTTGATGACAAGCACCCTGAAGTCTCGGCCCGTAATATACTTCTCGCATATCACAGCCCGCCCATACACCTTTGCGTCCTTCAGGCCTGCAACCGCGTCTTCCCATGTGCGGATATTGGTGGTCGCCCCCTTGCCGTGATTACCGTTCACAGGCTTCGTCACTATCGGGTAGCCTATCTTATCTATTGTGTTCCGCAGGTCCTCCTCGTCATAGATGATGCGGCCGCGTGGCACAGGTATCTCCGCGCTCTCCAGCAGGTTCTTTGTTTCTTCTTTATCACACGCTATCTCCACAGCTATGCTGCTGGTAGTACTGGCTATCGTAGCCTGTATACGGCATTGATTCACGCCATAACCCAGCTGCACCAGCGAATGCCGGTTAAGCCTTATATACGGTATCTTCCTTTTGATAGCTTCCTCAACGATCGAGCCCGTACTCGGCCCCAGCCGCTCGTCCTCTCTTATCTCGCGCAGGTTCTGTATATCAGCGTCCAGGTCATATGGCTCACCGTTTATCAGCGCCTCCGCTATCTTCACCGCCGCTTTAGCTGTGTAAATGCCCGCCTTCGCCTCCTGATACGAAAATACCACATGGTACACGCCCCTGTTCTGTGTCTCGCGCGTGCGGCCAAAACCCGTATCCATTCCCGCCAGGGTCTGAAGCTCCAGTGCTATATGCTCTATCACATGCCCCATCCATGTACCCTCTTTCACCCGGTGAAAGAAGCCTCCGGCAACGCCTTCCGAGCAACGGTGCTCATACAGAGAAGGCATAAGTCCCTGCAACCGCTCCAAAAATCCGTCTATGGTATTGGTTGGTCTTTCCTCCATATCCTCCAGGTCCAGCAGCATCACTATAAGCTTGTGCCGTGTCACCGACCAATAGTTGGGACCTGACATCGTTTTTATCTCGAGTATTTTCATTTATCAAACATTTAGATTATCAAGATAGTGTATTTTTCCACATTACCTGTGTGCTGCCGCACCGTTTATTATAAAATCGTTAGTTTTACCGCCTATTCATCAAACAATTTCAGAGTGACATATCCCCTGGGGCATTTGGTAGCTGTTGGCGGCGCAGAAGACAAAGGAACAGATCTTGAAAAAGGCATTTTACAAAGAAACCGGCTCAACTTCTTTGAGCTGGGTATCCTGAAAAATATTGTTAGCCTCGTAAAGGATGGGGAACCGCGCGTAGAAGTGATCACTACTGCATCGTCAATACCCGACGAAGTGGCACAGAACTATAAAGACGCTTTCGAAAAACTCGGTTGTCTGAACGTCGGTCACATGCGTATCCGCACTCGTGAAGACGCAGCACAACCCGAATACCTCGAGCGACTGGCCGCATGCAACTGTATCATGTTCTCGGGCGGCAATCAGTTGCGCATCTCGTCTATATTCGGTGGCACTGCATTTCTCGATGCCCTGCGCGAACGCTACCTCGAAGGCACCGTTCTTATAGCCGGCACCAGCGCGGGCGCAATGGCTATGAGCAGCACCATGATATACGAGGGCAATGCAGCTTTGGCCAACCTGAAAGGAGAAGTAAAGATCACCACCGGACTTGGTTTGTTACAGAATGTGATCATTGATACGCACTTCGATAAGCGCGGTCGCTTCAACAGGCTGGCACAGGCAGTTGCGGCTCAGCCGGGTGCTATCGGCATAGGCCTCGGCGAAGATACCGGAGTCATAGTGTTGCACGGTCACAAACTCAAAGCCATCGGATCAGGCAGCGTGGTTATTGTGGACGGAAAGAACATCGAGCATAACAACATTGCTGACATTGGTTTCGGCAAACCTATTTCGGTCGAAAACATCATCGTCCACATCATGTCGCAGGGCGATGTGTACAACCTCGAAACCAGAAAGTTCACAGGGGCCGAGGTGGTCATCGAAGACGAAGACTAACTTACTCCTTTACTTGTAGATCAGAACAGCATCGGTACCATCCGCCGACCGGCAGGCGCGGTACATACCCTCGCTGTTGAACGGCATGGCTATCTGCCCCATCCTGTCTACAGCCACCAGGCCACCCTCACCTCCTATTTTCACCAGTTTGTCGTGCACCACAATATCGCACGCTTCCTGAAGCGAGAGCCCCCTGTATTCCATAAGGCAGGAGATGTCGTGTGCCACCACAGCCCTCAGAAACAGTTCGCCGTGCCCCGTACACGATATGGCGCAGGTCGCATTGTTGGCATAAGTACCCGCACCGGGAACCGGGCTGTCGCCCACTCTGCCAAACTTCTTATTGGTCATACCGCCTGTACTCGTCGCTGCAGCAAGGTTACCAAAAGTATCCAACGCTACCGCACCCACTGTTCCAAACTTCTTGTCCGAGTGGTCCAGCTGCACCCTGTCTTCCTTTAGTGCCTGCTGCCATTGCTCATAGCGTTGTTGGGTATAGAAATAAGCGTCCTCGGCAAATTCCATTCCCTGCGCCCGGCCAAACTCCTCCGCCCCCTGTCCGCTCAGCAGCACATGCCCGCTGCGCTCCATTACGGCTCGCGCCAGCTTCACAGGATTCTTCACCCCTGCCACCCCGCACACAGCACCCGCTTCCCTGGTGTCGCCCCGCATGATGCATGCATCCATTTCATGTTTTCCAACATTATTGAATACTGCTCCGCGTCCCGCATTAAACAGCGGAAAATCCTCCAGGGCAGCTACCGCAACCTCCACCGCATCCACACTGCTACCACCTCTTTCCAAAACCGCATAGCCCGCATCCCGCGCCTGCCGCAGCCCCAACTCATACTGTGCCTGCAACTCAGGGGTCATGCTGCTTCTTAAGATAGTGCCCGCCCCACCATGTATAGCGATAGAAATGTTTGTTGCCATAAGATATCTTCAATTTCGCTGTAAAGAAAACGATTGTTTACCGAACATGGTGCATACAGGCGGTTCCATATCCGCCCCGAACTGGCATTCTATGCAGAGCGGCGAACGGGGGGATTTCAGTTACCCGGGAGGAGGACTTACCAAAAATAAAGAAGCCGATGGTTATGCAACCCATACCTGATCGGGTACGTTGCGCCATCGAGCTATCTCCGCCACAAAGGAAGTTACTATTTTCATTATACGTGCAGTGTGGTGCGCAATTTTTTTCTTCTGCGCAGTTTTTATCTATCTCATTGATTCTCAATAAAAAGGTGAGAAGTTATACTTCCCACTGCTTCCCAAAACTGCGCAAAAACTTCCCACTTCTGCGCACCTGGTGCGCAGTTAAGACATAAAACAAATTTATAACTCGAGTATTTTTCTTTCATTTTTTACCAACTTCTATTCAAGTTACAACCGCACCACAAAACCGGCAAAAGAAATATTTATGATAGTGCGTTTTCTGTACTGTGGTAGAAATTGGTTGGAAGGAATTGGGAGTTAGGAATTGGGAAAACAACCACATCCTACACAGCCCCGAAGGGGCGAAATGATTATAGAAAAATGACCACACCACCCGAATCCCGAAGGGGTGACATGATTGTCACTACTGCGGGATACTCTAAATAAGAGAAAACATTTCAACCCCTTTCTGAACTACCTGTAGAGTAAAGCGACAGCAGCCTCGGCACCCTGACCCGCCTGCGGTAGGCCGGTTTCGTCGAGTCCCCCACAGAAAAAGCGGGGAGACTCAACTACGACGTAGCAGCATAAAAAGTCGAAACTGTTAATTACACTTTCGGGTTTACCCAAATTTTGTGATCCATATGCTTTCCTATTAAGTTTAAACGTGAATATATAATAGTTTCCAAATGTTTATTACTTTAGCGAAAAACACACTCTAAGATGAAAAAAGCAATCGGAATAGATCTGGGTACAACCAATTCGGTCGTCGCATTCAAAGACACATCAGTGAAAATATTAAGAAACAAGGAAGGCGACGAATTAACCCGTTCATGTGTGGGATTCAAAGATGAAATAATAGTTGGGAAAGTCGCCTACCAATTACTTGGCAGAGACCCAATTAACACAATAAGATCAGTAAAACGGCTGATGGGGAGTACGCTAAAAGACAAAGCTGTTATTGACTTAATGAATAGCGGTCACTACAAATACGGAATAACATCATACAACGACGGGACAGACGACGCTGTAGCAGTGGTATTGGGCGGTAAGCAATATCGACCAGAGCAAATCAGTGCAAAAATTCTGAAGAAACTAAAAGATGATGCTGAGGAGAAGCTTGGAGACGAGGTTACTCATGCGGTAATTACTGTCCCTGCGTACTTTACAGAAAGACAAAAAAATGCAACTCTTAAGGCAGCAGAGATTGCAGGTCTTAAGGTCCAAAAATTGTTGGCAGAGCCAACGGCTGCTGCGATTGCTTATGGCGTTGATAATTTGAAACCCGGTGATGCAACCACTGTTATGATTTATGATTTCGGCGGCGGCACTTTTGATTTATCAATACTAACGATAGTAGACGGTGAATACATTGCCGCTGGGACGGGCGGTGATCGTTGGTTGGGAGGTGACGATATTGATCGCAAGTTGCAGGCCTTAATACTTAACAAGGTTGCTCAAGAATACAGCATTAATGATATCTCAAAGTTGATTCAGAAACTTCCCGAAAAAAGGAGGTATCAGTTTGAAGGACAGATTCTTTTTCAGACAGAGGCTGCAAAAATTCAGCTAAGTTCTACCAACTCAGCTTCGGTCACAATTGACAGCATATTGGAAGATGAAAACGGTGACATTATTGACATAGACATATCTATTACTCGGCAAGAGTTTGAGAAAATTGTGAAACCATTTGTCGAACGCAGTATTGAATTAATAGAGACGCTTTTGAAGGAAGTCGGTTATGATATTGGCATGTTAGACAAGATTCTTCTTGTTGGAGGTACGTCATGCATTCCATTGGTTAAACAAATGCTCTCTGAGCGATACGGGGCAGAAAAAATAAAAATATCAGAAAAACCAATGCTTGCGGTCGCAGAGGGCGCGGCGATACTATCGCACCGGCTCGACGATAGCTATGAGCGGTCGCCAGATGACTCGACCGCAATAGGCGAAATATCATACAGCGCGAGCCATAATTATTACATCGAGGTAGCAGATGATAATGTAATGAGGAAGGAGAGAATAATAGAAAAATTGACTCCACTTCCTGCCAAGACAAGTAAAACATTTAAGACTACAACTAATAATCAAAAGGTTGTAAAAGTTGCTTTGTTCTCTGATCCTGAGAAGGGCGACTTCGGAATGCAAGCCCTTGGGTACTATCTAATAAAAGAGAACCTCCCAATTCAAAGCGAACTCGTCTTCGATTTCCAATTGGACACCAACGAAATCCTCACGGTTAACGTGTATCCCAAAGGAAAGAGAAATCAAGAAATGCAAATCATTTTGGGACGTGGAAATATTGACCATAAAGCGCTTGACATTATCGATACTTTAATTAACAAATCAACCAGAGAGTTTCGAACGGCGGATGGTGAGGAAGAATTTGTGAACTTCGTAACGAAAAAAATTACCGAGATAGAAAAGGAAGGTGTCGCCAACATTAGTGACAACAAATGGCACGAAGTATTTTACACCACAACAGAAAAATATGATGAGATTAAGTCGACAGAAAACAGAACACCAAAAGCAGAAAAAGCCATTTTTAGAGCGAAAAGATTACTAATGGAATTTGGTGAATTACTCGATCAGTTTGATAAAGGGGCTATGATAGAACTAATAAAGCAAATTGAGACAACAACCGAAGATGAAGAGAAAAATCAATTAGTTGATCTGTTGATCGAAAAGTATGAACAGTATGGAGTCTTAAACGTTACTCTTCAAATTGAGTCCTACGCTGAGCGAATTTTAGAGATCCCTGGTACAACAATAGGCTCAACAAGCAAACAAGCGGATTATGATCGCTTGATACGACTCTACAATGACGCAAAAATCAAATTCAAATCGGGGAGCTTTGACAACGGAAAAGAACTTGTGAACCAGGCTTTCACAATAATCGAAAAATATGATCAATGGCTTTAAATGAAAACACATGTCCTGTTTGCGGAAAAGCAGGAATATCGAACTTCCGAAAAGAAACTGTAGTTTGTCCACAGTGCAACTCTGATTTAACGACATTTATGCTTTTGAACCGACTGGGTAGCGACAATCAGAAGCCGAAAGGACTTCTGCCGTATATCGTAGTCGTAGCAATTATATTGATAACAGGAGGGATAATTGCCAAATATCTTGAGGCAGAGAAAAAAGCAAGTCAGCAGACAACTACTATACGGTTGTACGAAGACTCATTAAAATCACTCGCTATGAACCTGGCTGGGTTGTCTTCCCATGTTCCCAACAACGTAAAACAAGATAGCATTGTCCAATCATACTTCATGTATTCGGTTAAGAATGGTGATTTCACGATAAAAATAGCGAGGATATTCTTCAACGACTGGCGTAAATACAAAGAAATCGAACAGGATAACAACTTAGTTGAACCGTATCATTTACACAAAGGAGACGTTCTAAAAATTCGTATAAACCAATAAAGATGGAGTCAGTGTTTTTAATAATCGTTGCTGTAGGCTTAGTGATAGCAGTTATCCTTTACTATGCTTCGCTGCCAAATATAAAATTTAAGAAAGCGGCTGAGCTAATATCTAACAAGGAGTATGAAGATGGTAGAAATATACTTACGCAATTGGTTGGGAAGTTGCCAAATGTTCCAGCGAAGATAGCAGAGTCCTTCATACTGGAAGGTCTCGATCATAATGACAAAAAGGCAGCAAGAGTTTTTTTTCTAAGAGTATTTGACGTCAAAAGTCAAATATCTGATGAGGATAGCAATAAATATTATCGCCCCTTCGAAGCACAAGCAATTTATGAAGTCGCAAAAATTGATTTAGATTGTGCGAAAAGTGAGAAAAATGCGAGTAATGTTATATCGAAGGTAAATAGTAGTTTAGAGTTTCTGTTAAAGGCTGGCACTGAATACCTTTATGAACAATTCACCTCATTAAAAAATGATCATTTTCATGAACTGGTTAAAGCGCATAAGAGTTTAGGAAACGAAGCGGAGCGCCAAGGGCGAATTGATGACGCGCTAACTGAGTACTCGGCCGCAAAGAAATTTGCCAGCAACAAGGCTGACCTCACTCTGGATTCCGAAATAAGTGTAAGAATTGCAATTTGCAACCTGAAACTAAACCAGCAATTCAATCAAGATATTTTTAGCAAAATCGCCGGAGTTGAGTCGAAAATAAGAAGCGATTTTTACTTTCGATATGCTAAGAAATTGGCAAAGATTGGCAACTATGCAGAGTCAGAAAAGATAATAAAATCCAATCTGGATTCAAAAAATGTGGCTGTAAATACACTGTTAGAATACTTACATGGAAAGAAGGTTGAATTAGCTACTTCCAAAATTGAACAGTTTAATAGTGTAATCGCAAGCAAGGAAACACTAAGCACCCAAGAATTGAGTAATCTATATCTTGAATTTGATGACACACTGCGTTGCATTGCGGAAGTTATTCCATCTGCATCTGAAAAAGTCAAACAAATAAAGCCGAGTTTGTTTAAACGCCTTTTAGCTAATTACGTAGACCAGGGTTTATTTGCGGATGGTTTAAAGATAATTACTAACTATGCAGACTTTTGGAATAGCCCTGAAATCTTAAGAAACGCAGCAGTATGCTGTTTTCACATTTCAAGCCAAGGCCAGCTTAGCGAAGTCAACTTCAAAGAGGTTATTTCAACCTGGCTAACAGCAGTTTTCTGTAACGATACAATTCTCAAGTCGCTTGAGTTAACTAACTGGGATGACGAATACACCTTCACTCTACAAGGGTCGATAGGCTCGGTAGTTGTAAAAGCAAATCTTGCAAGCAACGTTAATAATGATGCTCCATCCGAGAGAAACATTGCTATTGGAGATACTCAGCGAGAATTAATGCATAAGTTCGAGGACATCTTACACCAAATTCCCAATGCACAGTTTCAAAGCCAAATACTTGACTTTTACTCCCAAGAAAAAAATGCGACGGAAATGGCAATCCGCATTATAGATAAAGACATATTTATCGCAGCGCCGCATTTTGCATTGAGCTACAATATTTACCACGATATTGTCAAAGCTATAGACGATAAGTATATTGTTACTAAAAACGAGTCCTTTTTGGAAATAGGCACGCATTTCATTAAAACACCTAACGATACAATAGTGGGCAATTATTTTGCAGCCACTCAAGTTGTAACGAGTTTTCTTAAGAATATCGATGAAGAAAATATCGCGGGATTAAAGGTTATTAACTCAAAAGGCAACAAGACGTTACTAAGTAGGTTCCCAACATTACTCGGTTCAATTGAAGATCAAATTCATAGAACTATAGAGAGGAGAATTAATCGGAATGACCTGAACCAAAATCTCATACCGCTAATGGAAGAAGCAATTAGCTTTTCTGCGACAAACGAAAGACTAAAATTCCAATACAGCGGGTTTGTGACAAGCTTCTGCATCGACAAAATAAACGCAGAACAGTTGGAGAATTATAAAGCCTTGTCACTTCTCGCGACTGCCTATTTCATTTCGTCAAATAACCAAAAACTATGCGACACCTTAATAACGATGATTCATTTTAACCTGAGAGATATTAGAAATGAAGAAACAAATAATGCGCGAAATATCTACTCATTACTTGACAAGATAAATGCTTCGAAAAGCTATGTTTTTAGAGAGCTCAGCCATGAACTCTTGGAAATACGAGATCGTCTTTTGTCTCAAGTCGAGCAGGCTGGTCTATCGCGAAACCTTTTTATTGGACAATTCGACGGCAATTTAAATTCTGCTGGTCTGGAATTAAAGAAAGTTTTAGCTTACTATAAAAAACTTGGTGAAAATTGATTTCGTATGAATAATCCTTACAAAATTCTTGGGGTAAGTCAAGATGCAGATAAAACTGAGATAAAAAGGGCACAACTTGTAGCAATGAAAGAAAGGAAATTCGCATTGCAGGAGATCCATAAAGCGGTTAGAGAGCTTCTTGAGCCAGCAAAGCGCTTAGCTGCTGATTTTATGTACCCAGGCAATATAAAAGTAAAAAGACCTCAGAAAATAGTTATTGAAATCGCATCGAAAAACATCGACCTGCAATCTATCAACGAAAATACATTTGACTCATTAAAATAACTCCCTATGAATAGCCTGTTGTTAGAGATCGAATCGCTTTTGACCAAGAATTTAAAGACTTCGGTTGACCTCAAGAATCAAGGGGAACAACGTGAACTTGCATTACTTGACCAAATGAAACAGGTTTTTCTTGGAGTAATCGATACTCTTGATTCGTTTGAACGTATTGAAGGAAGCGTCAAAGAGAGGACGCCCGAGGATGAAACCGCCATTAAAACTATAACAAGATTCAAAACCGTGGAAAAGAAGCTTATCAATCTACTCAGAAATTATGGCATAACCAAGCTTGAATTTCCTGACAATAGGCTTATCGTAGGCTTTTGTGAAGTTATCGATACAGAAGCTGACTCAAAAAGAAAGAATGACGAAATTGTTACGGTTGTTCGCAACGGCTATATAAGAGGCTCTGAATTAATTCGGGCAGCGCAAATTATCGTGGTTAAGAACTGATGTCGGATGAACTAATCATTTCGCAGGCAATATGTTTAGATTAAATGAAAGGGAGGAACAAAAACTATCTTTGAAACTACATAAATCGCACTATCATAGATTTTCTTTTTGCACCGTTGACATGCCGGTTGTAACTTGTATTGATGTTGCGGAAAATGAGCCAAAACGGAATGCATGGTGATTTTATTTCACTTCTCACCTGCGCACAAGGTGCGCAAAAGTGAGAAGTTTTTGCGCAGTTTTGGGAAGCAGTGGGAAGCAAAACTTCCCACACACCCATTGATAATCAACGAAAATCGCCAAAACTGCGCAGTAATAAAAAATCTGCGCAGCAGCACCGAAAAAACACTCAGTGATAAAATTCCCACTCAACCCCGAAACTGACCAACATCATCATATCCCCCTTTTATCCCACACGCAACCAAGCACAATAGTTACTACTTTAGTAGGATAATATCAGAACTATGAACGAACCAATAAGACAACTGGAGCCGATGGCCATGTGGAACCACTTCGCGGATCTGAACGCGGTGCCCAGACCATCTAAAAAAGAACAAAGGGTCATTGCCTTTATGAAGGAGTTTGGCGAAAAGCTGGGACTACCTGTGATTGTGGATGAGGCCGGTAACGTCATAATAAAGAAACCGGCCAGTGCCGGCATGGAAAACCGCCAGACCATAGTGATGCAAAGTCACCTGGACATGGTGCACCAAAAGAATAGCGACACCAATTTCGATTTCGACACACAAGGCATAGAAATGTATGTTGATGGCGACTGGGTACGTGCTAAAGGAACCACACTGGGTGCCGACAACGGCATCGGTGTGGCATCTATCATGACACTGCTGGCATCAAAAGACATCGCGCATCCGGCCATAGAAGCGCTCTTCACAATAGACGAGGAGACCGGTATGACGGGTGCGCTATCGCTAAAGGGCGGATTGCTCTCAGGCACCATGCTGCTGAACCTGGACACCGAAGCGGATAACGAACTGACCATTGGGTGCGCAGGTGGTATAGACGTTACAGCAACCGGATCCTACGACCAGACAACACCGTCGGGTGGCAGCGCGTTCACCATCACGGTGCGCGGCCTCACCGGTGGCCACTCAGGCGGCGACATTCACCTGGGTCGCGGCAACGCCAACAAGATCATGAACCGCATGCTGCTGAAGCTGACCAAAGAACACAATATCAGCATAGCGTCTATAAATGGCGGCAGTCTGCGCAATGCCATCCCGCGCGAGTCGGTGGCTACAATAGTGATACCAGACGATCAGGTGGTGGGTGCCGAAAAAACGTTCGCCGCGCTCGCTTTCAAAATAGAAGCGGAATACAAGGTTACCGACCGCAAGCTGGTAATAGCACTCGAGGTCACCGATAGGCCTGCATCGGTAATGGCATCGGCGTTTCAGAACAAACTGCTGCGTGCGCTCTATGCCTGCCCGAACGGCATTTACCGCATGAGCCCCGAGATAGCCGGACTGGTACAAAGCTCTAACAACCTGGCCCGTGTGCTGGTGTCCGATGGCAAGTATAGCCTGCAATGCCTCACCCGCAGCTCGGTAGACAGTGAGAAGTACGACCTGAGCGATGCCATCACCAGCGCATTCGACCTTATGGGTGCCGAAATGAGCTATGGTGGCATATACCCGGGTTGGACACCCCGCCCCGACGCCCCGGTGGTGAAGCTGATGTCTGAACTATACAAAGAGATGTTTGGCGAACCCGCACACGTAAACGCGGTACATGCCGGCCTGGAGTGTGGCATACTGGGTACCAACTACCCCGGCATGCAGATGATCTCCTTCGGCCCTAACATCACCGGCGCGCACTCGCCGGATGAACGTGTACAGATTTCATCGGTACAGAAATACTGGAAATACCTGCTGGAGACGCTCAGGCGGATCCCAGAAAAGAAATAAGATATCCTTACCTCGCAGCAGCCTGACCCCACACCGTCAGGCTGCTTCTTTATAAGTAGAGGGCACACCACGATTTGTGATACTTTTACACCCTGTCAGCATCCATGCAGCAAACAGTGAACCATACGGTTATGATAAAGGCTGAGGCTACGCGCCTTGGCTTTTCGGCATGTGGCATAGCAAAGGCCGTGCGACTGGACGATGATGCTAGGCGACTGGAACAATGGCTGAGCAAGGGCTATAACGGATCCATGCAATACATGGAGCGCCACTTCGATATGCGGGTAGACCCTACCCTGCTGGTGCCGGGGGCAAAGTCTGTCATCACCCTCTCCTGCAATTATTACCCCGAAGAGCAGCAACAACCACATGCCCCCAAGGTTGCAAAATATGCCTGGGGCACCGACTATCATTTCGTTATCCGCGAGAAGCTGAACGAGCTGCTGCATTTCATTCGCACAACAATAGGCGAGGTGAACGGACGTGGCTTTGTGGACAGCGCCCCCGTGTTGGAACGTGCCTGGGCAGTGCGCAGCGGCCTGGGCTGGGTAGGCAAGAACGGTAATCTGATATCGCGTACTGACGGTTCTTTCTTCTTCATTGCCACCCTCATTACCGATCTCGATCTGGCACCCGATGCACCTTTTGCTACTGACCATTGCGGCACCTGCACCCGCTGCATAGACGCCTGCCCCACTGATGCCATAGTATCACCCACAGTGATAGATGGCAGCAAGTGTATCTCTTACCTTACCATAGAACTGAAAGACGCGCTCATCCCATCCGACCTGCAAACCAAAATGGACGGTTGGATGTTCGGGTGCGATGTTTGTCAGGATGTATGCCCCTGGAACCGCTTCTCAAAACCACACCACGAACCCGCATTCACCCCCATACCGGAGATACTGGATCTTTCGGTGGGCGAATGGGAAGCTATGTCGGAAGAAGCATTCAACAAGACATTCAAACTATCGCCTATGAAACGATCGAAATGGAAGGGCATCCAACGCAACATCGGAGCCCTGCGCAACGGTGGTACTTAACCCGTTAATGGTGTTTTCCCAGTACTATCTCATCCAGGCTTTCCTGCGCCAGCGGATGGTAGTTCTGCCTATACTTCGCATAGAGGCGTTTAGCCATTTCCTCACCTGCAGGAGCACGCATCATTTCGGTGTACAACGGCTCCACAAATTTGCGGCGACCGATAGTACTGAGGAATCGCTCCATAGCCGGATAGGCCTGGAAGTAGTTGGTACGTATAGCCAGAATGAACCACATACATGCCACCTCGCTGTTGCCGGTGGATGTAAAATGGAAGGCATCGTCCAGTTGGTTCATCTGAGATGGCATCAGGCTTTCAGGCATCCCCCTCAGGAAATGCAGCCACTCATGGGCGCTCCAGTGTACGAATGACATTTCCTTAGGATCCATACCTGCCAGGAATTTGGTACGGTCCGCATCCACCTTGCCAAACAACTCATGACCGGCACGTGGGCAGTTTGTTGGGATACCCGGGCCATAGACCCATTCGTTGATGTTGAGTTTCTTGCGCAGAACGGTATCCTTGCCTATAAGCACGGTGTCCATGTAGTTGAGGAACGTCTCGGTAGTAACAGTGCGGAAGGCGTGCGAATCGAAGTACTTCACAAGAAACTTGTCGAAGCGGTCGCGGCCGGCGCTTTTCTCCAGTAAACGCAGGAAGTGACAACCCTTTTCATAGGGTATGTCGTTGAGGCCGTCATCGGGGTCGCGGCCTTTAAGTTCCAGCTTCAGCCATGTGTCGCGGCTGTCGGCACCCAGGTGAGTAACAGTGCTTTCAAGGTCCTGGTAGCCCAGTTCCCAAAGCATGTCGGCATATTGGGCTCCCATCATCTGCTCCATGATGCGGCGCTCAAAGTAGTTGGTGAAACCCTCGTTGAGCCAGAAGTCGTTCCAGGTGGCATTGGTCACCAGGTTACCACTCCAGCTATGGGCCAGTTCATGCGCTATCAGGCTGACCAAAGAACGGTCGCCGGCAATGATAGAAGGTGTGCAGAAAGTGAGTTTGGGGTTCTCCATACCACCTATCGGGAAGCCCGGAGGCAACACCAGTACATCGTACCTGCCCCAGCGATAGGGTCCGTACAACTGCTCGGCTGTGCCCACCATGCGGCCCACGTTCTCAAACTCCCAGCGGGCTTTGTCTATCATGCCCTTTTCGGCATAGACACCCGTGCGTTCGTCGATGCCCCTGAACTCCAGGTCGCCCACGGCCAGCGCCATGAGGTAGGCTGGTATAGGTTGCTCCATCTTGAAGTGGTAGATACCGGAATCGTTCACCACATCAGAGTTGCGGGCACTCATCAATGCCATCAGTCCCTTGGGTACCTTTACCCTTGCGGAGTACGTAAACCTGATGCCCGGCCCATCAGGACAAGGTATCCACGAGCGGGCATATATCGCCTCAGACTGTGTATAGAGGAAGGGGTACTTTTTGTCATGGGTCTGCATAGGGCTCAGCCATTGCAGCGCCTTGGCATTGGCACCTGTGCGGTAGTAAACGGCGACCTTGGTTGATGTCTCTTTCAGCGGAATGTGCAGTGCGCTGCCCAGGTATTTGATCACGCCGTCAAGCCTGTACTCCACCTTCACGCCATCCACCAGCGTACTGTCGATAGTGAGGCCGTAGGTATCAAGGATGAGCTCCTTCTTGCCGTGGTCGTTAGCAACAGTCCACAGGGCACAACCGCCTATCTGTTTGTTGGGCATGTCCACTGTGATATCCAGGTGCAGGTGCTTCACAGTCACGCTATCGGCGTTAGACAGTGTATGCTCGTCCACCCATTCCTTCGGGTCAACCTTGATGAGGGTTGAGGGTTGTTCCTTCTTTCGGTTTTTGCAGGCCGCAAGCGTCGATAGCAGTAACAATGCCAGTGTGGTTTTCCGTAGAAAGGTTGTCATCGGGACGTTCTGATTGTGAGTAGTCATTAGCTTGAATTCCATGAACAGGGTGCAAAATTAGGCATTGAGAATGGTATAAACGGGAAACATATAGGAGTTTTATCTAAAAACATCTTAAAACAGTAGTTACAGCTCTCGGATGCCTTAGTTTTCTTTTCATTAGTGCGTAACTTGCAGCATTATGTCTCTGAAAGGCAAGAAGATAGTATTGGCCGTGACCGGCAGCATTGCCGCTTACAAGACACCACACCTGGTGCGACTGCTGGTGAAAGCCGGTGCCGAGGTGCAAGTGCTGCTTACGGAAGCGGGTGCCCGGTTTGTTTCGCCGCTGGCACTTTCAACGGTATCAGGCAAACCGGTGCTGCAGAGTGTAGCCGAGGGCGACAGCTGGAACAACCATGTGACCCTGGGCCTGTGGGCCGACGCCATGGTGATAGCACCGTGCAGTGCCAATACGCTGGGTAAACTGGCCAACGGCCTGTGCGACAACATCGTATGCGCAGTGTACCTATCTGCAAGATGCCCCGTATTTGTGGCACCTGCTATGGACGAAGATATGTGGATGCACCCATCTACCCGTGCCAATGTGAAACGGATACAGGAATACAGAAACAAGCTGATACCTACTGAGTTCGGGGAACTGGCGAGTGGTTTGGTGGGTGAAGGACGTATGGCTGAACCTGAGAACATTGTGTCCTTGCTCACCTCCTATTTCACCAATGCCGAGAACAAGCCACTGGACGGCATGAAGGCAATGGTGACTGCGGGCCCGACCTACGAACGCCTGGACCCGGTGCGCTTTATTGGTAATTTCTCTACAGGCCGTATGGGCATCGCGATAGCTGAGGCACTTGCCGATGCCGGTGCGCAGGTAACACTGGTAACAGGACCTATAGAGCGCCAACCAGCCAATCACGCTATCAACATCATACGCGTGGAAAGTGCTGATGAAATGTATGAAGCCGGTCTGGTGGTGGCAAAGGAAAGTGATATAGCGGTACTTGCCGCGGCTGTGGCCGACTACAAACCGGCACAACAGGCACCAAATAAAATAAAGAAAGCCGATGACGAGCTGAGCCTGAAACTTACCCGCACCAAAGACCTGCTGGCGGCACTGGGCAAAATAAAAGAACCATGGCAAACGTTAATAGGCTTTGCACTGGAAACAGAGAATGAGGTGGAGAACGCCCGCAAAAAGCTAAATGGCAAGAATGCCGACATGATAGTACTGAATTCGCTGCGCGACGAGGGTGCGGGTTTCGGGCACGACACCAACAAGATCACTATCCTGAAAAGAGATGGAAGTGTGGTGCCGTTGGAACTGCAAAGCAAATCGGATGCCGCTGTGGCGATCGTTGACCATATTACTCAATTGCGTTATGCTGAAAAAACTGTTTAGTGCTTTAATGATACTGTTGGCAGCTGCTGTTCCGGGTATGGCCCAGGAACTGAACTGCAAAGTGACCATAACGCGCGACAAGATAACCGGTGCCGGTGTGGACCCTCAGATGTTCACCAACATGCAGCGTGCGATAGCTGACTTTATGAATAGCCACCGCTGGACAACCGAGGAATACTCGGCCTCTGAGCGTATCGAATGCAGCATTTTCATCAATCTGGTATCCAACAATGTGGGTGGAGATCCGTACGCGTTCACAGGCACATTCAGTATCCAGGCCGCACGCCCTGTGTACAACACCAGCTACACCACCAATTTGGTCAACTTCATAGACAAAGAATTCGCGTTCAAATTCTCGCCATTTAACCCACTGAACTTTGACGACAACCGCGTGAACGGAACAGATGCACTGAGCAGCAACCTCACTGCAATGCTGGCATATTACGCCTATATCATTGTAGGGCTGGACAATGACAGCTTTTCGCCCAATGGAGGTACTGCGATACTGAAAAAGGCACAGAGTCTTGTGAACAACGCACCTGAGGGAAAGGGGATAGGCGGATGGAAAGCGATAGAAAACAATCGTAACCGCTACTGGCTGATAGACCAGATGCTTAACCAACGTTTTCAGGATGTGCGCAGTTTCTGGTACACCATGCACCGAGAAGGGCTGGACAGCATGTCAATGAAACCCACCGAAGCACGTACCCGCATCATGGTGAACATCAAGAAGCTGTACCAGGTGAACAAAGAGAACCCGAGCTCCATTTACATGCAGTTCCTCTTCAACGCAAAAAGCGACGAATTCATCAGATTGCTGGAACTCACCCCCAAGCAGGAACGTCAGCAATACATAACCTTGTTGTCTGCACTCGATGTGGCCAACTCAGCCAAATACAACGCCCTTAAATGACGTTCCGTTTTCATCAGTTTTTCGTAGCAATCGCGGCTTCATTATTGTTGATCACCAGCTCGTGCAACGATAAAGGGGCGAAGGATGCCCCCATCCCACGGGAGAAGATGCAAAAACTGCTGCTGGACATCAATATAGCTGAGGTCTATAGCAGTATGACCAAAGACACGCTGCACAAACCCGGCACCAAAAACGCCGACTCACTCACTGCATTCTACACCGACATCTTCGCACACCACCAGGTTACGCGCGACGAGTTTGAACGTGCTATGGTATGGTACAAAGCACACCCGGATGAGATGGACTCACTGGTGAACGGAATAATGCCTGTGGTGGAACGCATGCAATCAGGTAAATAAGGAAACGTATTTTATTGTCACTTTACCCAAAAGAAAGAAGGATGCACATTCGGTGCATCCTTCTGAAATTACATTGACTTTGCTAATTCTTATTTGTAGTATTTCTTCATCTTCACGAGAGAATAGATAAGACCCGGCAACCACATTATCAGATAAAGCACCAAAGAAAGCACCCAATCCCAACCTTCGAAGTTGTCGTTGATGCCCATTGCCAGCCATCCGAAACCGATGATCGCGAGAACAACGTAAAGCCCCTTAGATATTTCCGCACCACCTTTTTTCAGCAGTTTTGAAACTATCGTTTGTTTTTCAGTAGCGTTCTGCGCCTGAGTGGCAGTAGCTGTGCTGTTGTCGGTAGGTGTTGCCGCCATTGCTGTTGGCTCGCCTGCTGCAACCTGCTCGATGGCTACCGGCTTTTTCTTCATAATAAATCCTGCATGACTTGGCGATGCAGAAAGCATACCTGCCGCGAGGGCAACAAAAAACAGTTTTTTCATGTGTTGTGTATTTTTTGGTTAGATCAAAATTAATTCACTGCTTGTTAAAAGCAAAGTGATTTTACCATTAAATTCAATGTAATACAAGAGTTGATGACTAACAGCACATTAGTGTGCCATCCTCTTTTTCTTACCTGCACCTACTCCCAGCAAACCGTATAGCGGGCAAAATCCTGTGTAGGAGGTAATAAAAAAAACAACCGCAACGGGCATCAACCACAACCCTATACCCTGATGGATAACCCCTGTAAAATAAAGGATCAGATATACAAATGAAGCCAATAATCTGATAACCCTGTCTGCAAACAACATATTCACCTTCATATCCTTGAATTTTATGGCACAAAGTTCGCTACAAACGAGAGGGGCCAAAGTAACGATGGTCAGCGTTGGAACTGACCTTTGTCAGGAAAATGAGAAAAAAAGAGGGACTGTTGAAAACAGCCCCTCTGCAAATAATGATGTTACAGATCGGATCAGTCTTTGTACTGCTTCAATGCTTCTTCAAGGCAATCCATAGCCCCGTTGATGGCATCGGTATTGAGGACGTAGGCAAGGCGCACTTCGTTCCTTCCTTTGCCCGGTGTGGCGTAGAAACCTGCGGCAGGGGCCATCATCACGGTAGCACCGTTGTGCGAGAAACTCTCCAGCAACCACTGACAGAAACGCTCGCTGTCGGCAACCGGTAGCTGTGCTATGGCATAGAACGCACCACCCGGCAACGGACACTTGACACCCGGTATAGACGTAAGGCGTTTTACGAGAAGGTCCCTCCTTGAGGTATACTCGGCATGAACTGCATCGAAATAATCAGATGGCAGGTCTACCGCGGCTTCGCCCAGTATCTGCGCGAACGATGGCGGGCTGAGACGGGCCTGTGCAAACTTCATTGCCGCATCCAGTACCTGTTGGTTGCGGGTAACGAATGCACCTATACGACCACCACATGCGCTGTACCTTTTAGAGATAGTATCGAGCAGGATGGCGTGGTTTTCCAGACCGGGGATAGACAATGCAGAGATGTGCTTGCGACCGTCGTAGCAGAACTCGCGGTAAGCTTCATCGCTGAAAAGGAACAGATCGTGTTTCAGGCAGATCTCCTTAAGCACGTTCAGCTCTTCTGCACTGTACAGATAACCGGTAGGGTTATTGGGGTTGCAGATCATGATGGCCTTGGTGCGTGGTGTTACCGCTTTCTCAAACTCTTCGATAGGCGGCAGCGCAAAACCTGTTTCAATACCCGATGGTATTGGCACGACCTTTACGCCCGCGCTGGTTGAAAAGCCATTGTAGTTGGCGTAAAACGGCTCGGGGATAATGATCTCGTCACCGTCATCGAGGCAGGTCATTATGGCGAACATGATTGCCTCTGAGCCACCCGTTGTCACGATGATGTTGCCTGTTGTTACATCAATATCGTTGCGTTTGTAGTACTCCACCAACTTCTTGCGGTACGACTCAAAACCCTCGCTGGGGCTATAGTCGAGCACTTTCATGTCGGTGTGGCGAACGGCATCGAGAATAGCCTGAGGCGTCTCAATGTCGGGCTGACCGATATTCAGGTGGTATACCTTAGTGCCACGCTTCTTGGCAGCATTGGCAAACGGAACTAACTTTCTTATGGGTGATGGCGGCATGTGCGCCCCACGATTCGATATTGCTGGCATGGGCGCAAAGGTAAGTAAATCTGTGTATTACAAACCGCCCGGACACCTCGGCAAATCATCAGAAAGCAACCCCTAATCCGAACTCGGAATACTCGGCCACTATGCCGTGGGTATTGAGCATTGCGGACAGGTAAACCTCCCTGAATGGGCCCTCCTCTACATTGCGCAGGTAGTACTTCACACCCAGCTTTTCGTAAATGGGTTCAAAGTCGAGGAAGGTCTGGCGGTAATAGGTGCCCACAATACCCACAATACCTACCCTACCCACCATAAACTCGTTGCCCAGAAAGACGCCGCCATCCCAGGAGTGTTGTTTCTCCTGCCCGTACTCCACCCCATAAGTAATAAGGAATGCATATACGTCCTTGTGATAAGCGGCATCAATACCCGCGAACACCTTGTTTTTACTCTTCCACCTGCGGCTCACCGAAACCGCACCGATATAGGCAGGCAGTATGGGATCGCCGGTGGCACGAGCCACTTTGTGGGATATACCCCCCCTTACATCCAACAACCACCGGTTGGGTAAGGGCTGCAGTGTACTGCGGTGCTGCACCGGCCGCGATGCGCGGGGAAAGTACCGCACCCCGAGGTGGCCGCCCAGCATGTTGACACCGAGGTTGGGCTCGCGGAACAGCGCATTGGATATATGGGTGAAGGTGAGTCCACCCTGCAGCTCCAGGTGACCGTTCAGCCGGTAGCGCAGATCGGTAGCAAATACCGGGAACGCGTTGAGGTGCGAACTAATGGCAGTATTGAGGGTGTCCACATCTGACAACAGCTTGTATTTGCCGGTGACATATGCCAGCCCCACCCCCATGCGGCAGGTCCATTCCCAATTGTCCCACCTGATGATGGGCACCTGCAAATTGGGGTAAACCCCTGCACACCTACCGAAAATGTGCTTACTGCGGTAATCGGTAAGTGTGAGGCCCACGCCCACCACCGGAAAACCACGACGTTGGTGCCAATCCTTTTTGCCGGTGGTCTGCCAGACAAAGTTGATATCTGTAGCCACCGAGAATGACGGGACATCGGTAGGGAATTTCTCAGAATGCCTGATGATCTTCCCGCCAATGGCGTTCACCTCCATCCCGAAGGAAGACGGCGCAACGGAGGTGTCCTGCCCGGAGACAGTGGCATAGGACCACAAAAAGACAATCACAAATAACAGCAGACTACGGTTCATAGTATTCAACAACGCTCTTTCCTGATGCTGTTATTCGAGCTTGAAATTGGAGAAATACTGTTTTGAGATAGCCTCATACTCTTTTGCCTTGGCCATGTTGCCCATCTTCTGATAAGACAGCGCGATGTACGGCACATCGTTGATGGCCGCCTGCTGATTGATCTGAAGCTCTTTGTTTATATTGTCGATAGCGGCCTGATACTGACCCGAGAAGAAAAGGGCCCTTGACAGGTTGGAATATGCATTGAAATATTCCGGATTTGCAGCAATTGCCTTCTGGAAATAAGTAACCGCCTGTGCATACTGCTTGGTATTGAGCAAGATGGCGCCTATGTTGTTGATGGTGTTGGCATCGTTGGGCTTGTTCTGCAAAATGATGTCGTAATAGTACTTGGCTGAGTCGTACTTCTGCCTCATAAAATAAGACGTGCCGAGTTCCTGTATCACTTCGAGGTTCTGCGGTTCAAATTCCAACAGCTTGCGGTAGTTGATCACGGCTGAGTCGTATTGCTGCAGCTGATTATAGCAACGCGCCACATTGAGATAGGCATACTTAAAGTTGGGATTGTACTGCATTGCCAACAGGAAGTATGGGATGGCCTCGCGATACCGGCCCGCGGTGAGCAGCACACTACCCAGGTTGTTGTTGGCTGTAAAATCTATGGGGCTGAACTTCAGTGCCAGTTGGTTGTATTTAATGGCTGAGTCATACATCTTCTTACGATCGTATATGCGGGCCATCTCAACAAACAGGCTTGAATAGCTTGGGTAGATCTCCAGACCTTTGCGCAGGTAGGTAAGCGCCTCATCGTCGATCTGTTTTTTCTTCAGGGTGTCGGGTTCCTGTTCGTACAGCTCCTCGGCCAGCGCCGAACCAACGTTATGGTACAGGCGCACATCGTTTGGCGAGCGTTTAATGTCTGCTTTGTATAATGTGACGTTGTCCTTCCATTCAAAGTTACGGGCGATGGTCAATCCGCTATATACGAGGCACAGCGGCAGTAACACCATCAGTGCCTTACTGCTGCGCATGGCAGTGATGTCGGCATCTTTCACCTTTATGATCCAGTGCTCTATAGCGAGTGCCATGAGCAGGCATGTACCGGCTGAGGCAAAGAACGCAAAACGCTCGGCGAGCTCGGCACCCATGAGGAAAGGGAAGTTGGAAAAAAGGAAGATAGTGGCGAGGTAAAACATGATACCAAACGCCCACGGGTCTTTCCTGTCTTTGAGGAAGCGAGTGACCATAAAATAGATCATAGCCACATACAATGCCAGCGACACCCAGAAACCGATGCTTGCCAGATCGGCAAACGGAATACTATTGAATGAATAGGTGCTGAGCAGCGGGTATGGTATAAACATCAGGCGCAGGTAATGGCCCATAACCACCACCTTAGTTGCAAAAACTGTAATGCCGGACAGCGGCATATCGAATGCACCAGCCAAGGCATTGTCAATAAACTCGACCTGCGCAGCCGGCTGGTTGGCATCGTAAGCATTAAGTACCGAGGTGCGGATGACCATGAAAATGACGAAGGCTAACAAGGTGCCCGCTGTTATCATCATGGCGCGCTGCTTGCTTTCGTTGCGGTAGAAAAAGAAGATCATTGGAATGATGCCCACAAAGGCGATGACTGTTTCCTTGGAAATGATGGACAGGTAGAACATGAGGGTGCCCAGCAACAATTGTGACATCTTGCCGTCCTTCATATAATTGAGGTACATGCTGAGTGACAGGAAGCCAAAGAAGAAACACATCAGTTCGTCGCGGCTTTTGATGTTGGCAACCACCTCGGTATGAACAGGATGAACAGCGAAAATGAGTGCCGCCATGAATGCTACTGCCATCTTCTTACCATCGAACAGTTTGTTGAGCACTATGAACAACATGACGCTGCAACCGACAAATGTGAGGATATTGAAGAAGTGGTGCACAGCCGGCGACAAACCAAAGAATTGGTATTCTATGGCAAACATGACGAGTGACAGTGGACGGTAAAGGTCGTTGGGGATGATGAGGTACCCCCTCATGTGCGGGGTAGACAGGAGCTCAGGTATGGCGCTGGTGCCACGCAGCACCATGCGATTGTCTTTGAGCACCATGACATCATCCATTACAAAACCATTCCATATAGAATTGAAGTACACAACAAAAGACACCAGTCCTATGAGAATGCACAGGTTTCTGAACGACCAAAGGTCGCCGGACTGTGCTGCGGGTGCCACCGTCGGCCGTGAGGGGGCAGATTGTAGCTGTGAGTTCTGAACGGGTTGCTGACCTGCTGGTTTCTTATTCGGTTTGGTTGCCATTTTGTTCCGCTGCTTTCTATTCTGTCAAAAGTAAACGCAAATTGTAAAAACTCAAAGATAGGTTGCCAAATGAATTGCCGGGTGGTAGATATATTATCGGTGGCTACCCTACTTCTGGTTGTTCCTGATGCGCTATGCTAACATTCTGTATAACTAAAGTCGAACTCATTGCTAATCATGTGGTTGCAA